>JADJCR010000002.1:0-300000 GCA_016703125.1 Micrococcales bacterium | reverse complement strand
CGGTGTTCACGAAAGCGACGCGGGAGAAGCAACCCGGCTTGCTCGGCATGGATCTGCTGCGCCTCGGGCTCGAGCGCGCCGCGACGTCCGATGAGGCGGTGGAGGTCATCACTACCCTGCTCGTGGCGCACGGCCAGGGCGGGCAGGCTGGACACACCCACAAACTGTTCTACGACAACAGTTTCCTCATCAGTGACCGCACGCAGGCCTGGATCCTGGAGACGGTCGGTCGCGACTGGGCGGCTCAGCGCGTCGACCGGAGCGGGTCCATCAGCAACGGGCTGACCCTCGGGCGTGTCGAACGGGCATCGCCGGGGCTGCGCGATGTTGCGGTCACGGACCGTTCCGATTTCCTCTACACCAGGTTTTCCGACTCCGCCGCCCGGCAGTGCCGGACCTCGGACAGCCTCGCCGCCCAGCGCGGACACATCGATGTGGCTGCGGCGATGCGACTGCTTCGCGACCACGGGGACACCGAGCAGGGGTGGACACCGGCCAAGGGGGTGACCGGCCAGACGGTGTGCGCCCATGCCGGCCCCGGTCCGATCCGGGTGGCCCAGTCGACCGGCTCGATGGTGTCGCACGTGACTGCCGACGACATCACCGTGTGGCTCACCGGCACCTCCGCTCCGTGCACCTCGGTCTTCAAGCCGGTGTGGTTCGCCGGCGGGTTGCCGGCCGGGCCCGCACCGGGCAAGCGGTTCGACCCGAGCACCCGGTGGTGGCGCCATGAGGTGCTGCACCGCGCGACGCTGCAGAACTACCCGGAGCGCATCGCCACCTACGCGAAACTGCGCGACGACCTCGAGGCGCAGTTCCGCACGCAGGCGCAATCTGCCTCCGATCGGGCCGGGTTCACCGCCGACTGCTTCGCGGCGGCCGATGCCGCTGAGGAGCAGTGGTTGCAGGCGATGGCAGCGGTTCCGGCGGGGAAGAACCCGGCGCTGTACCGGCGGGCCTGGCGGTCCTGGGACGACCTCGCGGGGATGACATGACGTCGGCGGCCAAGCAGCGGACCCTTGCGCTGGCCGAGCAGTACTTGTGCCCGGACCGGGTGCGGTTCCTGACCGGGGCCGGTATCGACCTGGTGATCGGTCGTCGGGAGGGTTACCGGATCTGGGACGTCGACGGCCGGGAACTCATCGACATCCATCTCAACGGGGGTGTCTACAACCTGGGTCACCGCAACCCGGAGGTCATCGGAGCGCTCCGGCAGGCGCTGGAGACGCTGGACATCGGCAACCATCACTTCCCGAGCACCGAGCGTGCTGCGCTGGCCGAGCGGCTGGTGAGCCTGACCCCCGGCATGCAGTACGCGGTGTTCGCCAGCGGGGCGGGGAGGCCGTGGACCTCGCGCTCAAGAGCGCGCGGCGGGCAACGGGTCGGCGCCGCATCGTGGCCATCACTGACGCCTATCACGGACATACCGGTCTGGCGCTGGCCGCCGGTGACGAACAGGCAGCCAGTTCCTTCCTGTCCACCGACCCTGACGTGGCCCGGGTGCCGTTCGACGACCCCGAGGCGCTGGCCCTGGCTCTGCAGGAGCCGGCGGCGGCCGTGATCCTGGAGACCGTGCCGGCCACCGCGGGGTTCCCGCGGCCCTCGGCGGACTACCTGCCGGCGGTACGCCGCCTGTGCGACGACGCCGGTGCGCTGTACATCGCCGACGAGGTGCAGACCGGGCTCGGCCGCAGCGGGCAGATGTGGGCGGTGGGTCATTTCGGTGTGCAGCCGGACATCCTCGTGACCGGAAAGGGGCTTTCGGGGGGCATCTACCCGATCGCGGCCACGTTGCTCAATGACCGGGCCGGGCAGTGGCTGCAGACCGACGGGTGGGCGCACGTGTCGACCTTCGGCGGCGCTGAACCGGGGTGCCGGGTGGCTGAGCGGGTGCTCGACCTCACCGAGCGGGCCATCCCCGACCTGGCTGCTGCCATCGAGGCCTGGCGGGAGGGGCTGGCCGCGCTGCAGCGGGCCTACCCGCAGTGGGTCCGCGAGGTGCGCCAGACCGGACTGATCATCGGGGTGCGGTTCGCCCACGAGGCGGGGGGCATGCTCATGACCCGGCTGATGTTCGACCAGGGGGTGTGGGCCATGTTCGCCGGGTTCGACCGCAGCGTGCTGCAGGTCAAGCCCGGGTTGCTCATGACCACCGCGGATCGCGAGCAGGTCCTTGCGGCCTTCGACCGGGCGTGCGCGGCCGCGGTGGCGCTGTGAAGGAGGTCCTCGAGCGGCTGGAGACGGGCCTGGACCCGGCCCACCCGGCAGGGGTGCGGATTCTGGCGTATGGGGAGATCTCCGCTGCGCTGCTGGTGCCCGGTTTGGAGGGCCAGGTCGCCAAACGCATGTCGGGGTTCGCCGATCACGCGATGGCCCAGCGATACTGCGAGCTGGTCCGGGACTACATCGACGCGGTGCGCGACAGCGGGATCCGGGTGCTCGACACGCAGATCGTGCTGATCGACCGGCCAACACGCCCACCGGTGGTCTACCTCGTCCAGCCGCTGGTCGGGCAGTTGGGCAACGCCATCCTGCACACCGCCGGGGAGCCGGAACTGGCGGCGGCCATCCAGCAGGTGATGGACCGGGTGTGGGCTCTGGCGCAGCGCAGTGACCGTCCCGAGGTCGCCATCGACGCGCAGTTGTCCAACTGGTCGTTCACCGAACCCGCAGATCCGGTGCTGCTGGACGTCGGAACCCCGTTCGTGCGCGACGGTGGCCGGTACCTGTTCGACCACGAGATCCTGTTGTCGGCGATCCCGCCGGGGCTGCGGGCGTACTACCGCCGCAAGGGCGCGATGACCGAGTACATGGACGACTACTTCCAGCCGCGACTGGTCGCCGTGGACCTGCTGGGCAATTTCCACAAGGAATCCGCGGCCACCCGCCTGCCTGAGGCGATCGTGGCGGCCAACGAGTGGCTCGACGCGCACGACCTCGAGCCCATCGCCCGCTCGCAGGTCGACGACTACTACAAGCAGGATGCAGCAACCCTCGAACTGTTCCTACGGGTTCGGAGACTGGACCGGGCGTCCCGGCGGCTGTTCCGGCGAGACTACGACTTCATCCTCCCGGGCAAGGTGAAGCGCTAGCACCACCGCTGCGCCCCGGAGTCACTTGCGTACGCTGACAGGCGTGCGTGGATTCGACCGGCGGCTGCTCGTGTACGCCCGTTCCACGCGCACCTTCCTGGTCGCCAGCGTCGTGGTCCAGGCTGTCCAAGCCCTGCTCATCGTGGCCCAGGCGTTCCTCATCGCCGGGGTCATCGTGCGGGTCTTCACCGAAGGCGCCGACCTCGCCGGGGTCATGCCCGAGGTGGTGCGGCTGGCGGTGGTGATCGGCCTGCGCGCCCTGGTCGCGTTCCTGGCCGAATGGCTGGCCCACCGGACCGCAGCCACCGCGATCAGTGAGCTGCGGATGTCGGCGTGGCGGCACATGATGGGCCTCGGACCGGCCTGGTTGTCCACGCAGCGCACCGGTGAGCTGGCCCAGTTGCTGGTGCGCGGGGTCGGCGCTCTGGAGGCCTACTACGCCCGCTACCTGCCGCAGTTGGTGCTGGCGGTGGTCGTGCCGTTGATCGTGGGCACGGCGATCCTGACCGAGGATGTGCTGGCGGCGGTCATCGTAGCGCTCACCGTGCCGTTGATCCCCGTGTTCATGGTCCTCGTGGGTTGGGTGAGTCAGTCCCGGGTTGACCGGCAGTGGCGATGGTTGTCCGTGCTCGGCAACCACTTCCTGGACGTCGTCGAGGGCTTGCCGACACTCAAGGCCTTCAACCGGGCGCAGCACCAGGTCGGGCAGATCCGGGCGGTGGGGGAGGAACACCGCCGGGCCACCATGGGGGTACTGCGGATCACGTTCCTGTCCGCGCTGGTGCTGGAACTGCTGTCGACCCTGTCCGTGGCCCTCATCGCAGTGTCGATCGGTGTCCGCCTGGTCGCCGGGGACATGACATTGATGGCGGGGCTTACGGTACTCATCCTCGCCCCGGAGGTGTACTTGCCGCTGCGCATGGTCGGGCAGCACTTCCACGCCGCCGCGGAGGGGGCAGACGCCGCCGACCGCGTGTTCGCGGTCCTGGAGCAGCAGCCGCCCACCACCGGCACGGCGGACCTGGCGACCCCGGACGCGGACATCACCCTGGAGTCGGTGACGCTGGGGTACGACGAACAGCCGGTGGTCATGGACCTGACGGCCACCATCCCGGCGGGCCGGATCACGGTGATCAACGGGCCCTCCGGTGCCGGTAAGACGACTGTGCTGAACGCCCTGCTCGGCTTCCTTCCCGCCCGTAGCGGCCGGGTGCTGGTGGGTTCGCAGGACCTTGCGCACGTCGATGTGCGGCAGTGGTGGCGGGAGATCGCGTGGGTGCCGCAGAGCCCGCAGTTGCTGCCCGCCACGTTGCGGGAGAACCTCACGATGGGACAGGACACCGACACCGCCGAGGTGCTCCGGCAGACCCGGCTGGCCGAGTGGGTCGAGGCGCTGCCCGACGGCCTGGACACGGTCATCGGAGAGGGCGGCCGGCCGGTCTCGGTCGGGCAGGCACGCCGCATCGCGCTGGCCAGGGCGTTGCTACGAAGGTCGCGCGTGCTCATGCTCGACGAGCCGACCGCCGGGGTCGATCCGCAGTCCGAGCGGGCGATCGTGGACGTCCTGCGTGAGGTGGATGCCACGGTTGTCGTGGTCGGTCACCGTTCGGCGATCAACGACATCGCCGACCACACGATCGCGGTGGGGGTGGTCGTGTGATCCTGCGCGACCCGGCGGTGACCCGCTTGCGACAGATCTACCGCCCGGCCTCCGGACGCTTGTGGTGGGCCGCCGTACTCGGTGCGCTGGCGCTGGGCAGTTCCGTGGCCTTGATGGCTGCCAGCGCATGGCTGATCTCACGTGCCTGGGAGCGCCCACCGATCCTGTTCCTGCAGGTGGCCGTGGTGAGCGTGCGGGCCTTCGGCATCGGCCGAGGGGTGTTCCGGTACGCCGAGCGGCTGGTGAGCCATCAGGCCGCCTTCCGGTCTCTGGTCGACCTGCGGGTCGCCTTGTACGAGCGGCTCATCCCCTTGGCCCCGGCCGGCCTGCCGGCGTTCAAACGCGGTGACCTGCTGCGGCGCATGGTCGACGACGTGGAGGCGATGTCGGACCTGAGTCTGCGCGTGATGCTGCCGGTGTTCTCCGCGATCCTTGTCGGCACCGGTTCCGTGATCCTGACGGCGTGGTTGCTGCCTGTCACCGGCGTGATCCTTGCTGTGGCCCTGCTGCTGGGCGGGATCGCGGTGCCCGCGGTCATCATCTGGTCGTCCGGGCGCGGCCAGGCGGCACAGGCACCCCTGCAGGCGGAGTTGTCGGCCGAGGTCCTCACCGCATTGCAGGCCGGGCCGGAACTCATGGTGCTCGGCGCCGACGACGAGTACGGTCGGCGGATCGGCGAGGTCGACGGGCGCCTCACTGCGGCGATGCGCCGGACAGACGTGGGTTCCGCGCTGTCCTCCGCGCTGGGCATCCTGATCCAGGGGGCAGCGGTGATCGGCATGATCCTGGTCGCGGTACCCGCCGTACGTTCCGGGGATCTGCGCGGGGTGAACCTGGCCGTTGTCGTGCTCCTTCCCCTGGCCGCCTACGAGGCCGTGGCCGTGCTCGCCCCCTCGGCACTGGCTGCCATCCGGGTCCGATCTGCTGCCCGCCGGCTCGTGGAGATCCTCGACGCCACGGCGCCGGTGGCCGAACCGTCGGCACCGATCGCGGCGCAGGGCAGCGACATCGCCGTGACCGGACTGTCCGCCTCCTACCCGACCGGGCCGGTAGCTGTTTCTGACGTCAGCCTCGACCTGCCGCAGGGCCGGCGCATCGGGCTGGTCGGGGAGTCCGGCTCGGGCAAGTCGACGGTGCTCAACGTGCTGGCCGATTACCTCGGGTACACCGGGTCGGCCACGCTCGGCGGGGTGGAACTGCGGGATCGGGCCGGCGACGAGGTGCGCGGGCAGGTGCTGTGGACCCCGCAGATCCCCCATGTCTTCGACGCCGATGTCGCGGCCAACCTGCGGATGGCCAAACCGGACGCCACCGACGAGCAACTGCTTGCGGCACTGGGCGCGGTCGGCCTGCCACTGGCGCTGGACCGACCGGTCGGCCAGCACGGCGCAACCCTGTCCGGAGGGGAGCGCCAGCGGCTCGGACTGGCCCGCGCCGTCCTGGCCGACCACCCCGTCCTGCTGCTGGACGAGCCGACCGAGCACCTCGACCCCCCGACGGCGGCAGGCGTGCTGGCCACCATAGAGGCGGTCAGTGCGGGGCGCTCGCTGGTCGTCATCACGCATCAACCGATCCCTTGGCTCGACGCGCATGTGGACGTGGGTGCCCGATGAAGCCGCTGGCCGAGATCCTCGACCCGGGGTGGGCCGCGGCACTGGCCCCGGTGGAACCGCAGATCCGTTCGATGGGCGACTTCCTGCGCTCCCAGCCGGGTTATCTGCCCGCTGGTACGGATGTGCTGCGCGCCTTCACGTACCCCTTCGACGCTGCCGAGGTGCTCGTCGTAGGGCAGGACCCGTACCCGACCCCCGGACACCCGATCGGACTGAGTTTCGCCGTCGCCCCGGACGTGCGCCCCCTCCCGCCGAGCCTGATCAACATCTACGCCGAACTGGTCAGTGACCTCGGGGTGCCGCAGCCGTCGAACGGGGACTTGCGGCCGTGGGCATCGCGTGGGGTCGTCCTGCTCAACCGGGTGCTCACGGTGGCGCCGGGCCGCCCGGCGTCGCACCGCGGCAAGGGCTGGGAGCCGATCACCGAGCATGCGATCCGCGCGCTGGCGGCCCGGGACCGGCCGCTGGTCGCGATCCTGTGGGGTCGGGACGCGCAGACTCTCACGCCGATCCTGCGCGACCACGACGTGCCCGTGCTGACCAGCGCCCACCCCAGCCCACTGTCCGCGCACCGCGGGTTCTTCGGGTCGCGCCCCTTCAGCCGGGCCAACGCGGCCCTCGCTGCGCAGGGCGGTCAGCCGATCGACTGGACGTTGCCGTAGTGCAACTTCCTTGCGCGGAGGCCGCGTCCACAGGCGTACTGTCGGGTTCCCCGGACGAGAGGACATCACATGAGCGAGAACGACAACTTCGAGGTCGTCGAGGCCTTCACCGCGGAGGTGACCGACGAGGGCGACGTCGTGGCGGAGGACGTCGTGGCGGCCATCGACACTGATACCGGCGAGGCGGTCATCGACGACGTGGTGGCGGTGGAAGCGGCCGACGGCAGTTCGTTCGTGGAGGAGACCGTCACCGCGATCGACGCCGAGGGCAACGAGACCCTGCTGTCCGATGAGGTGCAGGAGTACGACGCGTGAGGCTCACCTGCGACGGGTGATCAAGGTTGAGTACCCGGGTATCTAGAATCGATACGTGCCCGGATGTGGGCATCACACTCACAAGGAGTAGTTAATGGACGGTACTGTTCTCCAGTACATCTGGTTCGCGTTCATCTTCATGGCGTACCTGATCCTGATCTTCGTCATCGTCGGTGACCTCATGCGCGACCGCGACCTGAGCGGCTGGTTGAAGGCGGTGTGGATCGTCGCCTTGATCCTGATCCCGTGGCTCACCGGTCTGATCTACCTGATCGCCCGTGGGAAGGGAATGGCCCAGCGCTCCGCTGATGAGGCCGCCCGGATCCAGCAGGCGCAGGCTGACTACATCAAGCAGGTGTCGGGCAACGCGGATCCGGCGACCCAGATCGCCAACGCCAAGGCGTTGCACGATCAGGGTGTGATCAGCGACCAGGAGTTCCAGGAGCTCAAGGCCAAGGCCCTGGCTTCCTGAACTAGGCGCGCGACGCCCCTCACCGCTGGTGGGGGGCGTCGTTGCGTTTCCGGAACCCGATCAGGGCCACCGCCGCCCCCACCAGGCACAGCGCCGCGGACATCCGCAGGGCCGCCGCGTAGCCCGACTCCAGCCCGCCCCCGCCGGTGCTGATGCCGGCCGCCGCGGGCAGCACCGCGATCGCCAGCAACCCGGCCACCCGCGCCACCGCGTTGTTCACCCCCGAGGCCGTTCCGGATTGCTGCGGGCCGACATCCAGCAGGGCCGCGGTGGTCACCGGCGCCACCACCAGCACCAGGCCCACCGAGAAAAGCACAAGGGCCGGCAGCACCGATCCTGCGTAACCGTCACCGGGCCGCAGCCCACCCATCCACACCAGCCCGGCGGACATGAGCGCCGGCCCGGCGACGAGGAACCACCGCGGTCCGAACCGGCTGACCAGCGCCCCTACCCGCGCCGACCCCAGGGCGAGCAGGATGGTGATCGGCAGCCCGGCGGCCCCCGCGGCCAGCGCCGAATACCCCAGCGACAGTTGCAGGTAGATCGTCAGCAGGAACGTCGCCGCACTCAGCGCCCCGTACACGACGAAGGTCACAAGATTGGCCACGCTGAAGGTGCGGATCGCGAAGATGGCCGGCGGCAGCATCGGCGGGGGCTGGCCGGTACGTTCCCGGCGCACCTCGAGCACCACGAACCCGATCAGCAGCAGCAGCCCGAGTCCGACCCCTGCCCAGGCGAGTGCCCCCAGCCTCTGGATCTCGATGAGCGGTCCGACGACCAATCCGAGCCCAACGGTGGCCAGGGCTGCCCCCGCCAGGTCCAGTTGTGCCAGCAGGGGTCCGCGGGTGCGGTTGCCTACCTCGTCCGGGACCGCCCGGGCCAACCACACCGCCAGTAGCGCCAACGGCAGGTTGATGAGGAAGGCCAGCCGCCAGCCGTACGGGAAGGCATCCACCAAGGCGCCTCCGACGAACGGGCCGAGGGCCGTGAAGATGCCCGACAGCCCCGACCACGCCCCGATCGCCCGGCCCCGGTCGCCACCGGTGAACACCGAGTTCAGCAGAGCCAGCGAGGTGGGCACCAGTAGGGCAGCGCAGGCACCTTGGATCATGCGGGCCACCACCAGCGCGGCCATGGTGGGGGCGAGCCCGCACGCGGCACTGGCCACCGCGAAGCCCACGATGCCGGTGAGGAAGACGCGGCGTTTGCCCAGCAGGTCGCCCAGCGAGCCACCCACCAGTACCAGGGCCCCGAGGGTGAGCAGGTAGCCGTCCAGCACCCACTGCATGGCTGCGAATCCGCCCCCGAGGTCCTCGGTGATGTGCGGTGCGGCGACTGTGACGATCGTGCCGTCGAGGAAGGCCATGCCCGATCCCACGACGCTGGCCCCCAGTGCTCGCCGACCGGCGGCCGAGGACAGGGTGAGGGTCATGACGACAGGGTAGGGGCTGCGCGGGCGCGGCCTCTGCTGTCGCGGGAGGTGTGCGGCCGGTGGTTTCGCTCCCGCCTTGGGCTGGGCCGGGTGTGGGGTGCGCGCTGTCATGCGCCCGGTGGTTTCGCTCCCGCCTTCGGCTGGGCCGGGTGTGGGGTGCGCGCTGTCTGCAGCGGGGAGACACCCCATGGCTGGAAGGTGCTGGTCCTAGAGGTCCCGGCGTCATGGTAGCAGCCTGCGGCTGTCCCAACCCCGCTCGGGGCGCCCCCGCCCCCCCGCACGGCGCCCCGCCGGCCAGAGGTGCGGACGTCGGGGAGTGATGCAACCGGTCGTTTTCGCTCCCGGGTGTCCGTTTCGCTCCCGCCTTCGGCTGGGCCGCGCTCCCGCCTTCGGCTGGGCCGGGTGTGGGGTGCGCGCTGTCTGTAGCGGGGGTGCGGCGTCGGCCGCCTTGGCCCGGGTGTCTGGCTCCCGCCTTGGGCTGGGCCGGGTGTGGGGTGCGCGCTGTCTGTAGCGGGGAGAGGTGCGGACGTCGGGGAGTGATGCGGCCGGTCGTTTTCGCTCCCGGGTGTCCGTTTCGCTCCCGCCTTCGGCTGGACGGCGCTCCCGCCTTCGGCTGGACGGCGCTCCCGCCTTGGGCTGGACCGGGGTCCCTCCCGCAGGCGCTTCGCCGGGGCGGGCTGAGTCCGCAGCAACGTGGCAGGTGCACCATGGAGGAATGGGAAAGCGACCAGGGCTCAGTGGTGCGGTCTTCGACGACTTGGAACGGTGGTCGTCGCTGGGTATGGGGCTGGCCTCGCTCGCCTCCGGCTACACCCGTTCCCGCATGGCGCCCGCGGCATCCCGCGAGACCCGCGAACCCGAAGTGGTCACCCTCACGGATCTCATCGCCGTGCTGCCGGGCGCTGCGGCCAGCCTCGCCGCGGCGCTGCAGTCCACCCTGTTCGACGTGGTGGCCCACCTCGAGCACTACTTCAACCGTGCGTCGGCGATGGCGTCCCACGTTGAGTTCACCGACCGCCCGGTCCGCCTGTTGCACGCCTGGCTCAGCGATCTGGACCAGCAGTTCCAGCGCAAGCAGGCCGAGCGGGCCGAGGTCGCCGCGGAGTTTCTGGCCACGGTGGGCCCGGAGACCACCGCCGAACTGCTGTCGCGTGTGGACATGAACGTGGTGCTCAGCGAAGTGGACATGGACGCCCTCGTGGAGAGGGTGACGCTGGAGCGGGTCCTGGAGAAGGTCGACTTCAATGCGGTGGTGGCCGATGCGCTGGCGCAGATCGACCCGACCGACCTGACCGGGGTGTTGGCCACCTCGACGGTGGATTCCATCCGCACCCTCCCCGGAGCCGCCACCCGGATGGCCGGGCGGGTCGTGCGCCGGCCCGGGATCTGATGCGCGCACTCGTGCAGCGCGCCGACGGCGCGTCGGTCGGCGTGGCTGGGGAGGTCGTGGGTGGCTTCGACGGCCCCGGGCTGGTTGTCCTCGTGGGCGTGACGCACACCGATACCCCGGAGTTGGCCGCCCGGCTTGCGAACAAGGTCTGGGGCGCCCGCCTCTTCGATCGCGACCGCCTGTCTGCTGTCTGCGTGCCGCCGGGCGGTCCGGTGGAACTCTCGGCGTCCGATCTCGGCCTGCCCCTGCTGGTGATCAGTCAGTTCACCCTGTACGCCAACACCGGGAAGGGCCGCCGCCCGACGTGGGACGCCGCCGCGCCCCGCCCGGTGGCCGAACCGCTGGTGGACGCCTTCGCCGAGGCCCTGCGCAGCGCGGGCGCGCAGGTGTCGACAGGCAGGTTCGGCGCCGACATGCAGGTGCGCCTGACCAATGACGGGCCCATAACGGTTCTGTTCGAGGTGTGAAGACGGCCCGTCCGCAGGGTAGATTCGCCCTGAACGTCGCGGTTGGAGAGCCATGGACCTGTTCGGATGGACGTGGCTGTTCCGCCGCAGACCGGAGGAGCACGTGACCGATCACAGGGGGACTGAGTCCCCGGCCAAGGATGGGTCCGGCACCCCCGGCGCGCGGTATCAGGGGGACTTCAGCCCCGAGAACCTGGCCTTCGACTCCAACCTGCAGGAGTTCGCCCAGCGCGTGGCGTACGTCTGCGCTCTGGAGACCGCCGGCAAGATGACCCCGGACGAGGCCCACACCCGCATCCGCGACCTGTACGAGACGTTGACCCGCACCCACAAGGGCCTCGGCATCGGCGAATGACCGGACCCCCCTTCCGCGCTGCGTCCACTCTGTGTCAGACTTCTGCACAACGCACCGGAAGGAGGGTTTCGACGATGAACGGCCGGCTCATGTGTATGTGTTGCCGAATGATCTCCATCGTCGGGGCCTGAGCGACGTCACTGCGTTCCCCGGCGAGAAGCCCGGGGCTTTTCCTTTTTCGGTGCGTGAAGCGCCCGGGCTGATTCCGACTCCGGCACCGACCGAAATCAGAAAAGGAACACATCCATGAGCGACGCCTGGTCCTTCGAAACCAAGCAGATCCACGCCGGCCAGACGCCCGATGAGGCGACCAACGCGCGGGCCCTACCGATCTATCAGACCACCAGCTACACCTTCAACGACACCACTCATGCCGCGAACCTGTTCGCCCTCAAGGAACTGGGCAACATCTACACGCGGATCATGAACCCGACCCAGGCGACGGTGGAGGACCGGATCGCTGCCCTCGAGGGCGGCGTCGGGGGCCTGCTGGTTGCCAGCGGTCAGGCTGCCGAGACCCTCGCGATCTTGAACGTGGCCGAGGCCGGCGACCACATCGTGTCCAGCCCGAGTCTCTACGGCGGTACCTACAACCTGTTCCACTACACCCTGCCGAAGTTCGGCATCGAGGTGTCGTTCGTCGAGAACCCGGACGACCCGCAGTCGTGGCGGGATGCCATCAAGCCGAACACGAAGGCCTTCTTCGGGGAGAGCATCTCCAATCCGAAGAACGACATCCTCGACATCGAGGCGATCGCGAAGGTCGCCCACGAGTTCGGGGTGCCGCTGATCGTGGACAACACCGTGGCGACCCCCTACCTCGTGCAGCCCCTGAAGTGGGGCGCCGACGTGGTGGTGCACTCGGCCACGAAGTACATCGGCGGGCACGGCACGGCGGTCGCCGGAGTGATCGTGGACGGTGGCACATTCGACTACGCGCAGTACCCCGAGCGCTACCCGAACTTCAACGAGCCCGACCCGAGTTACCACGGCCTGGTTTACGCCCGCGACCTCGGTGTGGGTTCGCAGTTCGGTGCGAACCTCTCGTTCATCCTCAAGGCGCGCGTGCAGTTGCTCCGCGATCTCGGGGCCGCGGTCGCGCCGTTCAACGCCTGGCTCATCTCGCAGGGTCTGGAGACGTTGAGCCTGCGGGTCGAGCGGCATGTGCAGAATGCGCAGGCCGTCGCCGAGTGGCTCGAGGGCCGCGACGAGGTCGAGTCGGTGAACTACGCGGGCCTGCCGAGCAGCCCGTGGCACGAGACGGGTCGCAAGTACGCCCCGAACGGTACCGGCGCGGTGTTGGCCTTCGAGATCGTCGGTGGCATCGAGGCGGGCAAGCGCTTCGTCGAGGCACTTGAACTGCACAGCCACGTGGCCAACATCGGCGACGTCCGCAGCCTGGTGATCCACCCGGCATCGACCACGCACTCGCAGTTGAGCCCGGAGGAGCAGGCGGCTGCCGGTGTCACGCCCGGCCTGGTGCGGCTGGCGGTCGGGATCGAGAACATCAGCGACATCCTGGCCGACCTCGAGGCGGGGTTCCGCGCAGCGAAAGAGGCCTGAGCGATGAGCACCTCCGGCGGGTGGCGCGAGGGGGATCCAGTTGCCTGGCGGCGGTTCGCCGATCTTGGTGCGATGGATCTGGAGCTCGGCGCCCACCTGCCGGAGGTGCGCGTCGCCTACGAGACGTGGGGAACGTACAACGGCAACAACGCGGTACTGGTGCAGCACGCCCTGACCGGCGACGCCCATGCTGCCGGGCCGACGGGCCCAGGGCAGCCGACCGCCGGATGGTGGGACGCTCTCATCGGTCCCGGTAACGCGATCGACACCCGGCGCTGGTTCGTGGTGTCGTCGAACGTGCTCGGCGGGTGTCAGGGAACGACCGGGCCGTCGACGCCTGCGCCGGACGGAGCCACCTACGGTTCGCGCTGGCCGCGCATCACGATCCGCGACCAGGTGGCCGTGGAGGTTGCTCTGGCCGACGCCCTCGGCATCGACCATTTCACCGCCGTCATGGGTGGGTCCATGGGCGGCATGCGCACGCTGGAGTGGATCGTCCAGCATCCCGAGCGGGTGGGCACGGCTCTGGTCATGGCGACCTCGGCGGCGGCCACCGCCGACCAGATCGCGACACAGAACATCCAGATCCAGGCGATCCAGGCCGACCCGGACTGGCAGGGCGGCGACTACTACGCCACCGGCCGCAGCCCCCTGACCGGCATGGGCATCGCCCGGCGGATCGCGCATCTGACCTACCGGACCGAGCGTGAGCTGGCCGCCCGGTTCGGCCGGGATCACCAGCTTGGCGAGGATGCGTTGTCTGATGGGCGCTTCGCGGTGCAGTCCTACCTGGACCACCAGGCGGAGAAGTTGACCCGCCGCTTCGACCCCGGCAGCTACGTCGCACTGTCGGACGCGATGAGTCTGCACGACATCCACCGCGGCCGGGGCGCGGATGTGCTGCGCCGGGTGCAGGTGCCCACGCGGGTCGTCGGCATCACGTCGGATCGGCTCTACCCGTTGTACCTACAGCAAGAACTCGCCGACGAACTGGGCGTGGACCTCGACGTGGTCGAGTCACCGTTCGGCCACGACGGATTCCTGCTCGAAGACGATGCGATCGGCCGCGTGGTGTCTGACCTGCTGGCCCCCACGGCCACCCCCTGCTGACAACGCTCAGCGCATCGTCGCGTAGGTGCTCGGGGTACCGGTTACGCCGAACTGCTTGCGGGCCGCTTCCACGGCCGCGCGGAACGTCGCCCGGGCATCCTGCATCCGGGCATGCGCGGCAGCGCGCAGCGGCGCGGTCTCGGCGGCGTACACATTCCAGGCGGCGTCACGTTCGGCATCGGTGGTGGCGTCCAGCAGCGCCAGGCGCAGTCGTCGGTGTGCCGCGCGCGTCGCGTCGCGGTAGCTCATGAGAATGCGCCGGCGCTCCTCGCGGTACCCGTCGGCCGCCAGTTGCGCGGCGGCCCGGAATCCTTGACGCGCGCCCTGTGCGACCGGTGCCGGTGGTGTGGTCGCTCCGGCCACCTGCCCGGTGAGCAGGACTGCAGAGGCCGTGAAGACAGATGCTGCTGTCTGACGCCATGGCTTCATGGCTCCATCCCCCCATGGCACCGCCCGTACGTCAAGGCGGGTTCCGATAGTTAACCGGGCGCGTACCCGGCTGGACTAGCGCTCGGACACGACGTAGAAGCGCCCACCGTTGGGGTCGAGGATGCCCGCCACCACGCTGGTGGCGGTCTCGTGGGGCGCGACGAACACTTTGCCACCGAGGTCCAGCGCGGTGGTTACCGTCGCCTGCGCGTCAGTCACGGCGAAGTACACCTGCCACACGGCCGGGATCTCCTCGGGGACGTTGCGCGGCATGTCCTCGGCGCCGGCGTTGGTCTGGTCGTCGCCCGGCTTGCCGGGAAGATGGGCGACCTTGTACCCCGCCTTGTGCCCCGCGGTCCCATCGGTCCACTCCCAGCCGAAGACCTGCTCGTAGAAGGGCATGGCGGCGGCCAGGTCCCGGGTCTGCAGTTCGTTCCACGTCAGGGTGCCGGGTTCGTTCAGCACATCGGCGCCCTGGTGGGCGTAGGGCTGCCAGATGCCGAGCAGCCCGCCGCTGGGGTCCATGATGTTTGCGAGCCGGCCCTGGTCGGTGACGTCCATGGCGGCCATCATCACTTGGCCGCCAGCGCTGCGGACGCGTTCACAGGTGGCGTCGGCGTCGTCCACGATCACGTACGAGACCCACTGCGGGAGCAGGCCCTCCGCGGACATCTCCGGGGGCATCGGGCTCATCCCCGCGACAAGTTGGCCGTCGAGGAAGAACTGCGTGTAGTGCGCCCCCATGTCCTCGGTGCGATCCACGGCATGCCAGCCGAACAGCCCGCAATAGAACGTGCGAGCCCGCTGTTCGTCCGAGGTGAACGTGTCGGCCCAGCCGAACATCCCAGGGGTATGAAGCATGACCCCAGGTTATGCGGTCAGCCCCCGAAGGACCCCACCAGGAACATCCCGCCGGTCGGGTCGATCAAGCCCCCGAACCTCCCGGGCCCCATCTGCATCGCCGGCAGGAACACCTGGGCACCGAGGCCCTGGGCGGCCGCCATTGAGGTGTCGCAGTCCGACACGGCGAAGTAGACCATCCACAGGTTGGGGGCCTCGTCGGGCACGCCCGGTGGCATGGACATGGCGCCGGCGTTGGACTTGTCCTCGCCGGGCTTGCCGGGGAGGTTCGCCACCTTGTATCCGTCGTCGGGGCCGTCGGCCCACTCCCAGCCGAAGACCGTCTCGTAGAAGGGCAGGACAGTCTCGAGGTCGCGCGTCTGCAGCTCGTTCCAGGTCAGCGAGCCTGGTTCGTTGAACAGGTCCGCGCCCTCGTGGCTACCCGGCTGCCACAGCCCCAACGCCGCCCCGGACGGGTCGGCCAGCATGGCCATCCGCCCCTGGTCCATCACGTCCATCGGTGGCATCGTGACCTTGCCGCCGGCCGCCTCGGCCTTGGCTGCGGTGTCGTCGGCGTCCTCGACCAGGACATAGGAGTTCCAGAAGGCGCCTACCTCCGGTGGCACCCCCGGCATCATCGGGCTCAGCCCGCAGACCAGCTTGCCGTCCTTGAAGAACTGGGTGTACGGCGGACCCATGGGGGTCGGCTGGTCGGTGTGGGTCCAGCCGAACAGCCCCTCGTAGAACTCCGTTGCGCGCCGGGGGTCCCGGGTCATGACGTCGACCCAGCCGAACAGCCCATTCGTGTACCGCATGATGTCTCCTCTCCTCTGCGCTGCCCACGCTACGCAGGGGGTGGGACATCGGCGCAAGGGTCGAACGGCCAGTCTCAGCGGGGCCCCGGCAGATCCTGCGTCCGACGGGCCGGGCCACTAGGTTTGTGCCTACGAGTGGAGGTACCCAGTGACGATCATGGCCATCGATCAAGGCACCACGTCCAGCCGGGCGATCATCTTCGACGCCGGCGGCACCCCGCTGGCCATGGACCAGAGGGAACACGAACAGATCTTCCCGCGCGCGGGATGGGTGGAGCACGACCCGATGGAGATCTGGCACAACACCCGCGAGGTGATGGGTGGCGCGCTGGGGAAGTCCAACCTCTCGCTGTCGGAGATCACCGCTGTGGGCATCACGCAGCAACGTGAGACCACGGTGGTGTGGAACCGGACCACGGGTCTGCCGGTGTACAACGCCATCGTCTGGCAGGACACCCGCACCCAGGGGATCTGCGACGACCTGGCCGAGACGGTCGGGGAGCAGCGCTTCCGGGCGACCACCGGGCTGCCGCTGGCGACGTACTTCAGCGGCCCGAAGGTGCGGTGGATCCTCGACAACGTACCCGGCGCCCGCTCGCAGGCAGAGGCCGGTGAGTTGCTGATGGGGACGATCGACACGTGGTTGTTGTGGAACCTCACCAACGGCCGGGTTCACGCCACCGACCCCAGTAACGCCTCCCGCACGCTGCTCATGAACCTCGACACGCTGCAGTGGGACCCGGGCCTGGCCGAGGCCGTGGGCGTGCCCAGCGTGATGCTGCCGGAGATCCGCAGTTCCTCGGAGGTGTACGGCGAGGTGCTCAGCCCGGCGTCGATGCGCGGCGTGCCCATCGCGGGCATCCTCGGCGACCAGCAGGCGGCCACCTTCGGTCAGGCCTGCTTGAGCCCCGGGGAGGCGAAGAACACCTACGGCACCGGCAACTTCCTGCTGCTGAACACCGGGACCGAGAAGGTCCTCAGCGACAACGGCCTGCTCACCACCGTCTGCTACAAGTTGGGCGCGGCACCGGCGATTTACGCCCTCGAGGGGTCGATCGCGGTGACCGGCAGCCTCATCCAGTGGCTCCGGGACAATCTCGGCATCATCGACGAGGCTCCCGAGGCGGAGACGCTCGCGCGGTCGGTGGATGACAACGGCGACTGCTACTTCGTGCCGGCCTTCAGCGGGTTGTTCGCGCCCTACTGGCGGGGCGATGCCGGGGGGCCATCGTCGGGTTGACGCGCTTCATCAACAAAGGTCACATCGCCAGGGCCGCACTGGAAGCAGCCGCGTACCAGTCCCGCGAGGTGATCCAGGCGATGGAGGCCGACAGCGGCGTGCGTCTGACCACCCTCAAGGTCGACGGCGGCATGGTGCTCAACGAGTTGCTCATGCAATTCCAGTGCGACATCCTCGGCGTGCCGGTGGTGCGCCCGCGGACGATCGAGACGACCGCGCTGGGGGCGGCGTACGCCGCCGGACTGGCCGTGGGCTTCTGGGAGGACGAAACCGCGATCCGGACCAACTGGGCCGAGGGCAAGCGGTGGGAGCCGGAGATGTCCGTCGAGGACCGCGAGCGGCTGTTCACGCGGTGGCGCCAGGCGGTCACCCGTACGTTCGACTGGGTGCCCACCGGCAACGGGTGATCCCCCTCAGGCGGGAGTCTGCTGCATGACCGGCTCGCCGAGGTCGAGGTCCGGGAACCAGGTGGCCAGGACCTCGCGCACCCGCAGGTCGATCTGCACGAGGACCTCGGCCACGTCAGTCGGGGGCAGGCCTTCGAGGTGGCTGATGGCGCGCCATTCGATGCGTTCCACACCCTCGCGCTCCGGCAGTGCGTCAGCGGTGGTGTCCCCCACGATGATCAGGTGGTCGGCGTCGTCCAGCATGGACGGCGCGAAGGCCTGAGGCGGGTCCGTGAGGTGCACACCGCGCGACGCCAGCCCCTCGGTCACCTCGGTGAGCACGTGACCTTTGGGGGCCACCCCGGCCGAGACGATGTAGAGCATGCCGGGGGCGTAGTAGCGCAGGAGGGCGGCGGCCGCCTGGGAGCGCCCGATGTTGTCCTGGCAGACGATGAGGACCTCGGGTTTGGTCAGTAGCGTGCGACTGGCGTCAGCCTGCTCCGCGCGGACGCGCTGGAGGGCCGCCCGGCCGACGATCACCGGCAGGTAGGTCGTCAGTTTCGCGTCGCGTGCCAGCTTCGCGTAGAGGTCGTCGACGATGGCCGCCAGGTTCTCCCGGGGGATCGCCCCACCGGTGTGATTGACCAGGCCGTCCACGACGTTGCGCAACTGTACGTCCACTTGCGGGTCCCGCACGATTTCATCCACGGTCGCATTCTGATCAATCACGCAGCATGTGTCCAACGGCGGGTGGTCACAGGCGGGTGCGCCAGGCCGTGTAGCGCTGGTCGCGCAGCATGCCGACGCTCTCGTAGAGCGCGGTGGCCCCGGTGGGGTTGGTGGCATCGCAGTGCAGGGACGTCCCCGCGTAGCCGAGCGAGGCGTCGCGCGCGAACGCATCATGCAGCAGGAACCGGGCGATCCCCCGGCCCCGGTAATCCCGCAGTACGGCCAGGCTGGCCACGTACCCGAGGCGGTGGGCCGCGTACCGCTTGCTGCCCAGGCACAGCCCCACGCAGCGGTCCCCGGTGAAGGCCAGCCGCCACTGCCCGAAGTCGGTGGTCTCGTCGACGAAGTTCTCGCGGAAGACCTCGAACGGCTCGGGGTGGAAGTCGTAGTGGTCCAAGAACGCCGTGGTGATGACGTCGTGGATCGCTTCCCAGTCGGACTGCACCATCGTCCGCACACTGATCCCGGTCGGTGGTTCGGGTGCGACCGGCGCCGCGTCGAAGTCCAGACGCATGCGCAGGTACACGCGGTGCTGCTCGTAGCCGAGGTCGCCGAATGCGGCCTCCACGTCGGTGTCCCCGTCGAAACTCTCCGACTTCACCCAGGCCGGCTCCGGCGGGCCGAGCGCGGCCGCGTAGGCCCGAGCAGCTGACAGCAGGCAGGTCGCGACGTCCTGACGGGCGGGCGCCTCGGGGTGGATGAACAGGTCGAGGTACAGCCCAGATGCGTGCTCGAGGGCGTCGTACGCAAGCGCCACGGCGGCAAGTCGGTCGGCGTCCCACAGCGCGACGGTTCCGCGCGCGCCGTGCAGTTCCGGGGCCCGTAGCGCCCCGAGCATCTCGGTGCGATTGCACTGCGTGACACCGAAAGCGGCCGACTCCACATCGCGGCCGAGTTCCACGAGACGGTCGAGGTGGTCGTCGGCCACCTGCGTCACCCGCAACCCCGGCGGGACCCGGGTGGCATGCATGGCGAGGTTGGACACGACCGACAGGCAACCACAGGTGAGGGGCTTCGCGCGCGGAGGTTTCCCCGGGGGTCGAGTATGGACCTGTGAAGCGTGCGATGTGGCTGGTTCTGGTGGTCCTGCTCGCGGGGTGTTCGGGCGGGGCGGCGACCTCGGAGCCGGAGCCGGCCCCCACCTGCGACCCGGGGCCGCCCGGTACCCGGGAGGTCACAGTGGGCAAGCGCTCCTTCCTGCTGCACGTCCCGACCGACTTCCGCAACCCCTCGCCGGTGGTGTTCACGTTCCACGGCCGGGGTTCCAACGCCCAGCAGCAACTGCTGCTCACCGGTTTCGAGCAGGTCGCGGAGGAGGGGCGGTTCCTGGTCGTGGCCCCGCAGGCCATCGGCGGCCGGTGGCAGTTCGGGGGCCGGGATGCCGCGTATCTGCGCGCGGTCGGTGCGGCGGTGCCGTGTATGGATCCCACCCGCGCCTACGCCTCCGGGATGTCGATGGGCTCGGCGATGACCTTCGCCCTGGCCTGCGCGCCAGAGCGCAAGTTCGCGGCGTTCGGCGGGGTCGCGCTCACGCTGTACGAGCCGCAGTGCGCCGCCACCCCGCCGGCACCGATCATCTACTTCCACGGCACCGCCGACCAGGTCGTCCCCTTCCGGGGCGGACAGCCACAGGGCGAGGATGTGGACCTGCCGGCGGTCCCGGTGGCCATGGCCGAATGGGCCGAGCACAACGGGTGCACGGCGGACACGGTGCAGAAGGCGGGCAAGGACGTCACGCTGCGGGAATGGACCGACTGCGACGCCGGTGCCGACGTGGAGTATTACCGCGTGCGCGGCGGTGGGCACACCTGGCCGGGCGCGGCGGAGTTCATCGCCGATGCCATCGCACCGCAGCTGGGGAAGACCACGCAGAGCGTCGACGCCTCCCGGTTGATGTGGGAGTTCTTCGACAACTACCAGTTGCCGGCGTGACAGCGGGCCCGCCTCAGAACCGCCAGACCTCCACGGCGAGGGCCGCCGGCACCCCGACCCTCGCGCCGGTCTGTTCCAGGAAGGCCCGCAGGAACTCGGGGTCGGCCATGGGATGCTCGCCCAGCCCCTCCAGATAGGCGCGGTGCTCACGCAGCGACGCCACGGCCAGGTCCACGCCGGCGGACACGTCCAGTACATGTGTGGCCTGCGGCGACCCGGCCACCAGGGCCAGTTTCGCGGAGTGCGGCGCGGCGCCCGGGAAGATCCAGCGGTTGCCGGCATCGGCCACCGCATCCAGGGCCGCCGCCCCCACGATCCGGTGGTCGGCGCTGTTGCGCGCCCCGGGCGACCACGACTCGCGGTGATTGAACAGCAGCAGCGTGTCCGGACGGTGCCGCCGGATCGCACCGGCGAATTCGCGGCGCAGCGCGAGGGCGTCGTGGACCGTTCCATCCGGATGCTCCAGGAACTCCACCACCTCGACACCCAGGACCGCCGCGCTGCGCCGTTGCTCCTCCTCGCGCACGCGGGCCGCAGTGGCCGGCTCCATGCCGTCGATCCCGGCCTCCCCGCGCGTGGCCAGCAGGTACCTGCAGTCGGCGCCGGCGGCGCTCCACACAGCGACCGCAGCCGCGGCGCCGTACTCGATGTCGTCCGGGTGGGCGACGATCGCGAGCACCCGGTGTGGTGCGTGCTCGAGCAGTTCCATCTACGCCGGCGGCTTGTTCTGGAACGCGCCGGCGAAGTTCTGCAACGCCCCGGTCAACTCCGCGGGCACCACCCAGACCTTGTTCGACTCACCCTTCGCGATCTCCGGCAGGGCCTGCAGGTACTGGTAGGCGAGCAGTTTCGGGTCGGGATCGGCAGCGTGGATGGCGTCGAACACCTTCTGCACCGCCAGGGCCTCGCCCTCGGCGCGCAGGATGGCGGACTGCTTGTCACCCTCGGCCCGCAGAACCGTGGCCTGCTGCTCACCTTGGGCGGTGAGGATCTGTGACTGCTTGAAGCCCTCAGCCGTGAGGATCGCCGCGCGCCGGTCCCGCTCCGCGCGCATCTGCTTCTCCATGGACTCCTGCACGCTCGGCGGCGGGTCGATGGCTTTCAGCTCGACGCGGTTCACGCGGATACCCCACTTGCCGGTGGCCTCATCGAGGACTCCGCGCAGCTGGCTGTTGATCTGGTCGCGCGAGGTCAGGGTCGCTTCCAGGTCCATGCTCCCGACCACGTTGCGCAAGGTCGTGACCGTCAACTGCTCGACTCCCCAGATGTAGTTCTGGATCTCGTAGGTGGCGGCCTTCGGGTCGGTCACCTGGAAGTAGATGACCGAGTCGATGCTCACCACGAGGTTGTCCTCGGTGATGACCGGCTGGGGCTGGAAGCTCACCACCTGCTCGCGCAGGTCCAGCCGGGAGGTGATCTTGTCCACGAAGGGGATCAGGATGTGCAGACCGGCCTGCAACGTGCGGCTGTATCGCCCGAGGCGTTCGACCACACAGGCCTGCGCCTGCGGCACGATCCGCACCGTCTTGGCGATGACGATGATCAGGAAGAGCAGGACGAGCAGCACCACCACGGCACTGACGATTGCTGCGTTCACGGGTTCTCCTCAGTAGGGGCGGATGATCGCGGTGGCTCCGCGGATCTCGACGACGGTTCCGGTGGCGCCTTCTTGGATCGGGTCCCAGGCTTCTTCCATTTGTGCCGACCAGATCTCGCCGCCGATTTTCACACGGCCGCTGTCGGCGGTGACTTCCTCCAGCACGGTCACGCGCTGACCGATGAGGGCGTCCACCCCGGTGAGCGCGGCAGGCCCGGAGTTCAGGTGGCGCAGGGCGATGGGCCGGACCGCGAAGATGCCGAGCACAGCGACGGCGGCAGCCGCACCGGCCTGCACGATGAAGGGCGCACCCACTGCGGCAGCGCCGGCCCCGGCCAGCGCACCGGCGGCGAGCATGATCAGCACGAAGTCGAGGCTCATGACCTCGGCGATGCCGAACACGACGGCGGCGATGAGCCAGAAAACCGCTGCAGACACGGGCACCTCCCTTTGTCCCAGCCTATGGGGCGCGGGGCTCAGCGGGAAATCCGCCACAAGTGGGCGGCCCGAGGGGGGTATCAGGCGATGACGCCCAGTTGTGGGCCCGGTATGTCCACTCTTGGGTGCTTTGCCCACCCGGAGCATCACCACAAGTGGGCGCGGAAGGACCGTTCGCGCCCACTTGTGGTGTCGGGGTCGGGGAGCCGTACCCTGAGGGCCAATGGATGCGTTCGTGCCGCGGCGAGGGTGGGCCAATGCCCACCTGCAGACCACCCGTAGCCGGCTGCGGCCGGCCCGGGTGCCCCTGCCCGAGCCGCAACTGGTGCTGGTGCCCATGCCCGACGGCACCGGCGATCGGTTGGCGCTGCTGCTGCACGAGGTGCGGTCGGACCTGCCGCTGGTGCTGGTCATCCATGGCCTCGGGGGCAGCGCGGAGTCCGACTACGTGCGCTTGCTGACCGCAGGGTTGCTGGGTGCGGGGTTCGCGGTGGGCCGGCTGGATCTGCGGGGGGCGGGCACCGGTGAGTACGCCGCAGGCATGTACCACGGCGGCAAGACCGAGGACGTGCGCGCAGTCATCGAGGCGCTGGACCGGCCAGTGGCTGTGGTGGGCTTCTCCCTCGGGGGCAACCTCGCCATCAAACTGCTCGGCGAGCACACCCCCGGGGTGCTGGCCGGCGTGGCCGTGTCGGCGCCGCTGGATCTGGCGGTCAGCGTCGAACACCTGCATCACCGGGCCGGAGGGTTCTACGAGAAGTTCCTCGTGCGCAGCCTGCGCAGGGAGGCGCTGCGTGCCGGCGCGCGCTACACCCCCGAGGAGCGGGTGGCCCTCATGGCGGCCAAGAACATGGTCGACTTCGACAACGCCCTGACCGCCCCGCGGCACGGGTGGCGGGACGCCGCGGAGTACTACGAGGTGAACTCCAGCATCCACTACCTGCCCAAGATCGAGGTTCCACTGCTGGTGATCCACTCCCAGGACGACCCGATGGTCCCGCTGGGGCCGTACCGGTCCGTGGACTGGAGCGCCCTGCCCACCACCCGGCTGATCCTCACCAGCCACGGCGGACACGTGGGGTTCCACGCCCGCGGTGACGTGCCCTTCTACGTACCGGCGGCGGTGCAGTTCCTGGCCAGGAACACCTCTTAGCGCGTCTCGAGATCCAGGCGCAGGTGCGAGATCATCGAGCGCAGCGCGGCCTGCGCGTTGAGCACGTCCTCGCCCCAACTCGACAGGTACGCGTACTGCCACCACCACAGCGCCTCGATGGGACGGCCGGCCGCGTAGTGGCCGAAGCCGTGGTTGAGGTCGGTGACGATACCCGACAGGTCGTCGGACAGCGAGGCCTCCACGATCTCCGGCACCGGGAAGTAGGGGTCGTCGACGCGGTGGTAGCGGTCGGCGTGGCTGAAGACGTCGGACAGCCGCAGCCGCAGTCCGTCCACCTCGGGCTCACCGCCGGTGTCGGGCTCCCAGCGGCCCTCCGGGACGATGTCGGTCAGCGCACCCAGCCGGGCTCCGTGCGCGGCCAACTGTGATGTGTGCAGCAGCAGCAGCGCGATCGCGCTGTCGCCGAGGTCGCCGGCCGCGACCCGTTCGACCGCCACCACGAAGTCCTGGACCGCCATGGCCATCTCGTCTGCGATCTCGAGGGCCGTCGCGTCGACCGGGGTGGGCATGGCGGACACTGACACCTCGTCGCCGGGTAGCTCAGGCATCGATCCTCCTTCGTCCTGCGAACGCCCTTCCGAGCGTCACCTCATCGGCCAGTTCCAGGTCGCCACCCATCGGCAGCCCACTGGCCAACCGTGTCACGGTCACCCCGATGGTGGCCAACTGACGCCCGAGATAGGCAGCGGTCGCCTCACCCTCGGTGTTCGGGTCCGTGGCCAGGATGACCTCTTCGACCCTGCCGTCGGCCAGGCGGGTGAACAACTCCCGGATGTGCAACTGGTCCGGGCCGATCCCGCGCATGGGGTCCAGCACCCCGCCGAGCACGTGGTAGCGACCGGTGAACTCCCGCGTGCGCTCGATCGCGATGACGTCCTTGGGCTCCTCGACGACACACAGCACCGCCGGATCGCGGGTCTCGTCCCGGCACACCCGGCACAACGGACCCTCGGCCGTGTTGAAACACACCTCGCAGATGCTCAGCCGGTCCTTCACGGCCAGCAGGGCGGCACCGAGCGCCTCCACCTCCTCGCGGTCGGCCTCCAGCAGGTGGTAGGCGATCCGCTGGGCGCCCTGGGTCCGACCGCGGGAAGGCGGACCAACTGGTCGATGAGGTCCTGCAGGACGTTCTCGTACGAGGTCTGATACATCGCCTACTCCGTGTCGAATTCGGCGATCTTGCGCCCCCCGAGTTCGCGCTGCAACAACTCCAGCCCGTTCTCGACCGTGGCCTCGACAGCCTCGTCGTCGTCGCTGGGCGCATCCTCCGGGTCCAGGATCGGCTCGGGCGCGGCTGCGGCGGGTGCCGGTGCGTTCTGCCCGAGGGTCATCTCGACAGTGAGGTCGAGTTTGAGTTCGTCGAGGATGGCCTGGCGCACCCGTTCGGCGTGCCCGCCCTGGGTGAAGGCCGCTACGGCCCCGCCGTTGGACTGGGTCAGCGCGAGGATCCCGTTGGACAGTGACACGGGTCGGCAGTCGCGCACCAGCAGCCAGGCGACCCGGCTGTTGTCCTTCACCTTGTCGAGGACGCGCGGCCACAGGGCGATGACCTTGTCCAGCGGGACGTCACTGCTGGCGGCAGGCGCGGGGGCGGGTGTCGCCGGGGCGGGCGCTGGAGGCGCCTGGGTGGACGGGGAGGGCGGTGGCCCGGGAGGTCGACGGGCACCGCTCGCCGGCGGCGACGTCGCAGCGACTGCGGGTTTGGCCGGCGGCGTGGCCTGCTGAGTGCGGGGTGGGTCCGGGGTCTTGGGGGGTGACGGGGGTTCGGTGCGCGCAGGCTGGGCTGCGGTCGCACCGGCAGCCACCCGCCCGGCAACGGTCTCCATCCGGCGTTCGAGGCGGTCGATGCGCGCCAGCAGGTCCAGCGAATCGCTGGCGCCGGTGGGCAGGCACACTTCGGACATCAGCAGTTCCAGGTGCAGCCGGGGAGCGGTGGCACCGCGCAGCTCACTGAGGGCGTCTGACAAGGCGTCGGCGATCCGGTTGAGTTCGGCCCGGCCGAACCCCCGGGCCATCTCCGCGAGTTCCGGCAGCCGGTCCTCGGGCAGGTCGACCAGTTGCGCGGCCTTCTCCACCCCGAGCACGTGCAGCACGAGTAGGTCACGGAAGCGTTCCAGCAGGTCGGCGACGAACCGGCGCGGATCGTGGCCGGAGTCGACGACGTCGCCGATGCGCCCGAACAGCCGCGCGACGTCGCCGGCGGCGATGGCCGCGGTGACGTCGTCGAGCAGCGAGGCGTCCGTGACACCCAACTGCTGCACGGCGGCCTGGTAGGTCAGCCCGTCCGGGCCGGTGCCGGAGACCAGTTGCCCCAGAATGGACATCGCATCGCGGACTGAGCCCTCGCCGGCGCGGGCGACCAGCGCCAGCGCGGCGGGTTCCGCGGGTACCCCTTCGGCTTCGCAGACACGCGCGAGGTGGGTGGCCAGGGTGCGGGTGGGCACGAGCCGGAAGGCGTAATGATGCGTGCGCGAGCGGATCGTGCCGATGATCTTGTCGGGCTCGGTCGTCGCGAAGACGAACCTCACATGCTCAGGGGGCTCCTCGATGAGTTTCAGAAGAGCGTTGGCAGCGCCCGGTCCCAGTTGGTGGGCCTCGTCGATGATGTAGATCTTGTAGCGGCTTGTGGCCGGCACGAACATCGCCCGTTCACGCAGTTCGCGGGCGTCGTCAACCAGCCCGTGGGTCGCCGCATCCATCTCGATGACATCGAGCGAACCCGGCCCGTTGGGTGCCAGTGCGACGCAGGACTCGCATTCCTCGCAGGGCTGGGAGGTGGGCCCTTTCTCGCAGTTCAGCGACCGTGCCAGGATGCGGGCGCTGGACGTCTTGCCGCAGCCGCGCGGCCCGGAGAACAGGTACGCGTGGTGGACCCGGTCGGAGTCGATGGCGCGCTTCAGCGGCTCGGTGACGTGTTCTTGTCCGATGACGTCGTCGAAAGTTCCGGGGCGGTACTTGCGGTAGAGGGCGAGGGCCACCGCCCCAGCCTAAGCGCAGCCTGCGACTCGCGGTGCCGGGTCGGCCGGCCTGGGGGCAGACTGGGCCAATGGCACAACCGAGCACCACGTGGTCCGAAGTCGTCGGCGACGACGAGCAACAGCGGCACGCGGACTTCGCCGCGGTGATCGTCGCGCTGCAGTCCCGCATCAATGCGCGCAGGGGCCCGGGGCGGGCGTTCCACCGCAAACCGGTGGCCGCGCTCACCGGCCGGTTGATCGTCCCGAGCGGACTGCCGGAGCACGCCGCCCAAGGCCTGTTCGCCCAGCCCGGTGAGCACGCGGTCGTCGTGCGCATGTCGAACGGCGCCATGGTCGCGCAGGCCGACCCGGTCCCGGACATCCGTGGGTTCACCTTCTCGGTGCGCGGGATCGAAGGTCCGGGCGCGCTGGGCGCCATGACGGACCGGCAGGACTTCCTGCTCATCAACTGGCCGGCCTTCGGGTTCGAGGACTCGCGCGACTTCGCGGCGATGGTCCCGGCGGCGGCGAAGGGACAGAAGGAACTGGCGCAGCACCTGGTGTCCCGGCACGGTGCGGTCGGCGGCCCGATGGCGATGCTCAAGCAGGCCGCGGCGGTGGCGCGACCCTTCAGCGGGTTCGCCACCTCGGACTTCCACAGTTGCGCGCCGCTGGCATGGGGGCCCTATGCAGCGCATGTGCACGTCAGTGCGTTCTCCGCGTCGCGCAACCTGCTGGCCTGGCGGGACTGGGGAGCGGATGTGCGCGACCGGATCGCGCGGGGACCGCTGCGCTGGCATGTGCAGGCGCAGTTCTACACCGATCCGAAAGACACCCCCATCGAGGACGGACGGGCCCCCTGGCGGTCGGCGAAGGAGACCGTCGCGGTACTGGAGGCCGACGCACTGGCCGATCCCGACGAGGTGGAGGCCGACCATTTCGACCCGTGGGCGGCGCTGGCCGATCATCGACCGCTCGGGGAGATCATGCGTGCCCGGAAGGCCGCCTACTGGCCGAGCTTTCAGAACCGGACCCCCTGACCAGCGTCAGGTAGTGTCCGCCGCCCGCAACAGGTCACCCATCGCCACCCGCACGCCCTCGAGGGCCGTACCGGGGTCGACCTGTGTATCGCGCACGTCATCGGCGGTCTGCCGCACCAGCGCGACGGTCTGCTGGGTGGGAGGCACGCGGCGGCCGCTGTGTCGCAGCGAAGCCAGTTCCGTGACCGCGCCGTAGGTCCGCTGCAGACTCGGCAGGGTGGCCTGCAGCGACGCCAGCACGTGACGGGAGCGGTAGGGCATCATGGCGTACTCCACGAGGGCTGCGCCGGCAGCCGCAGTCACCCGGGAGGCGTAGCGCCGACGAGCCCGCAGCGCTTCCTCGTCGGCACCTTCGGCAACGTCGACCAGGTACTCCGCAGAGGCGTCCAGGGAGCGGGCGAAGGTCTCGCGAACCAGAGCCGCCGCCCGCTGCGGCCACAGGATCCATGCGCCGCCCACGAGGGCGATCGCAACGCCGATCCCCGCTGCCATCAACCGCCACCCGTGGTTGGACCAGTCGTGCGGCAGGAGCAGCCCCGCCGCGCACATCATGAAAGCCGTCACCCCGGCGGGGAAGGCCCACCACAGCATGGGCGCGTATCCGATCGCCAGGAAGATGAGGGCAGTGGTGAGCAGCACCAGCACCGCGGACAGGCTCCCCGCGATCCCCCCTAGAACCACCCCCACAGCAGCGCCAGCGAGAACGGCCGCGCTGAAGGCCACCACCCGCTCCACGGATCCGCTGAGATCGGGACGCAGCACGAGCGCGCACGTGATCGGGATGAGGTAGCCGTCGGGCATCGCCGACCACCAGGCAACCCCCGCGGCCAGCACGAGCAGCACCAGGTACCGGATGGCGTACCGGCGCAGGAGTTGATCGGAGCGCACGCCGGCGAACCAGTCGACCCAACTGGGCTGGGAGCGTCTGCGCACCTCCCGCGCGGACAACCCGCCCAGGTTACGGATGTCCGGGACCCGGCACATGTCCGCTCGCAGGTCGTGCAGCGCACCTGAACCTGCGACGTCGCCGGGTTTCAGGGCTTCCCACAGGGCTATCACGCGATCGATGGAGTACAGGGTCGTGCCGATGGACACATACGCCCCGCGTCTGTCCACGAGCAACTGGCAGGCATGCCGGCAGGTCCTGGCCACGTTGGAGCACATCTCCAGGAGCAGGTCCTCGTGGGACCTGCGCATCAGATCCTCGGAGTCGATCGCGCTGGCGAGGTGCTGGGTGATCGAGTTGGCCAGGGAGATCTGGCTGGCGGTCTGGCGCCCGTACGAAGCAGGCCACGACATGGCAGCGTCGGAGTACGCGTCGGCGGTGGCGCGGGACAGTGCGATGCGCGCCAGCGCGATGCGTTGGGGATCGGCGCCGGCGGCGTACAGGTCCACCAGATCGGCCACGCGGGCGAACTGCGCGGCCGCCGGCGAGCCGGATCCCAGCCAGCGACCGCCGAAGCCGGAGAGCATGGACAGGGCCAGGGCGAGGGCGCCCCCGACCAGGCTGGCGACCCCCGCCTCGACCGGATCCATGGACAGTCCGGTGGCACCGGCCGCCAGCAGGATGACGAGCATCGAGGCCGATGTGCGGCGGGCGGTCGCCGGTCCGCCCACGGCTGACAGCGCGACGATGGCGCCGGTCGCGGCGGTGACCAGCAGCACCCCGAATTCCCATCGGTTGGCCATCACCGCCAAGCTGACGCAGACCGAGGTGAAGAGCATCTGGAACAGCCCTCCCCGCAATCGCGGTGAGAGCCCGACCGAGGTGTCGGAGAACGCCACGATCCAGGCGACCATCCCGGCGATGAAGCCGAGCGCGGGAAGGTCGAGGTAGAGACCGGCACTGGTGCACGCGAACCAACCCGCCGCGCCGCGCAACCCCTGGCCGAGGTCCGGAGGCCCGGTAGCACGGATCCAGCGGGCGACGGAAATACCCATGGTGTTTGCGACGCTAGCACCCGATGGCCGGCGTACGGCGGGCATGAAGGGACCCCCCGCGCACCCGGTAGAGCACGCTTACCCTTGCTGCCTTCCGGCCCTGGGGGAGTTGGGCATGATGCCGCCGCACGAGGGGTCCCTCCCAGGATACGCACAGCGGCGTACCCGTACCATCGTCGGTGGAGGATTCGCCTAGTGGCCTATGGCGCTCGCTTGGAAAGCGGGTTGGGTTAACAGCCCTCAGGGGTTCGAATCCCCTATCCTCCGCCACAGTCAAATGGGGTCTTCGAGCGTGCTCGTGAGACCCCATTTGACTGCGCGGAATTCATGGCCATGGATTCGGGAGGCCGACCGACGGCTCCTGCATCCTCCGCCGAGTGCCGAGCTGCGTTCAGGACCCGGAAACAGCAACTCCCGAACAACAGCACAACACTCGACCGGCGCCGTCATGATCGGATCGTGCGGTTCCGGATCGTTGCGGTGGTGGCTGCGCTCGCACTGCCCCTCGCATCCGCTCCTGCTGCCGCCGGGGAGGACGTGACGCGGGTCCTGCTCGTGGGCGACTCGGTGACCCAGGGGTCGGCCGGTGACTGGACCTGGCGGTACCGGTTGTGGAAGCACCTCGAGGCCGCGGGGACGCCGGTGGATTTCGTGGGACCGCGCAATGATCTATGGGATGCCGAGCAGATGAGCCCGGGCTCACAGGAGTACGTCGATCCCGCGTTCGACACCGATCATGCCGCGTATTGGGCTACCGCCTACGTGGCCCAGAAGTACGCGGTCGCGGAACTGGTGGCCACCTATCGCCCCGAGGTGATCGTGGTGTCCTACGGGGTCAACGACTTCTTCGGCTACTGGCAGCCAGCCGCAACGGTGCTGGCGCAGGCGGCCTCCTTCGTGGCCGCGGCCAGGTCCGCCGACCCGGACGTGGACATCGTCCTCTCGCGGATCCCGCAGACCTGGCTGACCGGAGTGCCGGCCCTCAACGAAGGCCTGCCGGACGTGGCGACTTCGCTGGACTCGGTGCGTTCACGGGTCGTTGTGACCGACCTCCCGGAGGGCGTCGTCGAGTACACCGACACCTACGACCCGGCGCATCTGTCGGCCAGCGGCGAGGTGAAGGTGGCGGCGGCGGTGGCTGATGCCCTGGCCGGGCTCGGAGTCGGAAGGCCGTACCCGCGCCCCCTGCCGAAGGTGCCGAACGGTCCACGCCGGCCGGCCACTCTCACCGTGAGTGCCAAGCGCAGTGTCGCCCACCTCTCCTGGCGGAATCCGCCGGGCGCGACGGGCGCGTACATCTGGATGCGCGACGTCTCGGCCGGTGGGCCGTGGGTCAGGCTGGCAGGCCCGGTGGAGAAGAAGAACACATGGCCGGCGGCGGGGCTGGCCAGGGGACACGACTACGAGTTCCGGCTACAGGCCACCAAGGGCAGCGCTGTGGCTGAGGACATCTTCTCCAGCACGGTGCGAATCACGCGTCCGCCGCCTCGCGTCGCGGCCGTCCGAGTCATCAGCAAGCGGCGCGCGCTGCGCCTGCGCTGGTGGCCCGCATGGAGGGTCGGGGACGACGTGCGCTACCTCGTCTCGTGGTGGCCGGACGGCGGGCGTGACCGGTTGCGGGTGCGGTTGACCGACCGTCCGCGCACCGTACTGCGCAAGCTGCGCACCGGGTATCACTACCGGCTGCGGGTGACGGCGGTGAAGAACGGTGTGGCTGGTCGCGGCACCCGGGCGACGGGGATCACGCTGGGGTGAGATGTTGCAGCACCCCGACACTCGGGGGTGGCGTTGGGGCCCACTGTGACGAAGGTGCACGGTCCGCCGGGCCCCCTGTCACGAAGGTGAGCGGTTGCGACCGGCCAACCGCGCACCATCGCCACAAACCGGCGCGGCGGGCGCGCACCTTCATCACAACGCCCGCCCGCGGCGCCTACTTGCCGACGCTCACCGCCTGCTGGAAGGTCGGCCGGTTCTGGAACGGGTAGACATTGGGCTTGGTCACACCGGCGGTCACCCGCGCCCGGTTGGCGTTCCAGCACGACGGCTGCGGATCGGACACGCAGGCCCCCGCACCGTACAACTGCTCCGGCGTGACGGTCAGTGCCTGCTTCAGGGACTCCTGCAGCGCCGTGGCGCACGCCGTGGCGTCGCCATTGCCGCAGAACGTGACCGGGAAGCCGCCGGGTTGCGGCTGACCGGTGAGCAAGCGCTGCAGATCCTGCACGCTGTAGCCCCACCAGCCGTCCGAGAAGCCCGGCGCGCTCGGCCGGCTCGTGACAGCGCCGAACGAGATCATCTGCTGGATCTCGCTGAAGGCCTCATCGCCGAGTCCGGGCCCGAACTGCGCGGTCAGCAGTTTCGGCCACCAGGCGTCCAGGATCTGGATCGCGGCGGTGTGCTCGAAAGCGCCGTCCTTGTCCAGGTCGCGGCGGTGCCCACCGTCAGCCATCCAGGCCTTGAGCTTGTCGATGGCTGCCACCAGGTCCGGATCAGACACCGTGCCCATGGCCTCGAATACCGTCGTGAGGAGCTTGGCCGCGCGGATGTCCTGCGTGGCGGACTCCTCCATGGCCTGCACGACCTGGGCCAGCGTCGCCTGCTTGCCGCCGCTGACCGCGTTCTGCAACTTCTCCTCGATGAGGTTGGAACGGTAGAACGGCCCGTAGCCCCACTGCTCATCGGCAGCGGCCCAGTCCTTGGCCGGCTTGTTGTTCCACGACACCATCACAGGCTGGTTCTTGGTCTTCGGGTGCTTGGAGAAGCCCAGCAGATCCATCGTGTAGTTCTTCGCGTCGAAGCCCTGCCAGTCATACTTCCCGGTCCCCAGCACCGGGAAGTCCGGAGACGTGCCCTTCGCGCGCTTCGGGTACGCCCCGGAGAGGTAGTACGCCGTGTGCTTGTCGTTGATGAAGGCCCAGTTGAACGTGAACTGGATCTTCGAGGCCGACTTGTGGAACGTCTTGGGGTTCTTCATCTGGTCGGGCTGGTTGAAGCGCCGGAACCCGAGGATGGAGTCGGCCTCGTGGAGGTACGTGGTGCGCGCCGTGACGTACGCGACGGGCTTGCCGTTGACCGTTCCGTAGTGCGTCACCAGGCCGTGCACCGTCCGGTAGACCTTCAGCGTGGCCTCACCCTTCGGTGTCGAGTCGATGGCGTTCGGCTTCCAGGACAGGTCGCGGACCAACTTCTCCATCTTCACGCACTTGCCCTTGTACTTGTACTTGTACTTGCTGCCGCCGCACAGGACCTCAGCGAACGTGTCGACGTTGTCAGACCCGGCGGAGGTGGCGCTGAACGCGTAGTCGCGGCCGCGGCCGAGTTGCACATACATGCTCACGCCGGGGAACGACGCACCGCGGGCGTCGATCCCCGGGCCGTGCAGTTCCAGTTCCATGAGCACCTGCGGCAGGTAGTACCCGACCTGCGGACCGAGCACGCCGAGCGGCCGGCCGTTGGTCGAATTCTTGGCGGTCAGCAGTTCCCAGTTGGAGTGGTGGCCGTCGAGTTGCTCCTGCTGGATGGCATCGCCGATCGACACGGAGTCGTCGGCGGTGGCCAGCGCGGAGGTGGTGGACCCGCCGTGGATGATCTTCGCGGGGGTGACCGGCGTGCCCGGGTCGGGCAGCGCCAGTCCCTTCGGCGCGAACGAGTCACCGGTCTGGTACGGGTAGCTCTGCGGGATCGTCGTGGGCGCAGCCGGGTTGTTCTTGGAACGGAAACCGGTCCAGATGGCGCGGCCCTGCTCCACGCCGAAGCGCGCTTCGAGCGCCCGCACGATCATCGCCGAGGTGACCTCGGCGCCACCGCCGCGGCCGAAGATGCCGCCGAACAGTGACGCAGTGGCCATGACGTCGGTGAGTTTCCAATCCTTGACCTTCTGCCCGGTTGCCGCGTACTCACCGGGCATCAAGCGATCGATCTTGCGGGCGGCCTTAATGTACGCGTTGATGCCGTCGACGTAGTTCTCCACGTCGTTGCGCAGCTTGTTCCACTCCTTCTGGCTGCCCTGCGCGGGGGCTTCGAGTTGCCGCTTCAGGTCCTTCTCGGTGTACGCGTTGTTCTGCCACTGGCTGGCGTCGGCGTTGAGGTTCGCACCGCCCAGGAAGTTCGTGAGGTCGGCGCGACCGGTGTGCCGCAACACGTCCATCAGGAACAGGCGGTCGTTGGCCGAGGCGTAGCCGGCACCGAACATGGTGTCGCTGCGGGTCTCGCCGTAGATGCGCGGTACCCCGTACTGCTTGTCGCGGATGATCGTCACGCCCTTGCGGGGCTTGACCGTCGAGGCGCGGTCCTTCTTCTTGACCCCGAACGTGGCGTCCTTGTAGTAGTCGCCCACCTGGTCGTCGGTGAGGGTGGGGGAGGCGTACAGCAACCCGTCGTACAACGGCTGCTGGTCGGCCCAGTGCTTCGGCAGCGACCCGTTCGCGCGGAAGTTGAGGATCTGGCCGAGGGTGTCCAGGCCATTCTGGCCGGGGGGCAGCACATTGCGGAAGCCGCCCGCGTCGTTCTTGCCGTACGTGCCGGGACCATCGGCCTGGACCGGCGCGGCCAGGACCAGCGATGTGATGACGGCGATGGGGACTGCGAAGCGCGGAAGTGCTCGATGCATGTGAACCTCGTTCATCTCAGGACCGGTCGCACTGTATCGCCCCTGGAGCCTCCGCGTTCACTGTTTGCCCGCACATCATCCCCTCTCCTGTCCCGCGCGCCGGACGCCTGGGTCTTGGGCGGCAGGCTCAGGGGTGGCCCCCGCCACCACCGCCGGAGCCGCCCCCGCCTCCGCCGCCTCCGCCACCACCACTGGACGACGATTGCTGCGTCGCTTGGTAGGCGGCCACCGCGGAGGCCTCAACCGCTACCACCCCCGTGGACAGTGCCCACATCGCCGACGTATTCGTCGGGGAGGTGTAGAGGTGGGAGGTGCCGGCCATGGCCGTGGCCTCCGGGCTGCCCGGGGGTGGGGTGCAGGACTGCGCCCACTCCTCGGCGCAGTCGAAGGCGACCGCCCATGGCAAGTACTCGTCGAAGTGACGCACCCGGGCGGCGTAGTCGAAGCGCTCGACGGACGCCGGCGTGGACAGGACCTGTTTGAAGCCGGCGGTGGCATCGCGCATGGCCGAGCCGCTGTCGGTCAGCCGGGTGGTGTCACGGCCGCTGATCAGCAGTCCCGCGACGGCCGCGACCAGCAGCAGGGTGGCGACGATCAGCCCGCTGTCCAGCCAGATGAGCGCGCTGAAGCCGCCGATGATCGCCAGGAAGGAGAACGACAGTGCGCACCCCGCACCTCCCACCCGGGTGGCCAGGCCGTCCCGGATGATCCGTTCGGAGGTCTTGCTGCCGATCTGCCCGTCCAGACTCGACAGGATCTTGCCGTCCTCGACGCTGCTCTTGCTGATGTACCGGGTGGCGCCCGGTGCCTGCAACCCCAGAGCCACCAGAGTCTCGGGGAAACCGACGAGGTCCGGAATCTGCGCGTCTGTGCGCGTGAGTCGGATCCACGCCGGTCCGTCGGCGGCCATCGTCTGCTGCTCGGTGTCGAAGTCGACCACACCGTGAGCAACGAGGTTGAGCAGCACGGCCGGCACGGCCTTGTCCGACGGCGACTCCTGCAGGGTCCACGTACTCACCAGTGGATCCGCGCCGGGGGGCTGGAAGTTCGGCGTGATGGTCGGGCGCTTCTCGCGGGAACGGGCGAAGGTCAGCCCGGTGAGGGCCAGCGACAGCCCGACCAGGGCCAAGGTCGCGAAAAGGATCAGGTTCTGCCGCAGCGTGCGCCGCACGCCGGGGGCCTCCTCGGCGAAGTAGGCCTTCATCGTGATCGGCGTGTAGGTGGGCAGGTCGGTCAGGTTGATCCGGTACGCGCCGTCCACGTCGCTGATGGTGCACGGCACGCTGGCCTCGCACGTCGGCGGCGCCACGGTGGGGGGCGTGGCGGCGGTGACCTGCGCGGCGCGCATCGGCATCGCCCAGCCCGAACCCACCACATCCCAGTACCACTGGGACCCAGCCCTCCGGGCCGTCCTTGGGCCGGGTCAGCGCGTTGTTGGTCTGCGAGACGATGCGGTACTTCTGGATGCCCGGGTCGAAGGTCCGGTTCGCCGACCCGATGCGGATGGTCATCGTGCCGCCGCCGTTCTGCGTCACCTCGTACGGCTCGGGCTGCCAGGCGTCTCCGGTCTTGCGGTCCACGGAGGTCACGGTGACCGGGTGCTGGACGTTGCGGTACTGCGCGTCCCGGGTATCGAAGATGCGGTAGATGCCGTGCTTGCCGTATTGGGTGAACTCGACGTCGAGGGTCTCGGTCGAGGTGAGCTGACCGCTGGACTCCAAGGCGAAGTCGACCCGGTACTTGTCGATGATCGAGGTGTCGGTGACCTTCTCGCCCGACCCGCCGAAAACGTCCTTGAACGGCACCGGGAAGACGCTGAACCAGCCCGCCACCACCGCGGCTGCCAGCAGCAGCACCAGGAACAACCGCAACTTGGGGATCCGCATGGCGCTACCCTGCCTTCGTGGCCGTTGTCATCGTCGTTGTGATCGTAGTCGTCCTGGCTGGGCTGGGCGTGGTTCTGTACAACCGCCTGGTCCGGTTGCGCAACAAGGTGGAGGAGGCGTGGGCCCAGATAGATGTGCAGCTGCAGCGCAGGCACGACCTGATCCCCAACCTGGTCAACACCGTCAAGGGCTACGCCGCGCACGAAAAGACGACGCTGGAGGAGGTCACGGCCGCCCGCACCGCCGCCGTGAACGCGAAGGGTGCCGCGGCAGCCGGTGAGTCCGAGGAGGTGCTCACCGCGGCCCTCGGGCGGCTGTTCGCACTGGCCGAGAACTACCCGAACCTGAAGGCCGACCAGAACTTCCGGCAGTTGCAGGACGAACTGTCCGACACCGAGGACAAGGTCGCGTTCGCGCGGCAGTACTACAACGACAACGTGCGCGAGTGGAACACCCGGATCGCCTCCGTGCCGGACAACCTCGTGGCCGGTCTCATGCGCGCGGAGAAGGCGGAGTACTTCGAGATCGAGGGTGGCGCTGCAGCCGCCCCCCAAGTGAGCTTCTGAGCCATGCCGGACTGGGTGCATCACGTCGTCTGGTGGCAGGTCTATCCGCTGGGATTCCTGGACGCGCCGACGACCGCGGAGCCGCAGGTGGCGCACCGCCTGCCACGGCTGACGAACTGGCTGGACTACCTCATCGAGCTCGGGGCGTCGGGTCTGGCCCTCGGCCCGGTGTTCGCCTCGACCAGCCATGGGTACGACACGTTCGACTACTTCCGGATCGATCCCCGGCTCGGTGACGACGCGGACTTCGACGCGCTGGTGGCGGCGGCGCACGACCGCGGCATCAAGGTCATGCTCGACGGGGTGTTCAACCACGTGGGCCGGGCGTTCCCGCAGTTCCAACAGGCGCTGACCGGTCCGGACGACCCTGCCGGGCGGTGGTTCCGCCTGTTCTGGCGCGAGGGCGGCGACGAGCCGGACTACGAGCACTTCGAGGGCCACCGCGACCTGGTCACGCTCAACCACGACGCGCCCGAGGTGGTGGACTTCGTCGTCGAGGTGATGTGCCACTGGCTGCAGCGCGGTGCCGATGGGTGGCGGCTGGATGCTGCGTATGCCATCCCGGCGCAGTTCTGGGCCCGGGTGCTGCCTGGCGTCCGGGAGCGCTTCCCCGACGCGTACATCGTCGGCGAGATGATCCACGGCGACTACCCGGAGTACGTCGAGCAGTCCGGGTTGGACTCGGTGACCGAGTATGAACTGTGGAAGGCCATCTGGAGTTCGCTGAACGACCGGAACTTCTACGAGCTCGACTGGACCCTCGGCCGGCACAACGAGTTCCTCGAGCGATTCGTCCCGCTGACGTTCCTGGGCAACCACGATGTGACGCGCATCGCGAGCAAGTTGCACGAGGCGGAGCACTACGCCCACGCCCTGGTCCTGCTGCTCACCCTCGGCGGCACCCCGTCGGTGTACGCCGGCGACGAGCAGGGGTTCCACGGGGTGAAGGAGGACCGCCCCGGCGGCGACGACGAGGGGCGCCCGGCGTTCCCCAGTGGACCGGGTGACCTGGCGACCCTCGGCCGGGAGTGGTTCCGGTTGCACCAGGAACTGATCGGCCTGCGGCGGCGGCACTCATGGCTGGAGCGGGCGCGCACGCAGGTGGAGTACCTGAGCAACGAGCAGTTGGTCTACCGGTCCGCCGGGGAGGGTGGGGCCCTTCAGGTGGCGCTGAATCTCGGCGACGACGCAGTTGTGCTGCCGGTGCAGGGGACGGTCCTCGCCGGGGAGGCGGAGTCGGTGGACGGCGGCATGTCGGTGCGTGCCCACGGCTGGGTGGTCTGCGAGTAGCAGCCGCGGTCCCGCCAGTCACCGCGGGCTGGGACAATCGACGGGTGCGCATCGTCACGTGGAACGTCAACTCCCTGCCGAGCCGGATGCCCCGGATGCGGGTGTGGCTACAGGTCATGAAGCCGGATGTCGTGTGTCTGCAGGAGACCAAGATCCCCGACGCCCAGTTCCCCTACGAGGAACTCGCCGAACTCGGCTACGAGGCGGTGCATCGCGGCGACGGCCGGTGGAACGGGGTGGCGATCCTCTCACGGGTGGGTATCGAACGGCCCGTCACCGACCTGCCGGGAGTCCCGGGCTTCCCCGAGGACTCCGGTCCGCCGGAGCCGCGTTTCGTCGCTGCCGTGTGCGGCGGGGTGCACGTGGCCTGTGTGTACGTGCCCAACGGCCGCACCCTCGACAACCCGCACTACATGTACAAACTCCGCTGGCTCTCCGCCCTGCATCGCTACGCCGCGGCACCGGCGGCCGGCGATCTGCCGTTCGCGATCCTCGGCGACTTCAACGTGGCGCCGCACGACGACGACGTGTGGGACATGGCCGACTTCGCCGGCAGCACCCATGTCTCCGAGCCGGAGCGCGTGGCCATCCAGCAATTGGAGAACCTCGGTCTGACGGACTTGCCGCCGACCATCAGCAAGGGCCAGCCCTTCACCTTCTGGGACTACCGCGCCGGCAACTTCCACAAGGGCCTCGGGATGCGCATCGACCTGATCCTCGCGAACGCCGCATTCGCCGGGGCCGTCACGGAGACGTTCATCGACCGCGAGGCGCGCAAGACCGGGACCAAGGGCACGCCGCCGCCGAGCGACCACGCGCCGCTGCTCACCGACCTGCAGTTGTGAAGACGGGTGCGCGTACCGTCGAAGGGTGCGCGTGATCGGTACGGGTGTCGCCCTGGTGGCCGCGGTGGCCCTGGCCTCCCCCGCTGGTGCTGACGGCCCGGGGTACAAGTTCTTTCGCTCGGGCGGCAGCCCCCAGAAGCCAGGCGCCTACTGGGACCCCTGCACGACGGTCACGTACGGCATCGACTTCACGTACGCCAAGCGCAAGGGCCTGCGGGCCGGGCGCGAGGAGGCGCGCTGGCGGTCGGCCGTGGCCGAGGTGGCCACGGCGATGGGCATGCGGTTCCGGTACGAGGGGCGGATCAGGTCGCGCGCACAGCGCCTGCAGCCACGCTCTGCGTCAGGTGTGGACCTGATCATCACCTACGGCAGTCCCACCCGTGGGAACCGCTACGGGTACGGACGCACCCTGGCCGGTTCGGTGGCCGGGGTCGCCGGGATCTCGTGGCGCAGGGTCGGCAGAGCCGCTCAGGTCACCTACGGCTACGTCGTCATCGACGCCGTGGACGTGGCGCGGCGCACTGACGCCGCCCGCGCCCCATTCGATCCGCGCCCACCCGCGCAGCGTCCGCCGGACGTCGTCCGAGCGCTGTACATGCATGAGTTCGGGCACGCCGTGGGTCTCAACCATGTGCGCGACTCCCGCCAGCTGATGTACCCGCGGCTGCAGCCCGACCGGCCGGACACGCTCGGCGCGGGGGACCGGCGGGGCCTGCGGAAGTTGGGCAAGCAGCGCTGCTTCTGACCCGTGTGACGAAGGTGCAGGGGCCCGGGTTCGGTTGCCAGTGTTCCGCACCTTCGTCGAAGTCAGCGCCGTCCGAGTTCGGTGTTCACCTCGAGCACCGTCTCCTCGTCGACCAGATCCAGCGCATGGGCCAGATCCGCGGCGTGCCCGGGGTCGCGCACCAAGTACAGCGGGATCCCTTCGCCGCGAAGCGCGGTGGCGTGTGCGGCCAGTTCGGCGTTGCGCTCGTCCTTTGCCGGACCGACCTGCCGGATGAGGATGAGGCGCACGTGGCCGGGGAACTCCCGGGCCATCTCCTCGTAGGTCAGCGGGTCGCGCTGGCCGCTGTCGCCGATCAGGACGAACGAGGTGTCGGGGTACGACTCGAAGAGCCGGCGGATGGCCACCCGTTTGTGCTCGGCGCCGCTGCGCCGCAGGTAGCGCTCCGTGGGCCCCCAGTCGGTGAGGAACATCGGGCCTTGCGGGAACGCGCGCAGCTGGATGAACTGTTGCAGCATCTCGTAGAACGACCAACTGCCGGTGGACACGTAGAAGAAGGCCGGCTCCGGTTTGCGCCCGCCGCCGGGACCGGGGACGCCGCGGGCCAGCCCGCGGTACAGCGACGACATGCCGCGCACCGCGCTGCGAGTGTTGGCGTCGCGCATGAGTGCCTGCTTGACCGCGGTGAGCCCCTCGGTCAGGCCGCTGACGAGGATCGTGTCGTCGATGTCCGAGATGACCGCGAAGGGGGCTTTGGCGGCGGGCTTGAGGACCCGGCCAGCGCCGGATGCCGCATCGCCGCCTTCGATAGCGGTCGTCACGGCGAATGCGTCGTGCCACCCCGAGCGCAGGCGTGGGACCGGGACGGAGAAGTTGGCGTAGCCGCGGGAGTCCGTGATCTCGCGGCCGGAGTGCTTCCCGATCCGCAATTCCACCTCGACCCCGACCAGTGCCAGCGCACCGTGCCGGCGCAGGTTCGACTGGACCGTGCCCCAGTAGGGGATGCGGCTGTCGCCGGGCAGTTCCGGCGCCTCGACCACCCGAACCCGGACCTTGGCCACGCCGCCGGCCACGTACCCGCGGTAGACCACCAGGTGCGTGCCGCGGAACGCGCCGGACTCCAGCTTCTGCTCGCGTCGGCGCCGCGTGAGTCTCCCCTCGATCTGCGCCACAGCCGCAGCCGTCTCGGGGCTGCGCAACTTCGCGTTCAGGCCGGAGGTGAGCCGGCGGGGGAGGTGGGCCACGGTGTTCAGCATGCCAGCCCTGCTCACAACTCGCGCTCGTAGACGAACATCAGCGGCCCGCCGTCCCCCTCGGTGCGCCGGAAGCCCAGTTTGCTGTAGAGATGGCGGGCTGCGACGTCGTCCTCGGTGGTGCCCAGGTGCACGTAGTCGGCGCCGCGTTCCTTGGCCGTGACCAGTGCCGCAGCCAGCAGCGATTGCCCGACGCCGCGGCCACGCTCAGCCGGTCGCACGTACAACTCAGCCAGGTAGCACTCGTCGTTCGCACTCCATATGGACGGGTGGAAGCGCAGGACGACCAGCCCGATCTGGTCGGCGAGCAGGACAACGGTGTCAAGGGTGAGCAGTTCGCGGATCCGTTCGGCCAGCACGCGGGGCGGCGGTGTCGGCTCGTCGTACTCGCGGTTGAAATCGTGCAGCAACTCGCCGATCAGATCGGCGTCGTCAGCGGTGCCAAGGCGGACGTCCATGGTGGTGACAGGGTAGGCCGCTCGGGGGATGGAGCGCACCCCGCGAGAGCCCTAGACTCCCTGCATACGAAGGAGGCCCGCCATGTTCCGACGTCTGCTGCCTGCCGTGGTGTTGTGTGCGTCGCTCGGCGTGACAGCGCCCGCGCATCCGCTCGAGCTCAACGGCCAATCCGGCGGGTACCTCTTCCGCGGCCCGGTGAAGGGCCTGGTGACGGTCACCCAGCAGGACGCGAAGGCCGTCCTCGCATTCAACCTGTTCGGGCTGCAGCCGAAGACCCGGTACCAGTTGTCGGGCAAGCGGGGCTGGTGCGATGACGCTTCCCCGTACTTGGCCCTTCGCTCCTTCACCACTGATGGGAAGGGTCGCTCGTGGGATCCGGTCAAGATCCGGGTTGATGCGACCGCGATCAAGTCGGTGGCCATCCGCGAACGTGCTTCGGGGCGGACCATCGCCTGCGCCAATCGGACCATTTCTGTCGGCCCGGAGAATGCCTCGATGAAGATCGATCGGCCGAAGGCCGTGGTCATGATCTCTGAGGCCAATGCCTTGTGGCAGTTGATCGAGTCCTTCAGCGGCTTGCAGCCGAGCACCCGGTACCGGACGGTGGCCCTGCCGGGTGGATGTGTGCCGGGCAGTCAACCGCTGTTCGGCAAGACCTTCCGGTCCAACGTCGGCGGTGACGCGGTGGTCCGGGTGAAGCGCGAACAGGTTTCCGGGAAATCGATCGGCGCGCTTGCCCTGATCGATACCTCGACCGGTGAGATCACGTTCTGCCGAACCGTGTAGCGCTGTCGCCGGGGCGGCTTAGGGTGAGCCCATGAACCTCGCCGATAATTTCGTCGCCATGGCGGCCGCGCAGCCCAACCAGATCGCCATCAAGTTCGACGACCTCGAGTTGTCCTACGCGGCGCTCGACGCTGCGAGCAGCATGGCCGCCGGGTGGCTGGCCGATCTCGGCGTCGGGCCTGGTGATCGCGTCGGTGTCATGTTGCCGAACATCCCGCAGTTCCCCGTTCTCTACTACGGCATTCTGCGCGCGGGGGCGGTCGTCGTGCCCATGAACCCGTTGTTCAAGTCCCGCGAGGTCGAGTTCTACCTGACCGACTCGGGCGCCAAGGCCATGTTCGCGTGGGACGGGATCGCCGCCGAGGCGCAGCCCGGAGCCGAGGCCGCCGGTGTGCCGTGCGTGCTGGTGGGGGCCGACTTCACCGCTGAACTGGCGCAGCACGCGCCCGCGCCGGCGGTAGCCGACCGCGCTCCTGACGACACCGCGGTGATCCTCTACACCTCGGGGACGACCGGGAAGCCCAAGGGCGCGGAGTTGACCCACAGCAACCTTCTCAGCAACGTCGGGGTGGCCGTGGATCTGTTCGACGGCAACCCCGACGACGTGATCTTCGGCGGGTTGCCGCTGTTCCACTCGTTCGGCCAGATGTGCGGGCTCAACGCCGCCATGACCTGCGGCGCGACACTCACGCTCATCCCGCGCTTCGACCCGACCAAGGCCCTCGAGGTCCTGCAGCGCGACAAGGTCACGATCATGCAGGGCGTGCCCACGATGTACGTCGCACTGGTCCAGCACCCCGAGCACAGCGCGTATGACACGTCCAGCCTGCGGGTGAGTGTGTCCGGCGGGGCGTCCTTGCCGGTGGAGATCCTGCGGGGGTTCGAGTCCGCGTTCGACGCGATCCTGCTGGAGGGCTACGGATTGAGCGAGACCAGCCCGATCGCCTCGTTCAACCACGCCGACCGGGAGCGCAAGGCGGGCTCGATCGGCACGCCCATCCGCGATGTCGAGATGCGCCTGATCGACAACGACTGGAACGACACGGCCCCCGGTGAGATCGGTGAGATCGCCATCAAGGGCCCGAACGTGATGAAGGGGTACTGGCAGCGCCCGGACGCCACCGCCGAGGCGATCCGTGACGGCTGGTTCCGCACCGGTGACCTCGCGACGGTCGACGAGGAGGGGTACTACTTCATCGTCGACCGCGTGAAGGACATGATCATCCGCGGTGGGTACAACGTCTACCCGCGCGAGGTCGAGGAGGTGCTGTACGAGCACCCAGCGGTGGCCGAGGCCGCGGTCGTGGGTGTGCCCGACCCGGAGTACGGGGAGGAGATCGGCGCGGCCATCACGCTCAAGCCCGGCATGACCGCCACCCCCGACGAGATCGCCGATTTCGTGAAGGAGCGCATCGCGGCGTACAAGTACCCGCGCGTCGTCTGGTTCCTCGCCGACGGGCTGCCCAAGGGTCCGACCGGCAAGATCCTCAAGCGGGAGATCACCCCGCCGGCGTGATCCACACCGCACGGCTGCTGCTGCGTGGGCTGGCCGAGGACGACCTCGACGAACTGGTGGCCCTGGACGCCGACCCGGAGGTGATGTTCTTCGTCACCGGGGGTGTGCCGGAGTTCCAGCCGGCGGATCTGCCGGTCTTGATCGCGGGCGGCCATTGGGCCGCGGTGGAGCGGGCGGGGGACAGGTTCGTGGGGTGGTTCCACCTGCGGCCGTCGTCGCCCGGCGACCTCGAGCTGGGGTACCGGCTGCGGCGCGAGTTCTGGGGCCGGGGGTACGCCACGGAGGGGTCGCTGGCACTGATCGATCACGCCTTCACCCTTCTCGGGGCGGATCGGGTCGTGGCCGAGACACTAGTCGCCCACACCGCCTCGCGCCGGGTGATGGAGAAGGCGGGCATGGTCGAATCCCGTCGTTTCCGAGCCGACTGGCCCTACCGCATCCCCGGCGACGAGGCCGGTGACGTGCAGTACGCAATCACACGCGAGCAGTGGGAGCGACGTCCAGCCCGCTGAGGACCGGCCAGGGGTCCGGTTCCTCCGGATCCGGGCAGCAGGCCAGGTGGATGCGGGCCCCGAGGCCCGGGTGTTCCATGACGGCCGAGCCGTCGAGCAACGAGTCCGAGCAGACCGCACACCGGCGGGGGCAGGTGAACCAGCCGTCGGCGGCGGGTTGGGGCCGGGAGTCGTAGCACGCGAAGTCGGTCCCACACGTGGCGCAGATGGGAGTCACAGGGGCAGGGTAACCCGGGGAGTCCGGTGGCCCTCGCCCGTGGGCGGACCTGCGTGGAATACTCGCCGGATGAAGGCCAGCCTAGTTCTTGCGATCGGCGTGGCCGCGGCAGTCACCGCGTCCCCGGCCCATGCTGCGATCGAGGAGCCGGCCAAGCAACAGCGCAAGGTACTCAGGGCTGTAGCGAAAGCCGCCCCGTCCTACGCGGGCATCTCGGTGCGGGGCAAGAAGGTCACCATGCGGGTGGGTGGCATCCGCTACTCGAACGTTCGCCATGGCGTGTTCCGCTCCGGGGTCAACCGAACGTTCTTCCGGGTGGATCTGGTGCCCCGGCCGCAGGAGGCCTACGTCGCCATCCTGGAGAAACGGGGCGGCCGCTACGTACTCCGTGCGTGGGACACGCGCTGGGACATGATCGACACCTTGTGCAAACAGAAGAAGCCCCCACGGCCGTGGTCTACGACCTGGGCCTCGATCCGGTCCACCGCTTCTCCGCGGGTCGTTGCCGCCACCCGCGCGACATCGACGCGCTCCGCACGCCGATGAGTGCGGGGGAGATCGCAGGGCTGCGCGCGGCATACGAGCCGTACTTCGATCCCGACACCTTCGAACTGCGGACCGTCAAGGAGCCGGCGTTCTCCGAGGTGAGTACGAACTGCGACTGGGAGGAACTGGGTCCGAACGGCTTCGCGCCGTACGGATGGGTGTCCAAGGCCGACCCCAGGTTCGGGCTGCTGCGGATCGGGTGCATCACCGGCACGGTCGACGGCGTGCCGGCGTTCAACGTCACGGATCTGCTGGTGTCGCGGGCGGGCCGGTCCGGTGAGTTCACTAACCTGCTGGCACACGTCCGACCGGGATCGTCTCTCCAGACCGGCGCCTGCGGCACGGATCGCCGCTGGCCGATCGGACCGGCCGCGCGGGTGTCGCTGCAGTTCTGCCTGCCGTATCCGTTCGCCCTGCGGACCTTCCTCGGGCAGCGGTCACTGTAGGCGCGGGCGGCGAGGGCCTCGCGCATCCAGGCGTGCGGGAGCCGTGTTCGTCAACACGTTTCAAACGCGGGCTCGGCGTAGCCTGGAGGCGCCGACCATCACTGCCCGGGGGCCGCGATGACACAGGGTGACGCCACACTGGACGGTGCCGTGACGTCCACTTCTTGGGACGAGGCCTTGGGTGCGGTCAGGGATCTGGTTTACCAGAACGACGCCGAGGGCCGGGTGCAGTGGGTGTCGGCTGCGGTCACCGACGTGCTGGGCCATGCGGCGGGCGACCTGGTCGGCACGGATATGCGGGCCATCGTGCATCCCGATGACCAATCCACGCTGGATCAGCTGCGGCAGGTGACTCTGTCCGGGGGGGAGGCCGAGCCGATCCCCGTGCGGTTCCGCTGCATCGACGGGGAGTGGCGTGAACTGGCCACGCGCAAGTTGCCGCTGTGGTCCGGGGGGGCTGTGGCGGGCGAACTCGTGACTCTGCGTGACGAGCAGGAGATCCATGCCGTGCGGCAGGCGTTCCTGACGGTCATGGCCTGCAACGAGGTGCTGGTGCGGGCGGGCAGTGAGGAGGAGTTGCTTGAACAGACATGCCGGGCCGTGGCGGAGTCCGGTGGGTACGCCTTCGCCTGGTACGGGATCCCCCTTGATGATCCGGAGCATCGGGTCGAGCCGGTGGCCGTCGGTGGGGACGATCATGGCTACACCCGCCAGGTGTGTGTGTCGTGGGACCCCGATTCCCCGTACGGGCAGGGCCCCACGGGCATCGGCCTGCGAACCGGGACGACGCAGGTGCGCAACGACCTCGCCGACGACCCCAAGTACCTGCCGTGGCGGGCGGCGGTGGCGCAGCGCGGGATCTGCTGTTCCATCACACTGCCGGTGCGGGTGTCAGGCCGGATGCACGGTGCGCTCATGGTCTACGGGCGCCGCCCCGGGGAGTTCGGACGATTGGCCCAAGTCATGCTGGAGGGCCTGGCCGCCGACCTGGGGTACGGCCTGGAACGCCTGGCGGACGCCCGACGGCGCTTAGAGGCCGAGCAGCAGTTCGGGTTGCTGGCCGAGAACATCACCGACGTGGTCTTCTCCTTGGGCGAGAACATGGTGTGCCAGTGGGTGTCCCCGTCGAGCGCTGCCGTGCTGGGCTGGAGGCAGGAGCAACTCGTGGGCAGCTCGGGAGCGGATTTTCTGCACCCCGACGACGTCGCTGCGGTCGCCGCCGCGATCGAGGCATCCCCCCGGGGGAAGGCCCTCATGATGCGTGTGCGGTTCCGGCGGCCCGACGGTGGCTACACGTGGACCTCGGCGGCAGGGCGAGCCATCCGCGATCCGGACGGCAATCTGCTGAGCCGGGTCGTGTCGTTGCGCGACATCACGAGCGAGGTCCGCGCCGAGGAGGCACTGGCCCACAGTGAGGCGCTGTACCGGCTGCTGGTCGAGAACTCCGTGGACGTCGTGTTCCAGACCGTCGACGGCGTGCTGACCTGGGTGTCGCCGTCGGTCGAGTCGATGCTGGGATTCCGCCCGGAGGCACTGCTCGGCCGCGACGTGCGCGAGTTGTGGGGGACGGATCTCTCGGAGGTGCCCGAGCGGCTGCTGTGGTCGGAGTCCGGGGATGCTCCCACGGTCGAGACGTTCCCGGTGCACGACGCGGATGGCCAGCGACGGTGGATCGAAGTCACCGTCCGCCCCTTCCGCGATCCGGGAGGAACAGCGGGCAGCACCGGGACGGTGCGGGAGGTCAGCGCCCGGGTGGCGGCGCGCCGCGCCCTGGAGACAGCGGAGGCGGAGTTCCGGCTCATCGCCGAGCATGCGCTGGACGTGGTCGTGCGCACCGATGCTGACGGGGTCATCACGTGGGTGTCCCCATCCGTGCGCGACGCCTTGGACTGGGATCCCCCCGAACTGCTCGGCACGCACATGAAGGACCTGATGCACGAGGAGGACGAGGGCTCGTTGCGGCCTGGCACCTCTGGGCAGTGGGATGCCACCAGCGGGGAGGTGCGTCTGTGCGATCGGCATGGCGCGTGGCGCTGGATGCGGCTGCACCGCACCCCGGTCAGTGATCGCGGCGGTTCGGCCGCCGGCACCATCGACGCTTGCGTGACATCGACCACGAGGTGCGCACGCGTCTGCAGGCAGCTTTCGAAGCGCGCCACGATCCGCTGACGGGGCTGCTCAACCGTTCTGGGCTCTTCGCCCTGCTGGACGACACCCTCCGGCAGGACGGGAAGGACGCCGCGCTCGTCACCGTGGGGGTGGACAACCTGCAGCAGATCAACGCCGCGTACACCCACACTGCAGGTGACCGGGTACTCATCGACGTCGCTGAGATGCTCGTCGAAGTGGTCGGGACGCGCGATGGCATCGCGCGCAGCGGTGACAACGAATTCAGCATCTTCCTGACCCACGCCGACACCACCGCGCTCACCGACCTGGCCGTGCGGGTGCGCGACGCGGGCGCCACCAACATCCGGCTGGGTGCCCAGGAGTTCCCGATCACTGTGTCCGTGGGGATCGCCCTGGCCTCGGGGCGGCGACCCGGTGAGCTGGTCCGCGACGCCTCGACCGCCTTGCACCAGGCCCGCGACGCCGGTGGGCGGCGGTGGGAGTTCCTCGACCCGGGCGTGGCCGCCGAGGCGCGGCGGCGGCTCACGATCCAATCCGGCCTCAACGAGGCTTTGGATGCCGGTGAGATCCGCCCCTGGTTCCAGCCCATCGTCGACCTGTCCGAGGGACGTGTGCGCGGCTACGAGGCCCTGGCACGGTGGATCCACGCCGACGGGACCGTCGTGACCCCCGGCGAGTTCCTGCCCGCCGCCGAGCAGAGCGACCTGATCATCGCGGTGGACCGGGTCATGCTTGCCGGAGCGCTCACGGGTCTTGGCGTCCTGCCCGCGTCGCTGCACGTCGCCGCCAACCTCTCCGCCGCCACCTTGGCCGACCCGGGACTGCCCGGGTACGTCGACAGCCTGCTGGCCGCGACCGGCGTGGACCCGGCGCGGCTGCACCTGGAAGTGACCGAAACCGCACTGCTGCGGATCACGCCCGACGTGCTCGAGGCCATGCGCGCCGTGGCCGCACTGGGGATCACGTGGTGGGTGGACGACTTCGGCACGGGCTACTCGTCCCTGGTCCACTTGCGCGACCTGCCCATCGGCGGGCTCAAGCTCGACCGGTCCTTCACCGCAGGCGTCGAGACCGACGCCTCCACCCATCACCGGCTGGCCCACGGACTGCTCGGGATGGCCCGTGGTCTGGGGCTGCTGACCATCGCCGAGGGTGTGGAGACGCAGGCGCAGGCCGACGCCCTGCACGCGCAGGGGTGGGAACTCGCCCAGGGTTGGCTGTACGGCAGGGCCGGCGCGCTTGCCGAGCGGGAAGCACCAGGCGCCCCGAGACCCGGGAGTGGCCCGTCGATCAAGTAGCGGCAGGTTCCCCTGCTTGACCGGGGGCTGTCGCGAACGCAGTCGGCATGTGAGGCTGGTGGGTATGGCCAGTGGCGACCCGTTCGCGCAACTGGGCCTTCCGGCCACCGCGAGTCCGGGGCAGGTGAAGGCGGCCTATCGCGCTGCCGCCCGCCGGCTGCACCCGGACGCGGGCGGCGACGAGGAATCGTTCCGCGCACTGACGCGGGCCGCCGAGCGCGCGCAGGCCTACGCCTCAGGAGCCGAACCGAACCCCTACCTGCCGACCGAAGACCACACGGTGTTGCTGGCCGGCTACGACCGCCACGCGCATAGCCCGTTGCCGCCCCCGCGACTGCTCAACCGGACACTGTTCTGGATGCTGCCTGTCGCCGGGGTGGTGTTCATGGTGGCCGGTGCCACGGGTCGCTACTTCCTGCCGCTCTTCATCGGCGGCATGGCCGTGCTCGCCACCGTGGGGTGGCTGGTCCGCCGCCGTTGAGCGGGGACATGTTGCGGAGGGCCAGGGATTCGAACCCTGGGTGACGTTGCCGCCACAACGGTTTTCAAGACCGTCTCCTTAGGCCACTCGGACAGCCCTCCCACACCGCATTGTGGCAAAGCCTCCCCCGTACACTGATCGGCGGAGGCGTCGCCTAGTCCGGTCTATGGCGCCCGCCTGCTAAGCGGGTTTGGGACTCAAATCCCATCGCGGGTTCAAATCCCGCCGCCTCCGCGCATCAGAAGGGGCTCCGTCCAAACGACGGGGCCCTCTTCTGTGCGCGGAGGCAGGCCCATGGATTTGGGAGGGGGAACGGTTCCGACGGCGCGCGGCGCCGGCACGCTCCCGCCGTTGCTTCACCTCAGGGCGGGAGAGTTGCCGCAGGGCGGGAGCGATCGAACCGGGTTGCATCGCTCCCGGGTGTCCGGTTCGCTCCCGGGTGTCCGTTTCGCTCCCGGGTGTCCGCGCGCCGGCGCCGGGACGCTCCGCCGTTGCTTCACCTCAGGGCGGGAGAGTTGCCGCAGGGCGGGAGTGATCGAACCGGGTTGCTTCGCTCCCGGGTGTCCGTTTCGCTCCCGCCTTGTGTGCGCGCGGCCCGGCACGCCCGCCCCGGTCCGGCATCCACCCCCGCGGTTCTGCCACGATGACCACCGTGAAGTGGGTCAAGCGAATCCTGATCACCCTCGGCATCATCGTCGGGCTGCTCATACTGGCCGTCGCGGGAATCCTGTGGTACCTGCAGATCCCCACCACCGGCGCGGGCATGGCCGCGAAGGCGGTGTGTTCGGCGACGTTCGTGGCCGGGCGGCCCGCCGAGGTGGACAAGCTCATGGAGCAGGACGTCACCCCCGCCAGCCCCCTGCTGTTCGGGCTGGTCTCCACGGACATCAACACCGAGGAGCACTACGTCACTGGCAAGTTCCTGGGCTTGTTCAAGCGGCAGGCATCGCTGGTGAGCAAGCGTGGCTGTGTCCTCGACGCCCCGGCCGATCCCACCGCGGTGCCGTACCAGGCAGCGCCGGACAACCCCGTGCCTTGGCCGCAGGGCGACGCCGCGGTACCGGAGGCCCAGTGGCCAGCTGGCGTGAAGACCGCCGAGCTGAAGAAGGTCGTGGACGACGCGTTCGCCGACTCCGGGGATCCGCAGGGCGCCAATGCCCGCGGCGTGGCGATCGTGCAGGACGGCAGACTCCTGCTCGCCCGCGACGGTACCGACATCCAGGAGAACGTTGCGCTGCACGGCTGGTCGATGACCAAGACCGTGGCCGCGATGCTGGCCTACAAGAAGTTCACCGAGGCCGGCATCGACATCGAGACCCCGGTGGTCGATGCCTTCCCCGAGGGCAAGGCGCCCGACTGGGTCGCGCAGTGGCGCGAGGACCAGCGCGCCCAGATCACCCTCGCCGATCTGATGTTCATGCGGGCCGGGCTCAAGGTCGACGAGGGCTACGACCCCGGCAGCGACGTCCTGGACATGCTCTACAACCAGCCGGACATGGCCTCGTGGGCCGCCGATCACCCTTCGGAGTACGAGCCCGGAACGTACTGGGAGTACCTCAGCGCGGTGTCGAACATCCTGGCGCAGATCGTCCAGGCGCAGTTCCCGTCCGACACCGACTACTGGGATTACTCGAGGAGCGCGCTGTTCGACCCGATCGGCGTGAAGACGGCCACGTTGGAGACCGATGCGGCCGGCACGTGGGTCGGCTCGTCATACCTGTGGGCAAGCGTCGGCGACTGGGCCAGGCTCGGAGAACTGATGCTCAACGACGGGCAGTGGGACGGCCAGCAGGTGCTCCCCGCAGGCTGGCTGGAACTCGCCGGGACCTCGGCGCTGCCCGAGGGGGAGGGTGCAGGCTACGGTGCGCAGACGTGGATCCCGGCCAACCCCGTGGGCGGCGAGTGCAAGGACACGCCCGGGCTGCCGGAGGACATGGTCTCGATGGAGGGGCACTGGGGGCAGATCGTGGCCATGGTCCCGTCCCACAACGCCGTGATCGTGCGGCTCGGCTGGACGTTCAACGGCGAGGACGCCTTCGACGGCTGCCAGTTCGTCAGCGACGTGCTGCAGACACTGCCGGAGAAGTAGCCCATGGAGATCACGCCGGAGCAGGCCACCGCGTTCGTCCACCAGACCGTCCCGGCGATCGGCCGGCTGGGGGTCGTGGTGGAAGAGGTCGGGCCGGGGTCGGTCCGGCTGCGGGTGCCGATCGAGGGCAACGGCAACCACTTCGGGACCATGTACGCCGGTGCTCTGTTCGGTCTGTGCGAGTTGCCGGGGGGCTTGATCCCGCTCGGTGTGCTCGACCCGATGAAGTACACGCCCATCGTCACCGGGGTGGACATCCGCTTCCTGGCCGCGGCGCGCACCGACGTGACCCTGGAGGCGCGCTTCGACCCCGCGCAGATGCGGGCGCTCGGCGAGCAGGTCGACCTCGAAGGCCGTGCGGAGTTCACCCTCGACCTGCACGGGGAGGATGCCGACGGTCGGACGGTGGTCAGCAGCACGGCGCATTACCAACTGCGCCCCAACCGTGGCTGACCCGCTGCCCTGGCTGCTCGACGGCGACCCGGCCATCGGCTGGCAGGTGCAGCGGGACTTGCTCGACGAACCGTGGCAGCAGACCCGGGACCTGGTCGCGGTGCAGGGCTGGGGCGCGCAGTTGCTGGGCCACCGCGGCCCCGGCGGCACCTGGCCAACCGGGTGGTACTCGCCGAAGTGGGTCTCGACGTTCTACTCGCTGCAGGTTCTCCAACTGCTGGGCGTGCCCGCGCCTGAGTCCGTGAGCGTACTGCTGGCCCGCGGGCTGGAGGAGGACGGGATCTTCCGGCCCTGGGCGGCGAGCCACGACGACCTGTGTGTCACAGCGATGATGCTCACCATGTCCACGGAGGCCGGCGTGGGCATGCCGGGGGCCCTGGAGCGGTTACTCACCACGCAGATGCCCGACGGCGGCTGGAACTGCGAATCGGGTGAACGGCACTCCTCGATGCACACGACCCTGAGCGTGCTGGAGAGTCTGGCGCCCTTCGAACACCGGCCGGAGGTGGCTTCGGCCGCAGGTGCCGGCCGGGAGTTCCTTCTGCGCCACCGGCTGTACCGCAGCCACCAGACCGGCGAGGTGATCCGCGCATCGTTCACCAGGTTCTCCTTCCCGTGCTACTGGTTCTATGACGTCCTGCGGGCGCTGGACTACTGGCGCGGGCATCCGTGGGACGACCGGCTCGCCGAAGCCGTCGATCTGGTGCGCTCCAAGCAGCGTGACGGGCGCTGGAACCTGCAGAACAAGCACCAGGGCCGCACATGGTTCGACATGGAGCAGCCAGGGCGGCCGAGCCGGTGGAACACCCTGCGGGCGCTGCGCGTGCTGCGGTGGGTGGACGGCGGCTAACCCCGGAACCGGTACGTCTTCTCGCGGTCGCGGATGCGCTCGACGTACGCCTCGGTCTCGCGGAACGGCGGGATGCCGTCGTATCGCACGACCTGGCTCCAACCGGCGTTGTACGCCGCCAGTGCGAGGTCGATCGGGTCGCCGTCGATGTCCGACGTGTTCGCCTCGTACACCAGAAAGCACATCAGGCGTGCCTGCGCGTCGATGGCCTCCAGGGCGTTGTACGGCGATGCCACGCCGTCGCCGTCGAGGTCCTCCCCCCAGACCTCCCACGTGTCCGGGATGAACTGCGCGATCCCCTCCGCGCCTGCGCTAGAGACCGCATCCGGGTTGAACCCCGACTCCTGGTCGATCTGCGCGGCCAGCAGTTTGGGGGTCAGCTCCGGACACTGCTTGGCAGCTTGCTTGATGGCTTTGCGGTACTCGCGGGGGACCACCCGGTCAGGGTCGGCGGAGCACGCCGCGAGGGCCAGCGCCGCGGCGAACACCACAGCCACGCGTCGCACCCTTCAATCGTAGGTTCGGCCCACGCCCGCGCACTCCGGCCCCGGGTACAGTCGGGTGATGTTCACCACGCTTCGCGTTCTGACGGCCGCAGGCCTGGCGCTGTCGTGCGGAGCAGTCGTCCTCGCGCCCTCGCGCCGGCGACCGGAAGAAGCCGGCGAAAGGTATCGGCGCCAAGCCCGCACCGCTGCTCAAGCGGTGGGAGTACCTCCTGTTCGGGCCCGTCGGCGACTCGTAGATCCTGACCCGCCCGGGCCGGGCGGCCCCGCAACCCCCCCCCCCCCCCCCCCCCCCCCCCGCCCTGGGCCTCAACGCCCGCCGATGTCGCGGCGCCGGTACGCGACGTGCGCGATGACGACCAGCGCGATGGCAGCCACCGCCAACACTCCGGCCATGACCGCATCCACCCCGTTGACCAGCGGGTTGTCGCCCAGCGCCCAGTTGAACGGCGAGGCCTTCTGCCAGGGCTCCAGCCAGTCGGCCATGGGAGCCAGCGCGTTCAGGAGGAAGGCTCCGAGCGCGAGGCCGACGGCGGTCCCGAGGGCCACTATGCGCTTGCCGGTCGCCGCCGCCACGAGCAATGCCACCGCCCCGAAGAAGAGCGCCAGCAGGACCGTCATCAGCACACCCGCCGCAAGCTCGCCGAGCCCCACCTCCAAGTCCACCAGCGGTGCCCCGACCGCGATCGTGAGCAGGGTGGCCGCAGCCACCAGCAGGACGGCGATCACGGTTGCGAGCACCTTGGCGACCACCACCCGTCCGCGGCTGACGGGAAGCGACAGCAGCAGGTCGGCGGTGCCTCTCTCCTCCTCGCCCGCGGTGGCGGCCGCCGCGCCGCTCACCGCCACGGCGATGAGCACGAGCGGGACCATCATCGAGAACATCTCGGCGTTGAGGAATCCAGCACCTGTCGTGTAGGCATCGAGGTTGAAGGCCTGGCGGAACGCCTCGGGCCACTCGTTGACGAAGTCCTGCATGCTCGCTGACGACTTCGCGACCGACGGGTAGACCGCCAGTTGCAGCACCGCCATCAGCACGAGGCCGAGGCCCCATCCGAACGTGGAGCGCCACCGCTCACTCACCGTGCGCATCGTGAGGGTCAGCACCTGGGGGACCGCCGCTGGGACGGCCCTGACGGTGATGGCAGTCATGATCCTTCACCCCCCGAGACGAAGCCCAGGAACGCGTCTTCGAGGTCGGGGTCGTGGGTGTGGATGTCGACCACGCCGTGATCCACGGCCACCTTGAGCAACGGTCCGACCGGCCCGGACACCCAGCACGTGGCTGTCGCGCCGCGGGCCTCGAACCGCTGGACGCCCGGTGCTGCGCTGAGATCGGGCGGCACCGCCGGGAAGTCAAGTTCCACCCGCCGGGCTGCGCGTTCGCGCAGCATGTCCACGCTGTCGACCACCACGAGCCGGCCCTGCACCACGATGCCCACCCGGTCGGCCATGAGTTCCACCTCGGCCAGCACGTGCGAGGACAGGAACACCGTCGCGCCGGACTCCACGGTCTCGCGGACCAGGCGCTGGAACTCCTGCTGGACCACGGGGTCCAAGCCGCTGGTGGGCTCGTCGAGGATCAGCAACTGGGGCGCGTGCATGAAGGCCTGGACGACCCCGATCTTCTGCCGGTTGCCGCGGGAGAGGTCCTTGACCCGCCGGTCCAGGTCCACCTGGAACCGTTCGGCGAGTTCCTCATATCTCGCTGGCAGAACCCCGCCGCGCATCCGCGCGATGAACGCGAGGAGGTCCCGGCCCTGCATACGGTCGTAGAGCGCGAGATCGCCCGGCAGGTAGCCCAGCTGCACGCGCAGTTCCACGGAATCGGCGACGATGTCGTGTCCCAGCGCCTGCCCACTGCCCCGCGTGGGGTGCAGGAGCCCGAGGATCATGCGGATCGTGGTGGTCTTGCCGGCGCCGTTCGGTCCCAGGAATCCGAACACCTCACCGGGCTTCACGTCGAGGGTCAGATCCTCGACACCACGTTGGCTCCCGTAGAACTTGGTCAGGCCCTGGAGCCGCAGGGCCATGTCTGGCCCGCCCATAACTCCAGGGTACGCCCGCACGGCACGATGCCGGCGGTGGGCGTGGCACCCACCGCCGGCATCGTGGACGTCAGTTTTCGAGGTCGGGCAGGAGCACGTCGCTCACGCTGTGGACCACGGTGTTGGGTGTCTGGATCACATCGGGCCGCACCACCAGGTCGTTGAGCGCGCGGCCGTCCTTGTCACCCAGCACGATCACCGGGAACCTGGCGCTGCGGGACAACACGGTGATCCGCAGGTTCTCCTTGTTGGCCATCTCCACCCGCTGCGTGAACGGTCCCGAGAGCACCTGCTTGCCGGTGACCTTGGCGTTCGGGATGACGTGGTAGAGCAGGATCTCGGTGATCACGTCGTTGCCCAGAGGCTTGAGGGCCTCGTAGACGCGCTTCTCATCGACCTTGGCGGAGTAGCGGTACTTCTTGCCCAGCAGACCGAGGTTGTTGGCGGTCACCTCGAAGGCGCGGTCGTTGGGGGCGAAGAGCGTGAACCCGTCGAGCCCGGCGAGCACTCCGGTGGCGCCGGTGTCGAGGGCGAACTGGGTGACGATGTCGAAGTCGTACGGGTTGTTGTCCGCAGGGCCGGCGGGGTCGTTGTACGTCTTGGTCAGTTGCCCGAGGAAGTTGTTCGTCTCGTCAGACGTCAGCGCGGGGGCCGGTGCAGCGAGGCCGATCCCCATTCCGACGGCGGCGGCAGAGGCCGCCACGGCGGTGGAGAAGCGTCGTCGTAGTCCCATGGTGGTTTCCCTTCGTGAGCGGCCGCGACCTCCTGCCGAGCCGTACACCAGGGACTTCGTGATCTCCACTGCAGATGGATGCAACGGATCTGAAACGTTCATACGGATGTGCGCGTGCGACGCAAACGCCGCTGCCGCTGCGAGTGCCGGACCGCCCAGCGGCGAGCCGTCGGGGTGACTGCCTGCTCCATTCGGCTGACCCGCTTGCGCACGGCGCGCTCGGTGCCGACCTCGACCAGGCGCGCATGGCCGTGTTCGACCAGTTGCCCGTAGTAGCGCCCGGCCGCGCCCGGGGCGCGCAGAGCGATGTCTACGGCGCCGAGCACGGCGAACACGGGATCGGGCAGGTCGGCCTTGCTCATCCGGCGTTTGAGGTCCTCCAGCACCCCTCTATGGTCGATCACTGGCAGCGATGCGGCGGGTAGCGGGTGCTTCGTGTCCGGATTTGTTCAGCGATCATGGTCGATGACCCGGTTCCGTGGGGGGCGCTCGCCGACAGGGCTTGATCAGTAGACAAATCCGGACATCATTCGCCGTAGCCCGCCGCCTCCGTCCGGGCCGCATCCCGCGGCAAGAAGAACGCGGCGAGCAGTCCGAGCGCGATGAGGAACCCGGCCACGAAGCCGACCTGCTTGGCAGCCGCCGCGAATCCCTCGGAGGCACCCTCGAACAGGACCTGCCCGTTGGGCTGGGACGGCAGGGCGGTGACGGCCGTCCCAGCACTCTGCTGCACGATCTCGGTCACCTGCTGCGCCGCCTCCTGCGGCACGCCGCGGTCGGTCAGATCCGAGGTGATGCTTCCCAGGCCGCTGACCAGCACGGCACCGAGCAGCGCGGTGCCGATCGCCGCACCCACCTGCCGGGAGGTGGACTGCATCGCCGACGCCATGCCCGACTCCGCCACCGGCACCTCCGACAGGATCACGCCGGTCAGTTGGGCGGTCGCGAAGCCCACGCCCATGCCGTAGAAGAACAACCCCGGCGCCAGCACCCAGCCAGTCACAGATGGCGACAGCACCACGGCGAGGTAGAGCACACCGGCGACCTCCAGGCCCATGCCGATCCGCAGCACGGGCACCGGCCCCATCCGCCGGGCCATGCCCGCGCTGGCCCCGCTGGCGACGAAGGATCCGGCGGCCAGCGCCAGCAGGATCACCCCGGTCTCCAGGGCGTCGTAGCCGATGACCGACTGCAGGAACAGCGGCAGGATGAACAGCAGCCCGAACTCGCCGAGGCTGACGATGGCGGCCACGGCGTTGCCCGTGCCGAAGGTCCGGATCCGGAACAGACCCAGGTCGACGAGGGCCACCTTGCCCGCGTCCCCACGACGGGCCTCAACCCACACGAAGAGCAGGAGCAATATCACGGCCAGCAGCAGGGCCACGCCGGCCACCGAGATGTTGTCGAACGGCCATGTCCAGCCGGCCGCGCTGAACTGCTTCTTCGGGGTGAGCCACCCGTAGTTCTGGCCCTCGATCAATGCGAACACCAGCGATGCGAGGCCCAGGGTTCCGAGCAGGGCGCCCGGCAGGTCGATCCCCCGGGCATCGAGGTTGTCGCGGGTCTCGGGCACCAGCAGCAGGACGCCGATGACGACCGCGATCGCGATCGGAACGTTGATCAGGAAGGCCCAGTGCCAGCTGGCGTAGGTCGTGAGCCAGCCACCGACCAGCGGGCCGAGGGCAGCCATGCCGCCGATCGTGCCGCCCCAGACGGCGAAGGCGATGGCCCGGTCCTTGCCGCGGTACACCGCGTTGAGCACCGAGAGGGACGCGGGCAGGATCATGGCCGCCGCGACGCCCTGCAGCGCCCGCGCGCCGATCAGCTGGGAGGAGGTCCCCGACGAAGCCACCAGCACGCTGGCCAGGGCGAACAGGGTCACGCCACCGACGAACATGAGGCGCCGGCCGAAGATGTCGGAGAGGCGCCCGGACAGTAGCAGCAGCGACGCGAACAGCAACGCGTACACCGAGTTGACCCATTCGGCGTCAGTGGTGGTGAGTTGCAGATCCTTGACGATCGTGGGGATCGCGACGTTCACCACGGTGCCGTCGAGGATGATCATGGCCACGCCCAAGGACAGGAACAGCAGCGCTACCCAGCGCTTGCGGCCGGTCAGTGCCGGGGGGTTGGTCGTGTCAGTCACGGTCGCTTCCTTCTGTGGGGGGGTCGGAGCGCAAGAATTGGGCCAGTTCCAGCGGCGGCTCTTCGTCAGGGGAAGCGGGTCCGAGGTAGATGCCAGAGCCGAGGATCTCCAGGATCGTGCGGTACATGCGGCGCAGGCCGTCGGCGGTCAGCACATCCGCGCCGGTGGCCTGCTGCATCGCGCCGCTGAACAGAAGCGGACCCAGCCGCAGCATCACGAGGACCGCGGCGCGCATGTCCGGGTCGGCGCTGGGGCGGATGTGCCCGCTCGACGTCTGCGCGGCCAGGGACTGCCTGGTCAGTTCGATGATGTCGGCTATCAGGGTGTTGCCACGGGGGGAGTCCTCGCTGGCCTGCCGCATCACGTAGCGCAGCATGGCCATGGCCTCCTCGGTGAAGTCGTTGTCAGATGGCTGGACCTGACCTGTGTGCTGGGCCATGCGCCGGAAGAAGCCGAACACGTAGGAGTCGCAGGCCTCCCGCAGGCCGTCCTTGGAACCGAAGTGGTGCAGGATCAGCGCCGGTGAGACGCCGGCGTCGGCGGCGATCGTGCGGACCGACGTGGCGGCGAAGCCATCGGTGCCGAAGCGCACGAGGGCGGCGTCGCGTATACGAATCGGGGCGACGAGATCGGACTCTGAACGCACGTTCAATATGCTAAACATTCGTTCAGCGCCATGCGAATGGGGGGGAACCTCAGCGCACGTGCACGATGCCGTGCGCGCCCCGCTCGGCGTCCACCATGGCGTGCGTGACGAACGGGTAATGACCGGGCTGCGGGAACGTCAGTTCCACGAAACCACCCTGGGCCGGGGTCAGTCCCAGCGACTGAGCGCCCGTCCTCCGGCCTCGCCGCAGGTCGTACGCGCCTTCCCGCCAGACGGTGTCGAACTGCCCGCCGACGACGTGGAACGACGTGCCCCGCTGGGGACCCGCGGCCAGCACCCAGATCCGCACCCGCTGTCCCACCCGGGCGGCCAACGGCACGTGGTCGTACTGGTTGGCATACCCGTTGAAGACCACGAGATCGGGGCGTTCTGCGGCGATCTTCGCAGGGTCGGCCGGCTCGCCCTGCGGGCCCAGGTACATCTCCGACTGCACCAGCACGTACTCCTTGTCGACCGCGGGCAGGCCCGGCGGGTCGATGATGACCGCACCGAACATGCCGTTGGCGATGTGCATCGACATCGGCATTGTCGAACAGTGGTACATCCAAATGCCGGCGCGGGTCGCGGTGAATCGGTAGCGCAGGGACTCCCCGGGTTGGATGGTTCGCATCGGTCGGTCGGGGGCGAGTGCGCCGGCGTGGAAGTCGATGGAGTGCCCGATGCTGCCGTCGTTGACCAGGGTGATGTCGAAAACGTCCCCCACGCGCCCGCGCAGCACCGGCCCGGGTGTGGCGCCGTTGAACGTCCACAGCCGCTGCGTGACGCCGGGGGAGACCTCCCGTTCGACCTCCTGCACGGTGAGGGTGAGCCGGTGGACCTTCGCCTGGTCGGCCGGCGCGAGCCTGGGGTCGCGGGGGGTGAATCCCGGGCCGGGGTCGGCCATCAGGTCGAGGCCGTCGGCGGCGCTGGCGGACCGCACTGGTCGCCGGTGACGTGTGGTCGTGATCCGTGCCGCCGATGACCTGCACCTCCAGCACCATCCCCATCTGCCGGTGACCGGCCACGGAGCACCATCCGTCCAGGGACCGGCCCACGACGCCGGCGTCCAGCATGGCCAGCTCGCCGGGCGCGATGCGGGGGATGCGGGCGCCGGTCTCGAGCACCAGGTCGTGCCGGTCGTCGCCGGTGTTGTGCACGGTGATGAGCAGCCGGTCGCCGGCAGGGACCTCGACGGTGGCGGGTACGTACCGCATCCCCTCGATGCGCACGTCGACGCTGGTCGTGTTCCCGGTGGGGGCCACCCCGGCGTCGGCGCTGGCTGCGGTGCTGCTGCCGGCCCCCGCCGGGTCGAGGGCCACGCCCCCACAGCGGCGAGCAGGACGACCGCCAGGCCCACAGCCGCCGAGGCGACGCGCTGCCGGTTGCCCACCGACGGGCCCGACGGTGAGGGCCCCCGGGTGCGCCGCGCCGAAACCGCCGCCCACACCATGAGTGGGACCGTGGCGGCCAGGCTGACCAGGACCACAACGGAGACGAGAACCGCGACCGGGCTCGGCACGGGCAGCAGCCACAGAACCAGGCCCAGATTGGTGGCGACGAGTCGCGCCCACCCGGCGCGCCCCATGATCGCAGTCGTGCGGCGCACCGGCGACGGGCCGCCGCCCAGCACGACAGGCACAAGGTAGGCCAGCGCACCCACCAGTACTTGCGCGCCGAAACCCACCAGCACGGGCACGGTGAACCGGCCCGCGCGGGCCAGCGCCTGCGACCAGTCCGACGAGGTGGCGATGGCCGCAGCCATCAGCAGCAGCGATCCCGCGAACCAGCCCACCGCCGCCAGGGTGGAACCGGTGCTGAAGTCCAGGGGCGCCTTCCGCCGGACCTCCTCGAGGTGGGGCGCCGCGACGGCCAGGAAGCCGCCGAGGTAGACCAGCAACCCGGCGGCGGTGAATAGAGGACTCCCCCACAGCGCGGCGGCGGTCGCCAGGAGCAGGCCCCCGATCAGCACGGGCAGCATCCGGCGGGACGCGAGTTCGGCACGGTCGGCGATGCGCGTGCGCAGCATGGTCGGCCACAGCGTGACGAGTGTGCCGATGACGGTCAGACCGATCCAGCCCAGGATGTTGACGAGGGCGTGGGCGAGCACGACCCGTTCGTAGGCCGCCCCGAGGTTGCGGGTGAGCAGGACCCCGAACACGGCGCCGACCGGCAGGCATGCCCCCGCCGCGACGTAGTAGCGGACGGTCAGACGGAACCGTGAAGGCAGGGCCGCCCGCATGCGACGCCAGAGGGCGACGGCGTGCCAGACTGCCACCAGCGCCACGGTCGCCCCGCCGGCCACGACGGCGGGTGGGCTGGCGCTCACGACACCCGCCATGACGACGACGGCGCCGGCGTTGAACAACACCAGCCTCGGCACCTGCCCCTTGCGCATGACGTCGTCGCTGAGGCGAACCAGTGCGGCGGTGAAATGCCAACTCCAGATGAGGATCGCGTTGCTGAGCGCTCCCAGTCCCAGCAGGTGGACCAGCAGCCACCCGGACCAGGTGATGAAGGGGTGGATCAGCGTTACGACGACGACGGCGACGAGCCAGACCACCACTACCGCGTTGGCCCGCAGGTGCCAGGAAGTCCGGTTCATGGCTGCGTTCCTGCAGATGCCGGGGCGCGCCGTCGGTCAGGTTCGCGCGCGGGGGCAGTGATCGCCGACCACACGGCCACGGCCACGAATCCCAGCAGCGCCACGATGTTCATCGCACCGCCCAGCCGCCATGCCCACGCGACGCCATAACCGTCGCCCAGAACGACCCGCAGCAGCAACGACGCGTGCAGCAGGACCACCGGGACGTACATGGCAGAGCGGTACGGCAGTTGCACGCGCAGGACCGCCGGCAGGATCACTGGCGCATGGGCCATCACCATCGACATCACGAACCCGAGGAAGACCGTGTGCACGACGGCGTCGTAACCGGGGCCGTCGAACTGTGCCCCACCGACCAGCCAGATGGCCCCCGTGACCCCCAGCCAGGCGTATCCGGCGACCAGGCACGCAGCCATATAGCGCGGGAGTCCCGTTCCCCGCACCGTCCGTCGGGCGACGTCGTGGCTGGCCATCCATCCGGTGAGGGCCAGCAGCGCAGCCCCGAGTGCGAAATATCCGGGCACCGGCCACAGCAGCGCAGCCAGCGTCGTGATGCAGAACAGACCCGCGAGCAGGGCGGTGGTGGCCGCCGCCCTCGCGTCGATGGCGATCCGCGCCAGTTCCAGCCGTTCACCCAGGATCGTGAGGATCAGGAAGCCGGCCAGCCATGGCAGCAGCACCGGCACCGGGACCCCCGCCCACCAGAGCAGCGCGGCCGACACGGCCATGACCGCTCCGCCGGCCTGGACGACCACCGCATCTGCCGGCTGACGGCGCCACAACGCCACGTACACGGCCACCAGAGCGGCTGCGCCGAGGGTGAGAAGCGAGCCGCAGACCGCGATGGGCACCCGGGTCACGAGGCTCAGCCCACCGAGCCCCAGCCCCGCGGGGGCAAGGAAGCCCCACCAGCGGTTGAGTGCCACTGCCCGCTCGAGGGATACCAAGGTCCCGACCGCGCCAAGGGTCAGCAGTAGGCCGTGCGCGTCGGGCAGCCGCTCCCAGGTCAACGGGGCCGGGAGATCCAACAGCAGCAATGCTGCGTCCAGCCCCAGGAGCAACGCCAGCCCACCGGGCACGAGTAGAGCCAGCCGGGAGCGAATTACCATAGGATCTACTGTAGTAAATCCCTCGTCGGCGGCGTCAGCGCGATATCTGCTAACCACAGAGAACCCGGTTGTCCGTCGTTCGGAGGTGGCCGCCGAGGTCCTTGCTGCATCCCGATCGGGATCAGTCGGCCGACGGCGATACACTGGCCAAGAGCGCCCGTAGCTCAACGGATAGAGCATCTGACTACGGATCAGAAGGTTAGGGGTTCGAATCCCTTCGGGCGCGCCAAGGAGTCCCTTGGGATGACCAGGGGTTTCGGTGTTCTGGCTCAGATCTGCGCGAGTTCCGCCGGGTTGAGCCTGATCGGGAACGGGGCGGTCAAACCGATGGTCTGGTCGCCGGTAGCCATCGCCACCTGCGAGTAGCGTCCTGTCGACAGTTCGAGGACTGTGATGGTGGTCGTGGATCGACCAGCCAGTAGGACGCGACCCCGTACTCCTCGTAGAGCGTGCGTTTGCGGCCCTCGTCCAGCCACCCCGTGGACGGGGAACGCACCTCGACGGCAAGCAGTGGGGCGGTGGGCAGGTCCCGCTGGGTGAATGCCTCTTTGGGTGCGACGAGAAGGTCGGGCTCGACCACGTTCGGGCCCAGAGCGACGGCGAACGGTGCGAGGACGACCTTGAGGCCGGTCCCGCTACTTGCGTTCACAAGTGCGATGTACAGTTCTCCGACCATGCTCTGGTGTGGCAGTCCGGGCGGCGGGGTCATGACGAATGCGCCGTCAATGAGTTCGTGCCGGAGGCCGTCGTCGGGCAACGCGTCGAGGTCGTCGCGGGTGAGCATGATGGCCATGATTGACATGGTGCCTCCTTCGTTTCCACTCGTCCAGACTGCCGGGATCAGACGATTCGAGTCAGCGCTCGTCCACAGGCGCTGGTGAGTCATCCTCGTCGCGGCCGACCACGGGCAAGGATGTAGTGGGATGGCGTGTTCCCCCATGTTCGGCACGTGAGAACGCACCACAGGCTGGCTTGGCGGCGCACCCTGGCGGCGTCGGTGGCTAGCCTGGAGTTGTGAAGTGGGTCGTTCTGGCCATTGTGGCGCTTGTCCTGGACAGGTTGCTCCTGGCCGCCGAGCGTCGGGGCTGGATCTACTACCGAAAACTCAAGCCCACGTCCGGTTCGGCCTCCGCGGCGGCCTTCGGGCCCATGGCTGAGATCTTCCAGCCGGGGCATCAGGTCGTCGTCGAAGAGCGCCAGCGGCAGGAGAATGTGCGGCGTACCACGGAGGACGGCGCCCCACCTCGGCCGTGAGAGATGGTCACGAGGCCGCATCGCTGAGCGCACACGCGTACTCCGTGCGCCTGAACCAGCGGTCTTACGGTTGGGTACCACCAAGCAGCGGAAAGCCCAAGTCGGTGGCCAGCAGCAGGCTCGGCAGGGGATCGCCTGCCGAACCGGTTTGAGGGTGAGCACCCACACCAGTACTTCACACCCGCCGGTCGTGTGGGTTCGCTCGTAACCTTCACGGGAGGGCCAATCCCGTCCCGGTTGGGGGTTGTAGTTGTGGGTTCTCAAACGCGGTGAGCAACCCCAACGAGGGCCGCAGAAGCGGGCGTGCTCAGGTCACGGTGAGCGCGATAGCGATGAACTGCGCCAGGAACGCGGCGATCGTCAGCGCGTGGAACAACTCGTGGAAGCCGAACCAGCTTTCATGGAAGGTCGGGGTCGGGCGGGCGGAGACCGCGCCCCCGGCGGTGTACAAGAGCCCACCGAGGGCCATGAGTAGGACCACCACCGCTCCGAACGCCTGCGATGGCCAGGCAGGAAGAAGATCGCCACCCAGCCGAGTCCGATGTACGAGCCGACCGCCAGCCAGCGCGGTGCCGCGCGCCAGGCGACACGGGCGATGAGACCGATCGCGGCGATCGACCACACGAGCGAGAGGATCACCCACCCCTGAGTTCCGCCGAGGGCCACGGCGAAGGGGGTGTAACTGCCGGCGATGAACAGGTAGATGTTGGCGTGGTCCAGGCGGTGCAGAAGGGCGTTCACCTTCGGGCTGCCGGCTCCGAGGTGGTACGACGCGCTCACTGAGAAGAGCATCACGGTCGTGAACACATAGATAGGGCCACGGCGACCCGTTCGGCCATTGTGGGCGTCACCGCCAGCAGCCCCAGCCCCAGTACGAAGGACAGCGGCGCCGCCCCGAAGTGCAGCCAGCCGCGCAGACGCGGTTTGACCTCAGAGGTGTTCAGGGCTGCGGCCACGAAACCTACGATACCGTAGGTTCGGGAGGCGGGTTTTCCAGGCCGCAGACCGTAGGGCGTGCGGGGCCGGTCAGTTCACTCGGAGGTGACGTGGCGCGCGGCCGTCGGCGCCCGCAGAAGCGCGATCCCGAGCCAGAGGAACCACACGATCTGCAGCAATCCGAACGCGGCCTCAAGGCCTCCCAGCCCCGGCGCCGTCGACAGAATTCCCAACACTGCGGTCCCGCCTCCCAGCCAGATCAGCGCCGCTGGCAGCGCCCCGGCGCGATTAGCGGTCACGCTGACGACCAGCACCCAGACGCCACCGGCGATCTGGCCGCCGGAGCCGCCGAGGCCTTCTGCGACCGGCTCGATCGCCTGCCACGCGGCCACGGCCTGTTCGGGGGACGTGGCATGCAGGCTGACGACAGCGTTCATTCCGAAGATGTAGACCTGCACGCTGGCCAGCAGCAGTGCAGCGTACGCCAATCCCACGGCCGCCCCCAACTGGGCCAGTGGGCGGGCGGCGGGCGCGAGCCGGCGGTAGAGCGCCACCGTCACGACGACCACTGCGAGTGCGACGAGTTCGAAGCACACGACGTGCATCCATTGCAGGCTGGTGGTGTTGGCCACGAGCAGGTCCACCTTGCTCGCCGAGTCGGTGACGCTGGGGTAGTCCACGATCAGGACGAAGTAGGGGATCGCCACCAGGTAGGCGGCGGAAATGTAGAGGGCAGCGAGGCCGCCCGTGCGTTGCAGTCCGGGGTCGGGCTGGGTACGGACGTCCATGTCACACCTCTTGCAGTCGGGGCGATTCATCCGAACCGGCGGCGTCTGGATCGTTGTCCTCCACCGCACGGGCCGCTACCACCGATCATGCCGCTTTGGCGGCGCGGAAGTGCCGGACCCCGGTGAGCGTCACGCCGAGGTGATGCTCACCGGGGTCCGCGAGGATGGTGGCTGGGGTCAGTTGGCTGCGCCGACCAGCGACGCGGAGTGCGCCTGTGGGCTGGTCCCGGAACGCTCCCGCAGCAGGGTCATGCCGAGTCCCGCGAACCACACGATGACCAGCAGTCCGAAGCCGACCGCCACGCCAGCCAGACCCGGCACCGTGGAGACGATCCCTGCAGCGCCGACGACCAGGCCCAGCCAGGTCAGCCAGGTGGGCAGTTGGTGTCCACGCAGTGCGACCAGACTCACCAGCAGCACCCAGGTCCCACCGAGAACCTCGCCGCCGGCGCCGCCGAGACCGAGCGCGACCGGTTCGATGGCCTGCCAGGCGGTGACGGCCGCTGCCGGGTCGGTGGCGTGCAGATCGACCACTGAGGCCATGCCGACGATGTAGACCACGCCACTGGCGATGAGCATGCCTGCCCAGATCAGACCGATCGCCGCGCCAACGCGAGCGGCCGCGTGGGACGTCGCCGCCAGCTTCGTCTGCAGCCCCAGCGCGAGGACGGACAGCGCGAGACCGAACCCGACGTACGCGATGAGGTACATGACGTAGATGCCGAACTGGTTCTTCAGCAGCAGGTCGACCTTGGCCACAGGATCTGTCACCGACGGGTAGTCGGTGCCGACGAGGAAGTAGATCATCGCGGCCACCAGCGCTGCAGCCAGATAGAGAGCAGCGAAGCCGGTGGAGCGTGATGCGGATTTGTGAGTGATCATTTCGCACCTCCAAGCGGTATTGCCTTACGCCGTAAGTATGACACTTACGGCGTAAGTACGTCAACCCGTCTGGGATCGTCGCAGCTCGATGGCGTCCAGGATCATCGTCAGTCCCACGTCGAAGTCCGAACTCGCGTCATATGAGGGGGCCATCACCAGTTCCGCCATGGCCACCAGGTGCGGGTACTCGCCGTCAGGCAGCCCGGCGACGAAGTCCTCGGCGGCCTGGGCCGCATGCTCGGGTGCGGCCGGTGCCGCCACCTCCTGCAACGCGAAGCCGTAGATGTAACTGTCGAGCGTGAGGAAGGCGTGATAGGCCATCTGGATCGGGAAGCCTGCGTCGACCAGGACCCCCACCACCCCGTTGAGGTAGTGCAGCCGGGCGGGCCCGGGGTTGGACCGGGACTCCAGCACAGTGCCGGCCCATCGGTGGCGCACAAGGACGTCGTGGGCCGAGGTGGCGCTGCGCTGCAGCGCTGTGCGCCAGTGGTCACCGGGCGTCGGGACGGCGAAGTCGGCGGACACGAGGTCGGCCATGCCGTCAAGCAGGTCGTCCTTGTTGGCCACGTGGTTGTACAGCGACATGGCCTCCACCTGGAGGCGTTGCCCCAGCCGTCGCATCGACAGTCCGGAGAGGCCGTCCTCGTCGGCCAGCCTCACGGCTTCGTGCAGTATGCGGGTGCGGGTGAGCGGGAGGCGGTCCGCCTGGTCGCCGTCGGCCATCTGCGTACTCCTTCGACTTATGGCGTAAGTCTAGACCGCCGTCGGGGGAGTTCGAGTGCCGCGAGGATGCGTTCCAGGCCGTAGTCGAATTCAGCATCCACGCTGAACTCCGATGCCCGCGCCCGTACCAGCAACGCCTCCAGATTCGGGTGGTCCTCCCCGGCCGGCAGCTGGGCCGCCGATTGCGCCGCGAGACTGGCCTCCTGGATGACGTGTCCGTACACGAAACTGTCGAGCATCCAGATGGCGTGGGCGGCGTCGTCGATGGCGAACCCGCCCGAGCGCAGGACGCCGAGCATCACGTCCAGGGAGCGCATGGTTGCCGGACCCATCGAGCCGCGTGCCTCGAGCAGGCCTATCGCCCACGAGTGGCTGGCGAAGACCGCCCGCGCCGAGACTGCACGCCGGCGCATGGCGTCCTTCCAGTCGGTCGCGTCGCTGGGTGTCTCGATCTCACCGCCGATGAGCTCGACGACCCCGTCGAGAATGGCGTCCTTGTTGGCCACGTGCTTGTACAGCGACATCGCCTCGACGCCGAGTTCGGTGCCCAGGCGTCGCATTGTGAGGGCGCCGAGCCCTTCGCGATCGGCCACGTCCACCGCGGCGCGCAAGATCCGCTCCCGGGTCAGAGGCTTGCGCGATCCGGTATCCACATGGACAAGCTTACTAAGTAGGAGTAGGATTACTAAGTAAGCCAGAAGGAGAGTCACCATGTCCACCCAGATCAAGACCCCACCGAGTGCCGTTGCCGCACCAGCTGCCGTGAGCGTCCGGCTCAAGATCTCCGCACTGTGGACGTCCATGCTGTTCGTGTTCGTCTACGTCGACCTCTTCAGCCTGTACCGCGCCGATGTCCGCGCCGACATCGAAGCAGGCCGGCTGAGCGGCTTCGCGATCAACCAGCCGTTCCTGCTGGCCACCACCGCATACATCGTGCTGCCCGCCCTGATGGTGTACCTCAGCCTCGCCCTGCCGGCACGCATCTCGCGCATGACCAACCTCGTGCTGGCCGTCGGCTACGCTCTGACGATCGTGGGCAGCGCAGTCGGCGAGGCGAACCACTACTACCTGCTGGGCAGCGCCGTCGAGGTGGCCCTGCTGGTCGGTGTCGCTGTGCACGCCTGGACCTGGCACGTCGCGCGGTCGTGACGTGGCGCCACCTCACCCCCGGTCCCAGGCCGTCGGGCGGGGGAACCAGGCCGGCACGTTGGCGGCGTAGACGTCGTAGTCCTTACCGAAACGTCGGCGCAGGCCTGGCTCCTCCGACAAGCGGATGTAGACGACGTTCACGAGGACGAACCCGCCGAACCAGAGGAGCAGCGCAGTACTGCCGAACAGCAGTGATTCCCCGAGCAGCACCGCGAACACTCCCGTGATCATCGGGTTGCGGACGTACCGGTAGGGCCCCGCCACCACGAGCCGGACGGTGTGGTCCCAGGGCGCGAGGGTCCCGCCGCCCGAGCGCGCCAACAACCGGACCGTTGTCACGATCAGCGTGAGACCGGCGAGGATCAGGGCCAGGCCCAGCAGTCGCCAGATCCACGAGGTCGACCCGGATGCGGGACCGAGCAGTAACAGGCAGAGCGGCACCAGCACCGTGACCACGAAGGGCAATTGCAGGATCGCCCGGACATGACGCCACGGGGAGGGGTGATGGGTCATCGCGGTTCCATCCTGGCATCCCCCCGGGGGCGCCCGGGCCCGCGCCCGGGCGCGGCCTCGGCGCCGCCGCGCCGCCGCACCCCCCCCCTCCCGGGGGGCCCCCCGCCCCCAGCCGGGGCGGGGCCCGGGGGGCCCCCCCCGGGGGCTTCGGGCCGCCCCTGTTCCCCTCCCCCCCCGGGACCCGGCCCCGGCTCCGCCCCCCGCGTCCCCGGGACGGCGGCGGTGCGTGTTGCCCCGTCTGGCGCCGGCCTTGGCAGTCGGGGATCGCCGCCGGCGCACGAGGTTGGCTCCGTTCACCGCGTTGGAGGAGACACGCGATGCGGGATTGTCCAACCTAGTGGCCGTTCTCCAACCTCGCAGTGGAACGCGCCTCGGCAGCCCGCGCTGGGGCGTCTCCACGTGGACGCGTGACCGCGGGTTCTGGGAAGCTTCGGCCCATGGGGGAGCTGCCTGAGGGGTCGACGACTCCTTGGAGACCGCCGGGCTGACGCGGAGGTTGTCGGGCATCGACCTGGAACCCGCCTTCCCACTCATCGATCCCGCTGATGCCCCGGAGGTGCTGGCCCGGCACGTCGCGGATCTGATCCGCCGCTCGCTCGCGGACACCCCGGATGAGCAGTTGCGAGTCCGCATGGTCAACGAGGTTCTGGCGCTGCTGAACGACGACGAGGCGGTCGTGGCGCAGCGGTTGCGGCAGTTGATCGCCTTGACCCGCAGTGGGGATTGGGCGACAGACAGATCGTCCGGCCCATCACGCCGCTGTCGGACGCGGCGCTGCTCACCAATGCCCCCGAGGAACCCACTCTCGGGTCCGAACTGCGGTCGGAACTCGCCAGCGCCGACCGTGTGGATCTGCTCTGCGCGTTCATCAAGTGGCACGGGTTGCGGGTCATCGAGGAGCAGTTGGCCGCGTTGCGTGACCGGGGTGTGCCGCTGCGGGTCATCACCACGACGTACATGGGTGCCACGGAGAGGCGCGCCCTCGACGAACTGGTCCGGCGCTTCGGGGCACAGGTGCGGATCACCTACGAGGAGGCCTCCACCCGCCTGCACGCCAAGGCCTGGCTGTTCGGCCGCCACTCCGGATTTGACACGGCCTTCGTCGGTAGTTCGAATCTGTCGCGGTCGGCGCTGGTGGACGGGCTGGAGTGGAACGTGAGGCTCTCCGGGGTCGCAACCCCGCAGCTGATCCGGAAGTTCGGGGCCACGTTCGACACCTACTGGTCCGACCCGGCTTTCACCGACTACGATCCGGACGCAGACGGTGACCACCTGTCCCAGGCCCTGGCACGCGCCGGGGGCGGCGGGACGGGGCACTCCCGGATCATGCTGTCCGGGCTGGAGGTCCGGCCGTACCCCCACCAGGAGCAGATCCTCGAAGCCCTGGAGACCGAGCGGCGGATCCACGACCGGCACCGCAACCTGGTCGTGGCAGCGACGGGCACCGGCAAGACAGTTGTCGCCGCGCTGGACTACCGCGGGCTCGTCGATGATCCCGGCCGGCGACCCAGCCTGCTGTTCGTCGCCCACCGGAAGGAGATCCTCGAGCAGTCCCTGCACACCTACCGCGAGGTGCTGGCTGATGCCACGTTCGGCGAGCCCTTCGTCGCGGGCCGCCGCCCCGAGCAGTGGCGGCATGTCTTCGCCAGCGTTCAGTCGCTGTCGTCCCTCGGCGTGGAGACCATCCCCCCGGATCACTTCGACGTGGTGGTGGTGGACGAGTTCCACCACGCGGAGGCGGCCACGTACCGGCGGTTGCTGGACCACTTGCGCCCACGCGAGTTGCTCGGCCTGACTGCCACCCCGGAACGCGCCGACGGCGTGGACGTCCGTAGCTTCTTCGACAACCGCACGGCGTACGAGCAGCGCCTGTGGGACGCGCTCTCGGATGATCTGCTGGTTCCGTTCCACTACTTCGGCGTGGCCGATGACGTCGACCTGACGGGCATCGAGTGGAAGCGTGGCGCGTACGACCCCGCCGGCCTCGACCGTGTCTACACCGGCAACGACGCCCGCGCGCTGAAGGTGCTGCGGGAGTTGCGCGACAAGGTCACGGACGTCCACCGGATGCGGGCACTGGGGTTCTGCGTGTCGGTCGCGCACGCGGAGTACATGGCGCGGGTGTTCACCGAGGCCGGCATCCCGGCGCGGGCGGTCTCGGGCAGCACGCGCGAGGATCACCGGGCGGATGCGCTCGACGCGCTGCGCCATGTGCGGGTCAACGCCCTGTTCGCCGCAGATCTGTTCAACGAAGGCCTCGACATCCCCGAGGTCGACACCGTCCTGTTCCTGCGGCCCACGCAGAGCGCGACGGTCTTCCTGCAGCAGTTGGGTCGCGGGTTGCGAAGGTCGCAGGGCAAGGCGGTGCTGACCGCGCTGGACTTCATCGGCCAGCAGCGCCGGGAGTTCCGGTTCGACGTGCGGTACCGGGCGCTGGTCGGGGTCGGGCGCAAGGCTCTGGAACGCCAGATCGAGCAGGGCTTCCCCTTCCTGCCCTCCGGTTCGCAGATGGTCCTCGACCGGGTGGCCCAGGACATCGTCCTGGACAACGTCCGCCAGCAACTGCGGCTCACGACCAAAGGTCTGGTCGCGGAGGTCCGGTCGTACGGCGACCTGCCGCTGGCGCAGTTCCTGCAGGAGTCGGGGCGCGACCTGGTGGACATCTATCGCGGCGGTGGTACGTGGACGGCATTGCGCAGGGGTGCAGGACTGCCGACTCCGGCCGCCGGCCCGGATGAATCAGCCGTGCTCAAGCGGCTGTCGGCACTCATCCACGTCGACGACCCGGCGCGCGCTGGCGTGTACGCAAGGTTGTTGACGCCAGATGCTGAGCGCTACGAGGACCTCAGCCCGTGGGACCAGCGCCTCGCGCGCATGCTGTTCTTCACCCTCTGGCCCGATCGGGGCGGGTTCGCGTCCTATGCGGCGGGCCTGTCGCACCTGCGTGCTCACCCGGCCTTCTGCGCCGAGGCCCGCGAGGTGCTGGATCTCGGCCTGGATCGCGCCCGGCTCAACCCGCTGCCGCTCGGCGAGGGGCTGCAGGACGTGCCCATGTTCAGCCACGCCCGGTACCGCAGGGAGGAGATCCTCGCGGGACTGGACTGGGCCGGGTGGACCCGGTCGGCACGGGGTCATGCCACGGGTGTGGTGTGGGCGGAATCCGCGCGCACGGATGCCCTGCTGGTGAACCTGCGCAAGAGCGAGGCCGACTTCTCGCCGAGCACGATGTACCGGGACTACGCGGTCGCGCCGGACAAGTTCCACTGGGAGTCGCAGAACACGACCCGCGTGGATTCCCCAGCAGGACAGCGCTACCTCAACCACACCGCCGAAGGAACCCATGTCCTGCTGTTCGTCCGCGAGCGCCCCACCGACGAACTCGGCGCCGTGCCGTTCCTGTGCCTGGGGCCGGTCTCGTACGTCGATCACCGCGGTGAGAGGCCGATCGCCATCACTTGGCAGTTGGCCCGGCGCATGCCGGGCGAGGTCTTTCAGCAGGCCTCCGTCGTGGCCCGCTGACTACTGGTCAGTCCCTCCCGCCACGATCCGCAGTCCCACCTCGACCAGGTCGTCGCCGGTCTTGCCAGGCCAGCCGTGCAGGATCTCCCGCCACTGCCGCGGCACCGACGTCGCGCCGTGCTCGGCGCCCACGAGCGCCCCCGCGATGGCCGCGACGGTGTCGGTGTCGTGCCCGCCCAGCACCGCGGCCTCCAGAGTGCCCTGGACGTCGTGCTGGGCGGTGCCCACGACGGCACTCCAGGCGCCCATGAGCGCCTCCACTCCCCACCCGTTGCGCGTGAAGGACTGCGGCGTGCGGCCTTCCGCGTCGTCGATGCGGGAATGCCACAGTCGTGCCCGTGGCCGATCCAGGTGCCGCAAGCCGACCCGCAGGTCCAACTCCCCGGTGCGAACGGCGTGGCGAATCGCCTGACACTGCAGTACGCAGGCCTCGCCGGCTTCCGGGTCGAAGTGGGTGAGGGCGCTGATTTGCATCGCGGCTTCCGTGAGGCGGTCGGAATCGTCGAGATAGGCCAGAGCGACGGGCGCGGTCCGCATGAGTGAGCCGTTGCCGCCGGACCGGCCCTCCCGGTCGTGGTAGCGCGCAGCGGCCTCCCGCAGGTGCGCGGCGGTGGGGGTCCCGCCGGATTCGTGACCGGCCCGCGCCAGCGCTGCGTGGGTCTGGATTCCGATGTCCTTGGCCTCCTGCTGCCACGCGAACCACCCCGCCGTGATCTGGTCCTGTGCATCTTCGGTGCGCAGATCCACGCCCGTCGCCGCCACCCGCGCGATCACCCAGGCCATCGAGGTGTCGTCGGTCCATTCGCCCGGCTCCCAGGCGAACGAACCGCCCCCGATCATGCCGACGGGTGGGCGGATGCTCGTCGGCGGCAGGAACTCGTACCCGGCGCCGAGCGCATCTCCGCAGGCGGACGCGAGCAGGACGCCAACTGCCCGGTCCAGGACCTCGGGGTCCATCGAATCGTTCATCTGCTTCTCCCTGCCGTCGGCTGGTATCCAGCATGCTCCACCGAGCCCCGTCGGGGAGGTTCTGGACGTGATGACGCTTCTGGCGACCGACCGGCGACAGGCCATCCGGCAGCACCTGTGGCAGTCGTGGCGCGGTCGTCCCGGACCACTCGCTGGCCAACAGGCAGCAGCAGCTAGCCGATGTCCCGGCGGAACGTCGTCAGTCGCCCGATGACCGTGAACACGACGGCGTAGGCGAGCAGCACCAGCACTCCCTGCCACGGCTGCAGCAGATCGGCCAGACCGGAACTGACGTAGAGGCTCGAGCCGGCGATGGCCTCCCCGGCGGCGCCCGGCAGGAACTTCGAGATCATCTCCGTGGCGTCGAACTGTGCGAGCAGCAGTCGCAGCAAGGGCTCTACGAACTGGGTGAACGCCAGCAGCACGACGATCGCTGCGACCTGGTTGGTCAACACCGAGCCGAAGCCGACCCCGACCAGCGACCAGATCACAAGGGCGACCACCGACAGGGCGATCGTGCGCTGCATCTGGGCGTCGGAGAGGAAAGTCGGTTCGCCCATCACGGCCAGCGTCGCCGCGCCTCCGATGACCGCACCCAGCACGCCCGCCACCGCCACCGCGATCCCGAACGGCAGCACGGCGGCCAGTTTGCACCCCAGCACCAGGCTGCGCCGCGGTTCGGCCAGCAGCGTCGGGGTGATCGTGTGGTGGCGGAACTCAGTGGTGACGACCATGGCTCCGAGCAGCGCGGGGAAGATGTAGCCCAGCGCCACGGCCAGCGTGTAGACCGACGACGCCGCGGCCTGCGGGTCCAGCACGAGCTCCCCGGGGGAGGCCTCGGTCCCCTCGGCCGCGCGCATTCCGAGCACGAAGGACGCGGCCATGATCGCCGACATGACCACCATGTAGCCGAACATCACGACGGCGTTGATCCACCAGGCCCGGGTGGTGGTGATCTTGCGTAGTTCGGTGCGCAGCGCGGTGATCATCGCCCCACCTCCTGCGCCGCGGGGCTGGTCAACTGGAGGAACAGCGCCTCCAGGCTGGTGCCGGCCGGGGCGAGTTCATGCAGTTCCAGTCCCTGCCGGAAGGCAGCCACTCCGACGTCCACCGGATGGTGGTCCTGGACGACGGCGATGTTGGGGGTGTCGAAATCGGCGTCCCACCCGTTATCCGCGACCACGCGCGCCAGCCCGTCGGCATCCGGCGAGACGATCCGCGCCGCCGGCCGGGCCATGGCCGCGAGCTGCGCCAGCGATGAGGCGTGCACGAGCCGGCCCCTGGCGATGATCACGACGTCATCCACGGTCTGCTCGACCTCGGACAGAACGTGTGAGGAGACCAGCACGGTGCGACCCTGGCCGGCCAGGTATCGCAGGAACTGCCGCAACCACGCGATGCCCTCGGGGTCCAGTCCGTTCGCTGGTTCGTCGAGCAGTAGGACCTGGGGGTCGCCGAGCAGGGTCGTGGCCAGGGCGAGTCGCTGGCGCATCCCGGTGGAGAACCCACCCACCCGTCGTTCGGCGGCGTCGTCGAGCCCGACGGTCGCCAGGACCTCATCGCACGGGGCGTCGGGCACGCCGACTTCCGGTGCGTAGACCCGCAGGTGGTCGCGGGCGGTACGCCCGGGGTGGAAACTGGCCGCCTCCAGTGCCGCACCGACGTGCTGGGCCGGGCGGGGACGCTGACCGTAGGTGATGCCACCGATGGTGACCGAGCCGGCATCCGGGGTCGCCAAGCCGAGGATCATGCGAAGCGTGGTGGTCTTCCCGGCGCCGTTCGGGCCGAGGAAGCCGGTCACCCGGCCAGGTGTGACGGCGAAACTCAAGTCGTCCACCGCCGTGACCTGGCCGAATCGCTTCGTCACACCGGTGACAGCGACCACCCCGTCGTCGGGGTCGAACTGCGGGCTCATGACACCATTCTCGGGCACTGGGGTGGCCGGCTGGGCGGCGGTTCAGCCCCGTGCGATCAAGGGGCTGGTGGACACCGGGTCGACGACGGGTTGCTGGCCGGTGATGGGGATGACGTGGAACGGCCGCACCTTGACTCGGGCGGACCTGGTTCCGAAACACCGCACGGGCACACTGACCGCGGTCGTCCGCGCGTCCTCATCGACCTGGTAGCGCCAGCCGTCACAGGGAGTTTGCAGGATTGGCCGTCCGGGCAGTTCCGTAAGCCCTTGCGGGTGTACAACTGGGACCGGCGGCCGGTGTTGTTGGGCACGATGACGAACGAGCGGCCATTGCCGAAGGTCACCAGACCGCCGGTAGCCGCCCGCTTGTGGCCCCACTCCCAGCGCCAGTCGCGGTGCGTCACGCTGACGGTCAGGCGCTTGGCGGAGTAGGTGACGTGCGCCTCGACGATGTCGGAGATCTCCGGGCCGACGATGATGTCGCCGACGTCATCCGGGATCGTGACCGTGGCCCCGCTCGCGGCCGGTGCGGTGACAATGAGCAGGACGACCGCCGCAAGCACTGCGCGCATGGTGCACCTCCTCAGGCCGGACTATCCAGGGTAGCCTCAGCCCGCGATCAGCGCCCGCACCCGCTCACCGAACCCGAACGTGCCGGGTTCGTAACCGCACAGCGGGTCGTCCTCCAGCACGTCGGCGGTCGCGCCGTAGGCCCGGGGCCGCGAACCCCCGCACACGGTCCGGAACTCGCATCGCCCACACCGTCCGGTGGGCCGGTCGGTGTCGCGCAGCATCGTGAAGAGGTCCGAGTCGCGGTAGATCTCGGCCAGCGGGCGGGCGTGCACGTCGCCGGCCGAGCGTGGCAGGAAGCCGCTGGGGAACACCTCGCCGGTGTGTGAGACGAACACGAATCCGCGGGCGGCGTTGATCGGCAGCGGCGGCCGTCGCAGCTGGTGACCATCCGGCTGCAGGCCGAGGTCGGTCAGTTGCGCGGTGAGGGCCCGGTAGTCCGGCCCGAGCCGCATAGCGGTGGCGGGATCGAGCCCCTGCTCCTCGCAGATCGTGCGCTGGATGCACACCCGGCGGAAGGCCGGGGCCTCGGTCGTCTTCAGCGACACGACCTTGTCCGCCTCGTAACAGAAGTTCAGGACGTCCTCCGCCTGCTGTGTGGTGAACTGCTGCAGCGCCGACCCCGCCCGGTCGGTACCAGGAAGAACATGCTCCACGTCATGACCCCCCGGCGCTTGATGGTGTCGAGGATGGCGGGCAGTTCGTGCAGGTTCGTCCGCGTGGCCGTGGTGTTGATCTGCACCTTCATGCCCAGTTCCTGCGCGTCCTGCCAGCCGCGCAGCGTCAGATCGAAACTTCCGGGGACACCGCGGAACGCATCGTGGGTCGCGGCGGTGGCGCCGTCCACGCTTAGGGAGATGGCGTGCGCACCCGCGTCACGCAGTCGCGCGAGGTTGTCCCGGTTGAGCGCCGGCGTGCCGGATGGCGACACCGCGACGGGCAGCCCGATGGCAGCGCCATGCGCGACGAGTTCGAACAGGTCCGGGCGCATGAACGGGTCACCGCCGGTGATCACGAAGAAGGGTGGGGGCGACCCGAACTCGAGGACCTGGTCCATCAGTGCGCAGGCCTGCGCCGTTGTCAGTTCGCGGCTGTCCCGGTGCGGCACCGAGGTGGCCCGGCAGTGTTTGCAGGCCAGGGCGCACGCCTGTGTGGCCTCCCAGATGACGATGAAGGGCCGTTGGCTCAGGTCGATGCGGGTCCGGCGCAGTGCTCGTGCCGTCATGCGGACTCCCTCCCACGAGGGAATTTACTACGCAGAAACTGTGGCAAATGCTGAAGGTTCGCCTTACCCCAGCGCCTTGGCCATGATGCCGTTGAAGTCTGCGAAGCCCAGCCGCCCCCAGTGACGGGTGAGCCGTTCCGATGCTTCCTGGCGTTCGGCCAGATCCGTCAGCCCGGGTTGCATGGGATACAGGGCGGCCACGTCGGCACACCGTCCCAGCTCACGCAGAACAATCTCGATGGCTACCAGGCCGTATCCGGCTCCCCGCCATTCCGGCACAACCTCCACGTGCTCCACGATGACCGCCCGCTGGTGCACCACTGGGAAGGCGGCGCGCAGTTCGGCCTGGTCGAATTTCTCGCCGAGCAGTGCCTCGCCGACCATTGCGAGGTCCTGTCCGTTCCCCGTCAGACACTCCCAGCAGTCGGGTGCACTGAGGTCGACGGTGGTGAAGCGGCCTTCCCCCACGCTGGCGACCAGCCCGTCGGGCATGACGTTGCCCACCTCGGGCACGTAGTTGCGCACGTCGACGCCGGTGCGTTCCGACAATTCCGCGAGATCCACATCGGGCCCGTCGTCGGGCGACCACCGCACCGCGAGGGAGGCGCGATAGGGCTGAACCGGCGTCGGCATTTGCCTGAGGTCGGTCTGCAGCGTGACGAACAACGTAGGTCGCATCTGCATCGCCAGCGACAACTCTTCGGACTCGTCCGGCACCTTTCCAGTGTGCCTCCCAGGAATGCGCGGGCGCTTGTCCCGGTCCGGGTGCTACACCGGAGGCATGGAGGGGGCGGTATTGCTCGTGATCCTGCTCGGGATTGCCTTCGACGTCTCCAACGGCTTCCACGACTCCTCCAACGCCATCGCCGCGCTGGTCGCGACCCGTGCGGCGCGCCCGGGTCCGGCGGTGGTGCTGGCCTCGGTGTTCACCATCCTCGGGCCGATCCTGGTGGCCACTGCGGTGGCTGACACCGTGGGCGGCCTGCTGGACGTCGATCCGGAACAGACGATGGCTGTCCTCCTCAGCGCTCTGGTCGCCGGTCTCCTGTGGAACATCGCCACCTGGTACCGGGGCCTGCCGTCGTCGTCCTCACACGCCTTGGTCGGTGGCCTGGTGGGCGCTGCCCTGGTCGTTGCCGGACCGTCGGCCGTCGTCTGGGGCGGTTTCAACGGGGTGTTCCCGTACGGCGTGCTGGGGGTGCTCGTCGGGTTGGCGATCTCCCCGCTGCTCGGGGCCGCTGTCGCCTGGGTCGTCGCGGTGGCGGCAACCCGTGCCACCCGGCGGGCATCGCGGCAGGTGCGGACGCCGGTGTTGCGCGGCGAGTGGGTGACGGCGGCCACGCTCTCCTTCGCCCACGGGGCCAACGATGCCCAGAAGACCATGGGTCTGCTCACCCTCGCGCTGGTCGCCGGTGGGGTGATCCCGGAGTTTGTCGTCCCGCTGTGGGTCAAGATCGTCTGCGGGCTGGCGCTGACCGTCGGGACGGCTTTGGGTGGTTGGCGCATCGTGCGCACCATCGGCCGGCGGATCTACCGGCTGCGCCCGCTCGACGGCCTGGTGAGTTCGGGGTCGAGCTCGGTGATCATCGGGCTGGCATCCGCGGTTGGTGCGCCGGTCAGCACCACCCACGTTGTCTCATCCTCCGTGGTCGGTGTGGGCGCCAGCCAGCGCCGGCGGCATGTGGGCTGGACGGTGGTGCGGGACATCCTGCTGGCGTGGATCGTGACGCTGCCTGGTTGCGCATTGCTGGGTGCACTGGTGTGTGCGCTTGTCAGGATGGTCGTATGAGTAAGCGCTGGTTCCTGCCGGAGACCCCCGACGTGTTGGCCACCTTGCACGAGCAGGCCGATGTGACACGGCGCGGGCTCTCGGCCTTCGTCGCCTGGTCCGCCGGCGATGCCGCGCAGGCCGATGTGTTGCGACAGGCCGAACATGAAGCCGATGATGTCCGCCGCCACTTGGCCCAGCAGTTGCGCAACGCCTTCACCACCCCGGTGGACCAGGAGGATCTGTTCACCTTGTCCGAGCGGCTGGACACGGTCATCAACACGGCGAAGAACGTCGTGCGGGAGGCGGACTTGCTCGGGGTCACGCCCACCCCGATCACGGGTCGGCTGGCCGAGGAGGCCCTGGCCGGGGTGGAGAACCTGGCGGCTGCCTTCGATGTCCTGCTGGACGACCCGGACGCCGCAACCGCGAGGGCGGACGCCGCCACCAAGTGCGGTCGGCACATGGAGAAGCTGTACGCGCGGGGGATCCAGGAGATCGCGTCGCTGCCGGACTTCCACGATGCGCTGCCCATGCGTGAGCACTACCAGCGCTGCCTTCGGATCGGCGAGTGTATCGAGATGGTCGCGGACCGGATCTGGTACGCAGTGGTCAAGGAGGCGTGACCATGGCCGGTCTGCTGATCGTCCACCACACCCCGTCCCCGGCGGTGCAGGAGTTGCTGGAGGCCGCGGTTGCCGGTGCCGGCGTGCCGGAGCTCGACGCGGTCTCGGTGGCCCTCGAACCGGCCCTCTCGGCGACCGCCAGTGACCTGTTGGCTGCGGACGCCGTGCTGCTGCTCACCCCGGCGAACATCGGGTACATGAGCGGGGCGATGAAACACTTCTTCGACACCGTGTACTACCCCTGCCTGGATGCGACCGTCGGTCTGCCCTACGGGGTGGTGGTGCACGGCAACAACGACACCGCAGGTGCGTTGCGGTCTGTGGTCAGGATCGCCGAGGCGATGAAGTGGCGGGCGGCGGTGCCGGCGATCGAAGTGGTGGGGGCACCGGACCGTGCCGCGATCGATGCGGTCCGGGATGCGGCATCGGTGCTGGGCCTCGCGGCGCTGGGCGGGTGACCGCGGCGGAGTTGGGTAACCGCAGGCAACTGGGTTGCACGTGGTTACCCAGACCTCAGGCAACTGGGTTGCACGTGGTTACCCAGAACCCCCTACTGCGGGATCAGGGCCCAGAGGTCGAGGTCGAGCAGCACGTCCGGCGCGTACTTCCCGTCCTCCCCGCGCAGGGTCATCGACTCGTCGCGGTCCTTGGTCGCCACCAGTCGAAGCCGCAGGGCACCCACCCCGGGCGCCGCGGTCTCGGCCTTGTCCAGCACCTCCGACCACGCGTAGACGGTGTCGCCGGCGAACGCGGGCGAGGTGTGGGCCCCGGCGTTGATGGCCGCGATCAGTTGGGCATTGGCCAGGCCGTTGAAGGACAGGGCCCGTGCCATCGAGATGATGTGCCCGCCGTAGATGAGTCGCTGCCCGTCGGGGCGGGCCTGCGTGTTGAAGTGCACCTTCGCGGTGTTCTGCCACAACCGCGTGGCCATCATGTGCTCGGGGTCGGTCAGCGTCACCCCGTCGACGTGGTCGATCTTCTCTCCCACCGCGAAGTCGTCGAAGCGGTGCGGTTCACCGGCCGCGGCGAAGTCGTAGTTGCTGAAGTCCAGCCCTGCGGGGATCACGAGATCCGCCGCGTCGACGACCTTGGCAAGTTCGGGCAGGACGGTTTCCGGGGCGGGTGCGTCGACGTCCCGCTTGTGCACCATCACCCAGCGGGCCCACTCGATGGCCACCTGTCCGCGCTGGTTGGTCGCCACCGACCGCACGTAGACCACGCCGCTCTTGCCGTTGGAGTTCTGCTTGAGCCCGATCACGGTGGACGTCGTGCGCAAGGTGTCGCCCGGGACGACTGGCGTGTGGAATCGGCACTCGGCGTACCCCAGGTTCGCCACGGCGTTCAACGAGACGTCCGGCACCGTCTTGCCGAAGGCGATGTGGAACCCGATGAGTTCTTCGACGGGGTGGGGGTCCAGCCCCACGGCCGCAGCGAACGAGGCTGACGACGGGACCGCGAAGCGTGTGGGGTACAGCGCACCGTACACGGCGCGGTCGCCCTCGGTGACGGTGCGCGGGGTCGCGTGCTCGATCACCTGACCGACGGTGAAGTCCTCGAAGAAGTTGCCGGGGTTCGTCTTGCTCATGGCCCGAAACTATCGCTTGGTGGTGGACCGCCGGACCGGTGGCTCCCACCCGCGGCTGCCGGGGCAGCGAGTTACTCGGGTTGCGTGACGTCGGCCGCCTGGGCGTCGAGGACGGCGATCAAGGCCGCAGAATCCACGGTGAATGCCACCCCGTGCCCGCCCCCGCCGATCGACACCGGCCCGTTGGGGATGGCGGCGTCAGCGATGACCGGTAGCGGGGTGAGTGATCCGAAGGGTGTGATGGTGCCGCGGGCGTAGCCGGTGACCTCGCGGGCGTCGTCGGCGCTGGGCATGGACAGCCGGTTCACCCCGAGCAATGCGCGCAACTTGGGCCAGCTGATCGTGCGCCCGCCCGGGACCAGCACGAACAGGTGATCGGCCTCGCCGCGCCGCACCACGATGGACTTCAGTACCCGGTCCGGTGTCAGACCGCGGGCCTGCGCTGCCTCCTGCAGGCTGGCCACCGGCCCGTGTTCGGTCGTCCGGTGCGCCAACCCGCTGGCCTCGATGGCCGCCCGGGCCCGGTCGGTCGGGGCTGCGGTCATCGTTGCTCCTCAGGGTCCGGTGTGGGCCGGATGTACCCCGGCCCATCGGTCGTCCGGGCCTGTCGGAACCGGCCTCTGGCTCGTATCCTCGTGTGCGTTGTGCGGACCTGTCCAGGGATGCCACACCCCGACCCGGGAGGTGCCATGACGGCGCAGACCCTCGCAGACGACCTGCCCGGCGCGATCCTGCCGGGCGACCCCGACTGGGATGCCGCCCGGACCCCGTGGAACGTCGCGGTGGATCAGCGGCCAGCCGCGGTGACGTATCCGCGTGGCGCAGACGACGTGGTGGCAGCGCTGACGGCTGCCCGCCGCCACGGCCTGCGCGTTGCGGTCCAGGGAACCGGGCACAGTGCAGCAGGCCTCGCAGCCCAGGGCGGGTTGGCAGACACGTTGCTGCTCAACATGTCCAGGATGCGCAGTGTCACGATCGACCCGGCCGCACGCACCGCGCGCGTGGAGGCGGGCGTCGTCTGGGCCGAGGTGACCCAACCCGCCGCCGAGCACGGGCTCGCGGCACTGGCGGGCTCGTCGCCGGACGTGGGAGTGGTGGGATACACCCTCGGTGGCGGTCTGAGTTGGATGGCGCGTGCTCACGGGCTGGCCGCGAACCAGGTGATCGCGGCGGAGGTGGTGACCGCTGACGCGCAGCAACGGGTGGTCGACGCCACCCACGAGCCCGAACTCTTCTGGGCGTTGCGCGGCGGCGGCGGCAACGTCGCTGTGGTGACCGCGCTCGAGTTCGGTCTGCTGGACGTCCCGGACATCTTCGCCGGGGCGATGTTCTGGCCGATAGACCGCGCAGCCGAGGTGCTGTCCGCCTGGCGCACCTGGGTGGACGGCGTACCGGAATCGGTGACATCGGTCGCCCGCGTGCTCAACCTGCCGCCGCTGCCGGAGTTGCCCGAACCGCTGCGCGGCAAGTCGTTCGCGGTTGTCGAAGCCGCCATGCTCGTGGACGACGAATCCGGCGCGGACCTGTTGGCGCCGTTGCGGCAGTTGGGCCCAGCGATCGATACGTTCGCCCGCATCCCGATGCCCGCACTGGCAGGGCTTCACATGGATCCCCCTGGCCCGTCACCGGCGTTGGCAGACGGCCTCTTACTCAACGATCTGGACGGGACCACGATCAACGACTTCGTGCGGGCGGCAGAGAATCCGATGCTGTTGTCCGGGGAGTTCCGGCACCTCGGTGGGGCGCTGCGGGCGGACCGCGCTGAGGGGGGTGCGGTGGCCGCGCTCGACGGCGACTTCTTGTGCTTCGCCGTCGGGATGGTCCCCGTGCCCGAGGCGGCGGCCGGGGTGTCCGCAGCGGTGGGTGGGGCACTGGCGACCCTGCAGGCGGTGGCGGCGCCGCGCTCCTTCACGAACTTCCGCGAGTCACCCACCGATCCGCAGCGGCTGTTCGGCCCTTCCCTCGAACGCCTTCGCGCCGTCCGGGCGCAGCACGATCCCGACGGCATGTTGCGCGCGCATCAACCGCTCGACTGAGTGCGGGCAACGCCGCGGTACCTCTCCGGTAAACGATCGGCAAGCCCGTGCGTTTCGCGCACCGGCTGACCTGTGCGTGCCCTACCCTCGGGGAGGTCATCCGATTGGGAGGAGCAACATATGAAGAAGTCGACGGCCATTGCGGCCGCTCTCACCGTGCCCGTTCTGGGGGCGGCGGCGGTCGCCCCGGCGGCGGCTGCCACCGATCCGTCCGAGGTCGTCATCCCGGCTCTCGACGCGCAGTACGTCGGGCCGCTGAGTTCGGCCGGCAAGATGCCGAAGGTACAGGTTGATGCCCAAGAGGTCTCGCGCGCGTTCGTCAATATGACGACCTACAAGTCGGTCAGCAAGGTCGTGGCCGCCACGGACGGGGAGGCCACCAAGAAGGGCACCATCGTCAAGGCGGAGGGTTTCCGCTGCAAGGCGACCAGTTACGCGTTGGTGAACCCGGGCACGGCCGGGGAGTACGCGAAGGTCAAGTGGAAGTGCACCTTCCAGGCCGCGGACACCCCGACCACCATCACCCTGAAGTACAAGCAGTCCTCGCTGTAGGCGCCACCCGACGGCCCGTCCCAGCAGCACCGGCAGGGGCGGGCCATCGTGGGTCTACCGTTGAGCCATGCTCAAGCCGGTCGTCGCTGTCTGTGCCGCCGTCCCGCTGATCGCCGTCCCTGCTGCGGCCGCGGACGATCCACACCTGGTGGGGGACTTCGCCCACAAGGTTGTTCAGGAACTGAACTCTGCCCAACGTGTGCAGGGCACTCCAGGGGAGCGTGCTGCCGCCGGGAAGATCCGCACCTGGCTGCGCAACGCCGGCTACTCGCCGAAGACCCAGCGGTTCACGTTCACCCGCAAGGGCACGACGTACCGCTCGCAGAACGTCACCGCCACGCTCAAGGGGGCGGGGGAGAAGCCCCCAGTGATCGTCATCGGCGCGCACTACGACAACCGGGTGGAGGGATTCGGAGCCGACGACAACGCATCCGGGGTGGGCGTGATGCTCGAAGTGGCCCGGCGCATGGCCGACCGGAACCTCCCGGTCACGGTGAAGTTCGTGGCCTTCGGCGCCGAGGAGAACCCGGGCGGCCTGGTGGGCTCCAACCGCTACGTCAGGTCCCTGAGCGCGAAGCAGGTGGCGCGGACCCAACTGATGATCAACTACGACTCGTTGATCGTCGGTGACCACATGTACGTGCACGCCGGAGCCAACAAGAAGACCTGGGGCCGCGACCGGATGCTGCGTATCGCCCAGCGCTTCGATCTGCCCTTGCGCACCCAGCCCGGCTGGAACCCCGAGTACCCCGCGGGCCTGACTCCCAACGGCTTCAGCGACTACACCGCGTTCAACAAGGCCCGGATCCCGGTGGTCGCCTTCGAGGCCACCAACTGGGAGATCGACGAGAAGGACGGGTACACCCAGACCGAGGACCACGGGTCGTACTGGCACACCCCGAACGACACCCTCGCGGTGATCGAGCGGGACTACCCCTACCGGCCGGGCGTGCGCTTGTACACGTTCACGAAGGTGACGCTGGAGTTCCTGAAATCCCTGTAGACCTGCGCACGGGCTAGAGCCGCTCGAGGACCACTCCCACACCCAGACCAGCGGCGCCGCTGACCCCGGCCACCCCGTACCGCGCCTGCCGGGACTGCAGTTCGTCCACGCACTGGCCCACCATGATCGTGCCGGTGGCGCCGAAGGCGTGGCCCATCGCCATCGTCCCGCCATTGGGGTTCATCCGGTCCGGCCCGGCGTCGAGGTCCCGGCGGAATCGCAGGCACCGTGCCGCGAACGCCTCGGCGAATTCGAAGACGTCGATGTCCGCCGGTTGCAGGCCGGCGCGGTCGATGGCCGACTGCATGGCCTCCTGCCCGGCCGTCAGCATGAGCACGGGGTCGCAGGTGGCGGTGGCGCTGGACAGGATGCGCGCCTGCGGTGTGATGCCCAACCGGTCGGCCTGCTCCGCGGTCCCCAGCAGCACCAGCGCCGCGCCGTCGGCCATCTGCGGTGAGGTGCCAACCGTGTGCAGGTGGTCGATGGTGTCGTACCGCTTGAGGACAAGGGCGTCGTCGCCGGGGCGGTCAGTGAAGGCCGGCGCGAGGCTCGCGAGTTGTTCGGCAGTCGTGCCGGGCCGCACCAACTCGTCGCGGTCCAGGCTGTTGAGCCGGACGATGCTGGCCTCGAACGCCCCCGACTCCCAGGCCGCCGCCGCCTTCGCGTGGGTCTCCACTGCGTAGGCGTCGAGCTGTTCGCGGGTGAATCCCTCCAGCGTGGCGTTGAGGTCCGCGGCGATCCCCATGTGGACCGACCCGACGGCGTCGACCACAGCGGCATCGGACCACAGCGCGCCACCATCGCTGAAGATCGGCACCCGCGACACGGTTTCCACCCCGCCGGCCACGACCAGGCTGTAGTCACCGGCGCGGATGCGGGCGGCTGCTGTCGCCACTGCATCGATGCCGGACGCGCAGAAGCGGTTGAGCGTCACCCCCGGGGCGGGCCATCCGGACAGCAGGTTCGCGGTGCGGGCCAGGTCGGCCCCCTGCTCACCGATCTGCGAAGCCACCCCGAGGACCACGTCCTGCACGTCGTCGGTGTTGATGCCGGTGCGCTGGACCAGGGCAGCCTGCAGCCCAGTCACCAGGTCCAGTGCCGTGAGGTCGTGCAGTCCGCCCCTGGGGCTGGCTTTGCCGCGGGGGGTGCGCACCCAGTCCAGGATGTAGACGTCGGTCACGGGGCCCAGCGTATGCGCCTACGCTGGGCCGCATGATCGGGATACTCGGCGGGTACCAGACGGACTTCGCGCGCAACTGGACCAAGGAGGGCGCGGACGTCACCGCGATGGTGGCTGAGGTCGTCTCCGGAACCCTGCAGGCGGCCGGGGTGGACGCCGAGGACATCGGGGTCATCCACGTCGGCAACGCGTTCGGGCAGTTGTTCACCGGTCAGGGTCACCTCGGGGCGATGCCGGCGACGGTCGAGCCGCTGCTCGCGGGTATACCGGCGTCCCGGCACGAAGCGGCCTGCGCGTCCGGGGGGATCGCGCTGCTGTCCGCGATGGCCGACCTCGAGGCGGGCCGGTACGAAACGGCGCTGGTGCTCGGGGTGGAACTTGAGCGCAGCGTCCCCGGGGACCAGGCCGCCGACTTCATGGGGGCCGCGTCCTGGGTCGGCCGGGATGCGCAGGGTGCGAAGTACGTGTGGCCGTGGTCGTTCAGTGCGCTGGCCGACGAGTACGAGCGGCGTTACGGCCTGAATGACGCCCATCTGCGGGCGATCGGGGAGTTGAACCTGACCAACGCCCGTCGCAACCCACTCGCGCAGACCCGCACCTGGACGCTGACTCCGGAGTCGTTCGCCGCCGACGACGTGGCGAACCCTCTGGTCGAGGGGCGGTTGCGCCGCCACGACTGCAGCCAGGTCACAGACGGTGCGGCCGGGGTGGTGCTGGTCAGCGAACGGTCCGGGCGCCGTCCGGGGTCTCATCCTCGGCTGGGGGCATCGCACGGTCGGCTTGGGCCTGGACGCCAAACTGGCCGGTGCTGACGAGCTGGTGATGCCCCATGTGGCGGCCACCGTGCGCGATGCGTTCGGCCGCGCTGGGGTTGCCGGGGTGAGCCAGATCGACGGGATCGAGACCCACGACTGCTTCACCCCCAGCGAGTACATGGCCATCGACCACTTCGGGATCACCCCGCCGGGCCGCAGTTGGCAGGCCGTGGAGTCCGGCGCGATCGCCATGGACGGAGTCATTCCGATCAATCCCAGCGGCGGGCTGATCGGGGTGGGGCATCCGGTGGGGGCGACCGGGGTGCGCATGGTGCTGGACGCGCACAAGCAGGTGACAGGCGGCGCTGGGGACTACCAGGTGGCCGGAGCCCGCCGGTTCGCGACGCTCAACATCGGCGGCAGTACCGCGACCACGGTGAGTTTCGTCGTGGGGGCGCCGGAGCTGACCGACTGACCCGACCCCGCCTCCCCGCTGTAGACTTGCAGAGTTGCATAGTTCTGCAAGTCAGGGGTCATCATGCCAGTGCCGCTCTACCAGGCGAAGGCCGAGTTCTTCCGCACGCTGGGCCATCCGGTGCGCATCCGCGTGCTGGAGTTGCTGGCAGAGGGCGACAAGCCCGTCCACGAGTTGCGTGCCGCCGTGGACATCGAAGCGGCCAGTCTCTCCCAACAACTGTCGGTGCTGCGCCTTGCGGGCCTGGTCTCCAAGCGGCATGAGAACCGCGAGGTGATCTACTCGCTGGCGCTACCGGCGGTGGAGCAGTTGCTGGCATCCGCACGGGAGATCCTGCAGACCCGGGCGGGGGGCCCTGGCGGACTCGTCGACGAATTCGCGCGTCAGGTCTCCGGCCAGTGAGCGGGGATGCGCGGGAGGCCACCGCGTGGCTGGGCGGACGCCTCGCGGCGCTGCTCCCGCGAAAGGCGGACTACCGGGCGATGCGGATCGCGCCGCAGCGGGACCTCATCGCCGGGATCACGGTTGGCGTGGTGGCGTTGCCGTTGGCGCTGGCCTTCGGGATCACCTCTGGCCTAGGAGCCGCCGCCGGCCTGATCACCGCGATCATCGCCGGCACCGTGGCGGCAGTCTTCGGGGGTAGCAACGTTCAGGTGTCCGGCCCGACCGGGGCGATGACCGTCGTCCTGGTCCCGATCGTCGCGCAGTTCGGCGCCAACGGCGTGCTCGTCGTGGGCTTGCTGGCGGGCCTGTTGCTGGTCGTCATGGCGCTGGTGGGGCTGGGCCGCTACGTGCGCTTCATCCCGTTGCCGGTGATCGAGGGTTTCACCCTCGGCATCGCGGTGATCATCGCGTTGCAGCAGGTCCCGGCCGCACTGGGGGTCGAGGGGGGCGGCGAGCAGGTGGTCGTGGGGGCCGTTCGGGCCGTGGGGCTGTGGCTGGCATCGCCGCAGTGGGTCTCCGTCCTCATCGCCGGCGGAGTCGCCGGGTTGATGATCGTGGCCGCGCGGCTGCGGATCAAGCCCGCCGTCCCGGTGGCGCTCATCGGGGTCGCCGCCGCCACGGTCGTGGCCCAAGTTGCCGCGCTTGACGTGGCCACCATCGGGGCCCTGCCGTCGACGCTGCCGGCACCCACCGTCCCGGTGTTCGCATGGGCGGATCTGCGCATTCTGGCCGCACCTGCGGTTGCCGTCGCGGCTCTGGCGGCTCTGGAGAGCCTGCTGTCGGCCAGCGTGGCCGACGCGATGAGTGTGTCCCAGCGCCATGACCCCGACCGGGAGTTGTTCGGGCAGGGCCTGGCCAACCTCGCCAGTCCACTGTTCGGGGGGATTCCGGCGACGGCGGCGATCGCCCGCACCGCGGTCAACGTGCGCACCGGCGCCGTCTCGCGCCTCGCGGCCTTGGTCCATTCAGCGGTGCTGCTGGTCGTGGTGCTGGCGCTGGGGACGGTGGTGGGCCTCATCCCGCTGGCCGCGCTGGCCGGCGTGTTGATCGCCACTGCTCTGCGGATGGTCGAGGTGTCCAGTCTGCGTGCGCTGCTGCGGTCCGGTCGCAGCGATGCGCTGGTGCTCGGGGTCACCTTCGTGGCCACGGTCGCCCTCGACCTGGCCACCGCGGTGATCCTCGGGATCGTGGCCGCCGGCGCTATCGCCCTGCGGCAGGTGGCACGCTCGGCGACGCTCACGGAGACCCCGCTGGACGCGGGTTCTGACACGCACACGGCCGAGGAGCGCAGCCTTCTCGACGAGCACATCGTGGCGTTCCGGTTCGAGGGCCCCCTCTTCTTCGGCGGGGCGCACTCGGCGCTGCTGGAACTCGCCGAGGTCAGCGACATCCGCGTGGTCATCCTGCGGCTGTCCCACGTGACGACCCTCGATGCCACGGGGGCGGCGGTGCTGTCGGACACCATCCGCAGCCTGGAGCACCGCGGGATCACGGTGCTGATCTCGGGACTGCCGGACAAGTTCGTGCCACGGCTGACGGCGACCGGCATCCTGGAGCATCTCGCCGGCCAGAACCACGCCTTCGCCCACACCCCGGATGCCATCGCCCACGCCCGCCGTCATGTCGCCCGGGACGGGCACCACCTGGCAGCGTGACCGGCGGCGACCCGGCCCGTGATTGTGACGAAGGTGTAGGGCTTCGGGGCTGGTTTGTGATGGTGGTGCTGGTTGCAGGGTCCGGAAGGGCGCACTGTCGTCGCATTCGGACCGTTGGGCCGTACCTTCATCACAATCGGGCTGCACGGCGGTCACCGCGCATACCCTGAAGCCCATGGACATCGAGATCGTCGGCCGCATGCTCAGCAACCTCCCCGAGGACGACGACCATCCGTACCGCACCGGCCCGTGGCGCCCGCAGAACACCGAATGGCGCGCCGACGACCTGGAGGTGGAGGGCGAACTGCCCGCCGACCTCGACGGCGTGTACCTGCGCAACACCGAGAACCCGGTCCACCCGGCGATCGGCCGGTACCACCCCTTCGACGGCGACGGCATGATCCACCTCGTCGGGTTCAAGGACGGCCGGGCCTTCTACCGCAACAAGTTCGTGCGTACCGACGCCCTTCTGGCCGAACAGCAGGAGGGCAGGCCGCTGTGGGCGGGACTGGCCGAGCGCCCGGACAGGGCCAAGCGCCCCGGCTGGGGTGCCCGCCGCATGCTCAAGGACGCGTCGAGCACCGATGTGGTGGTGCACAACGGCTTCGCGTTGTCCAGCCATTTCGAGTGCGGCGACGCCTACCGTATGGACCCGCTGACCCTGGACCCGCGCGGCAAGGCGCCGTGGACGCCAGAGCGCGGGACCTCGGCGCACACCAAGGTCGATGAGCACACCGGTGAGCTGATGTTCTTCAACTACAGCGTCGACCAGCCCTACCTCAACTACGGTGTGGTCGACGCGAGCGACACCTTGGTCCACTACGTGCCGATCGACCTGCCGGGCCCGCGGATCCCGCACGACATGGCGTTCACGCAGAACTACGCGATCCTCAACGACTGCCCGCTGTTCTGGGAGCCGGCGCTGGTGGGCAAGGGCGTGTACGCACCGGCGTTCCATCGGGAACTTCCCACCCGCCTCGGGGTCATCCCGCGCCGCGGGGCACCCGACCAGATCCGCTGGTTCGATGCCGCCCCCACCTACGTCCTGCACTGGCTGAACGCCTTCGAGGACGGTGATGAGATCGTGCTCGACGGTTTCTTCCAGGACGACCCGCAACCGCAGGTGGCGCCCGACGCCTCGTACTACGAGCGGATCTCGCGGTTCCTGTCGCTGGACGGGATGCAGACCCACCTGCACCGCTGGCGGCTCAACCTGGCCACGGGGCTGGTGAAGGAGGAGCGCCTGTCGGACACGATCTCGGAGTTCGGCATGATCAACGGCCTGCACGGTGGCCGGGAGCACCGCTACGCCTACGCCGCGACCGGGGTGCCCGGCCGGTTCCTGTTCAACGGGTTGGTCAAGCACGATGTGGTCACCGGCGGGGAGGAGCGGTTCGCGCTGCCGGAGGGGGTCTACTGCAGTGAGACCGCGATGGCCCCCCGGGTGGGTGGCACCGGCGAGGACGACGGGTACCTGGTCACGTTCACCATCGACATGCCCGAGGACCGCTCGCAGGCTTTGGTCTTCGACGCGGCCCGGGTCGCCGGACGGGCCGATCGCGCGGGTCACGCTACCCGAGCGGATCAGCAGTGGCACCCACTCGACGTGGGCGCCCGGGTCCGCGCTGCCGGGGTGGGACGCGGCCTGACTAACGCGCGTCCAGCATCGTGAGCACCATCCGGGACGGTTCCAGGGCGACGATCGCGTGGGGCAGGCGGGTGGTGAGGTGGACGACGCCGCCGGGGGCCAGTTCCACGGTCTCGTCGCCCCCGGTCACCCGCAGGCGGCCATCGATGAGGTGGATCAGCACCGGCATCGCGGCGGTGTGTTCGCTGAGTTCCTGACCGGCGTCGAAGGAGAACAGCACGACGCGCGCGCCCTCCGCCTTGAGCACCGTCCGGGAGACGGTGGCATCGTCGTTGATCTCGATCAGTTCACCCAGGTCGGGCAGGAATGTCATTTCGCTCATACCTACAAGTACCTCACAATCACCATTGCGGCCAGGATGGCGATCACGATCAGCGTCCCGCCGACATCAGCGAGGTACGCCAGCGGTTTGCGGCTCCAGCGTTGCAGGTGCTCCCCGAGGTTGCCCTCAAGCAGGTTCACCCGGGTCATCGAGGTGAAGACCAACGTGGTGGTCACCGTGATGAGCAGGCACCAGGGGCACAGCGCGCCGATCACGAAGTAGGCCTCGTAGAACAGCCAGAGCGCGAACACAAAACCGATCGAGTAGATGGCCTGCGCGGTGATCATGAACCACCGCGGGAACCGCACGCCGCCGAGGGCAGCTGTTGCGACGGTGATCACCACGGGCTCGGCGATGAGGCCGATGAACGCGTTGGGGAAACCTAAGAGGTTGGCCTGCCAGGTCAGGCCCACGGCGCCGCAGGAGATGTTGGCGTTGATGTTGCAGGACAGGTCAGCGTTGGGGTTCGCGGCGAGTGCGATCGCATCGATCGATAGCACGAGCGAGGCGACCAGCCCCAGCAGCGAGGAGATCAGCATCTCCGTGTAGGCCCAGGTGTGGCGCCGGACGAATACCGGGGGCGGCTCGGTCGGGACGGTGTCACTGCTGGTCACCGCACCAGTGTGTCGGACGGCAGTCGGCTACACGTGACCCTGGTGCCGACCGACTCACACGGATCGGCTGTAGGTGATCAGGCCGAAGCCATTGATGGTCCAATCGCGATCCGGGGTGCGCGCGTAACCGAGGCCCACGTACAGGGCCTGGGCCGCTGTCATCTCCGGTTCGGTGGACAGGACCACACGGTGCCGCCCGCGCTGCCGGGCGAGGTCCTCGCAGGCAGCCATCAATGCCCGCGCCACGCCGTGCCGCCGGACCTCTGGCAGGACGCCGAGCATGCGGACCTCGAGTTCGCCCGGGACCGCGATGTTCGCGTAGGGAGCGCCCTCGGTAGCGGTCACGGTGCCGACGGGTTCGCCGTCGATCACGGCGAGCAGGACCGTGGCGCCGACGATGCGGTCCTCGGCAGCGAGTAACGAGTGCACGTACTCAGGCGAGGTGTCGGGGTCTGCCCAGCCGCCGCCGACGTAGACCTGCTCGATGATCGTGCGGACGGCAGCGGCGTCGGAGAGGGTGGCCCTGCGGATGTGCACCTCTCCATTGTCAGGATGGGGTCATGCGAGTGGGACTGGCCCTTGGCGGTGGTGGGCTCACCGGGACTGCGTTCCACGCCGGGGTGCTCAATGCGCTGGCCCAGCATTTCGACGCCCGGGAGGCCGAGGTGATCGTCGGCACGTCGGCGGGCTCGACCGCTGCGGCGTTGATGCGGGCCGGCTTCCCGCCCACCGACTACGTGGCGCGGGTGGCCGGTGAACCGATGTCGGCCGCCGGACGGGCCATCCTGGGCGGGATGCCACCGCTGTCCGAACCGGCAGCCGTGGCCGCGCGGGAGCGCCGGCCCGCATCGGCCGCTCTGGGTCGTTCGGCCCTGCGCCGGCCCTGGCGCTACCCGCCCGGAGTGGCACTGGCCGCCTGGCTGCCCGCCGGCACCCGGCCCGTGGATCCGGGTGCACAGCGGCTGCGAACCCTGTTCGAGGGCTGGCCGGATGCGGATCTGTGGATCGTGGCGGTGGACCTCGACAGCGGGCAGCGGGTGGTGTTCGGCCGGGATGCCCACCCTTCGGTGGGCGATGCCGTGGCGGCCTCCTGCGCGGTTCCCGGGTACTTCGCGCCCGTGGTCATCGAGGGTCGTCGCTACATCGACGGCGGGGCGCACTCGGTGGTGAGCCTGGACCTGCTCGCCGGCCGTGACCTCGATCTCGTCATCGTCTCCGCGCCGCTGTCGACCACCGACTGGGTGGCCGCCGACCCGGGTAATCTGCCGCGCGTGGCGATGCGCAACCAACTGCGCCGCGAGGCCCGCAGGCTGGGTGGCACCCGGATCATCACTGTGGCTCCGGATGCCGCCATGCGCGCGATCATGGGCACCAACTCGATGGTCGTCGCCAAGCGGGCGCCGGTGGCGCGCGCCGCGCTGGAATATGCCCGGACGGTCCTCGCTGGGCAGTGGTGAGGGTCGCTCACTCGATGAGGGCGAAGGCGTTCTCCTCCTCCAGAGCGTTGTGCAGGCGCAGGACGCCGTAGAGACCGTAGAGCGTGCGCCGTACGTCCGTGACGGTCTCGGCGTCCCCGTCGAGTTCGTCGAGCAGGCGGTGCAGTCCGGCGACATGGTGTTCGATCTCGGCGTGGCTGCGGCTGAGCGCTCCGGCTGCATCCGCATTGCCGGTGATGCGCGCAAGGGCCGGCACCAGCTCGCGCTCCTCGGAGCGTTCGTGAGGCAGCAACTTGCCGTCCAGGTCGTCCAGCAGGGCCCGCGCCGGTGCCAGATCAGCACCGTCCTCCAGGCCGTCGGCCACGTCCCGGACCTGCTCGACCAGGGCCAGGGTGGCGCGGTGGTCGTCGGCCAGGCGGGCGAGCACTTCCGCATCGGCGGCGGGGATCCGCCGCGTGCCGCGCGGGCGCAGCAGGCCCACGCGCAGGGCCCACAGGATCGCGATGGCGTCGATGCCCTCCTGCAGGACGGCACCGGCGGCCGCCGGGAGCACACCCACCGCGGCCGCGCCCATCGCGATGAAGCACAGACCCATCCCGATCCACGCCGCCTGTGTGGCGGTCCGCCGGGCGCTGCGGGCCATCCTGACTGCCTCTCCGAGGCGGTCGATCCGGTCGACGGTCAGCACCACGTCAGCGGCCTCGGAGGATGCGGTCGCCCCGCGCGCGGCCAGCGCCACCCCCACGCCGGCTGCGGCCAGTGCGGGCGCGTCGTTGATGCCGTCGCCGACCATGATCGACGGGCCCCGGGCGCTCTCCTCGGTGACGACGGCCACCTTGTCGGCCGGGGACTGCCCGGCCCACACCGCATCGACGCCAACGATGCGTCCGATGGACTCCGCGAGGTCGGCCCGGTCCCCGCTGACCAGCACGATCCGGCTCATGCCGTCGGCGCGCAGCGTGCGGACCATGCCGGGTGCGTCGGAGCGGATGCGGTCGGCGAACAGCAGTGCGGCGACGGGGGTGTCATCGACGGACACGAAGGCGATCAGCGAGCCGTCGAGGTCGGCGCGCCGGCGCGCGCGGTGCGCCCACGGCGGCTCCTCGTCGCCGAGGATCCACTCGGGCCGCCCGATCCGCACCGCTTGGCCATCGACGTCACCTTCGACACCCTTGCCGTGTATCTCGCGGACGGATTCCGGCATGGACAGGCGCACGTCCCGCCGCCGGGCCGCGTTGACCACGGCGGTGGCCATCACATGCGGTGACATCTGGTCGACGCTGGCCGCCAGCCGCAGCACGTCGGCGTCGTCGGCCCCGGGGGCCAGGCCGACGTGCACGACTTCCGGGTGCCCGGCGGTCAGGGTGCCGGTTTTGTCGAAAAGCAGGATCCGGCCGGCCGCCAAGCGTTCCAGAGCGGCCCCGCCCTTGACGACCACGCCGCGCTTGGCGCACTGCGACCCCCCGCCGATGATGGCGATCGGCACGGCCAGCAGCAGCGGGCACGGAGTGGCCACCACCAGCACCGCGACGGCCGCGTTGGCCGAACCGTTGAACCACGAGGCGAAGGCGGCGACCGCCAGGGCCAGCGGAACGAACCAGAAGGCCATGCGGCCAGCCATGCGCACGAACGGTGCCGCCGAGGCCTGCGCCTGCGAGACCAGGCGGATCACCCCGGCGTAGGTGCTTTCGGCGGCGGGCGCCGTGGCCAGCATGGTCGTCGGGTGTGCGGCGTTGACCACGCCACTGCGGACCACCTCGCCCGCCTCGCGGTGGACCGGCAACGACTCGCCGGTGAGCACCGACTCGTCGAACGTGCCGGACGCGGTGAGGCGGCCGTCTGTCGGGACGATGTCGCCGGCGGCCAGGAGCAGGGTGTCCCCGGCCTCGATGGCATTCACGTCGATCTCATGGACCTCGTCGCCGATCACTCGCCGCGCCACCCGCGGCGCCCGTTGGGCCAGTAGGTGCAACTCGCGTTCAGCGCGAGCCTGTGCGCGCTCCTCGAGGTACTCCCCGGTGCCCACCATCACCGTGAGGATCGCGGCGGCGAAGTACTCGCCGGTGGCCAGCGCCCCCAGGATGGCCAGCACCGCCAGGATGTCCACACCGCCACGCCCGGCGCGCAGGCCACGCCAGACCCCGACCAGGGCGGCCGCTGCTCCCAGTGCGCCACCAAGAGCCCACACCGCGTCCTGCCATGCGGGTACGATGACGCCCCGCGCCAGCAGGCCCACAGCAACGATCAGCCACACCGTGCCCGGCCTGCGCATCAGGACCACCTCCCCCAGGCGCCTCTTCCAGGGTATGCCTGCGGCGGTCGCTACGACGGCGTCAGCATCTCGCGCGGACGATAGCGCCCGGTGAGCCGGCCGCCCAGAGGGGGCAGTGGTTCGCGCCACCGCAGCGGTCCGGCGCGCCGCAGCAGCACCGGCAGCATGCGCGCAGTGGCCTGCGCGTCACCGAGTGCGGTGTGCGGACCGTTGATGTCGACCCCCGCCCATCGGCACACCGTGGACAGCTTGTGGTTGTGGGTGGGTACGTACGACTGCGCCAGTGGCAGCGTGTCGAGGGCGGGGACGGCGGGTGTCACCCAGCCCGCTCGCGTGAATTCTGCGGTGAGGAACGCGTCCTCGAAAGCGGCGTTGTGGGCCACGACCACCACTGCCTCCAGCCAGGCCAGCACCGACGGGGCGATCTCGGCGAACCTGGGCGCGTCGGCCACCATCGTGTCGTCGATGTGGTGGATGGCTCCGGCCCGCATTTCGCAGCCGGGATGGATAAGGGTGCTGAATGACCCCAGTTCCCGGCCGTGGGCGTCCACGCGGACGATGGCGATCTCCACGATGCGGTCGGCGCCGAATGCGTCGAAACCAGTGGTCTCGAGATCGACCACCGCGTAGCCCTGGGTCCCATGCTCGTAGCGTGCTGGTTTGTTCGGATACGTGAACATCGGCGCTCCTTCGGTGTCGATGCGACCGTAGGCCGGGGGTATGACGCGCTTGGTCCTAGGACCAAGGTCCGATTGCCGCCTGGACACCCCGCCCAGCAGGCTGGTGCCCAGGAAGACGTGCCAGGAGGAAACCATGTCGAACACCAAGAAGATCCCGGGTCTGATCGCCGGCGCCGGACTTGTGCTGGCGCTGCCTATGGCACCGGCCATGGCCAACGACGACCGGGTGGAGGTGTCCAGTGCGGGTCAGTGCACCGGCTCAGCCCGCTGGGAACTGAAAGCCAAGGAGCGCGACGGCGGAGTCGAAGTCGAGTTCGAGGTCGACTCCAACGTGGTGGGCCAGAAGTGGGACTACACGGTGCGCGGCCCGGGCGGGGTGCTGGCCACCGGCAGCCGGCAGACCACGGCGCCGAGCGGCTCGTTCAGCGTGGAGGTGCGCGCGTCGGGTGCGGCCACGGACTCCTTCCGCGCGGTCGCGACGCACGCCGGGCAGACCTGCGACACGACCGGCGCGCAGGGCATCGGTTCTGACGACAATCCCGGCAGTCACGACGGCCCCGGGGACGACAGTGGCCGCAAGGTCACGAGCGGCCAATGCAGCGCCGGGTCTGAGATCACGCTGAAGGTCCGCAAACGCGATGGGGGCCGCGAGGCCGAACTCGAGGTGGACTCCGGCCGGAATGGCCAGAAGTGGCGCTACACGATCCAGCGCGGTCGCACCACGATCAGCAAGGGCGTTGCCAGGACGAAGGGGCGCAGCGGTTCCTTCAGTGTCGAGGTGCGGACCAAGCGATCCGGCAAGCTCACCGCCACTGCCGAGCGCACCTCCGGGCGTGAAGACTGCTCGATCGACGCCTGATCCGGGCACAATCGACCCGTGCCTAGCATCGCCGAGGGCGGGATCGTCCGCCGGGAGGTCTTAGCGTTCGCGATCCCCGGCTTCACCCTGCTGGGTCTGCTGGCGGCGCTGAGCTTCTGGGTGGCCCGTAACGTGGCCGGCGAGGAGTCCGTGCGGGACGCGGTGGTGGCCGCCCAGCAGGCTCGGGCCTGGGCGGTGAGCCCGCACCTGCAGCCCGGACTGGCGACAGGTGATCCGCAGGCGTTGGCGGAGGTCGACGGTGTGGTGCGGCAGCGTCTGCTGCAGGACCCGGTGGTTTCAGTGCGGCTGTGGCGCGAGGACGGCACAATCGTGTACTCCGACAAGCCGCAACTCATCGGCCAGCGGTTCGATCTCGGTGCCGAGGAGCAGCAGGTGCTGCGCGAGGGTGGCGTCGAGGCCGAGGTGAGCGACCTGCAGAAGCCGGAGAACCGCTTCGAGAGTGCCTACGGCGAACTCATCGAGGTGTATCTTCCGGTCACGGCTGGAGATGGCACCACGTACCTCATGGAGGTCTACACACGGCAGGCGTCGCTGGACGCTTCCACGCAACGGCTGCTCATGGCCCTGGCACCGGCCGTGCTCGGCGCGCTCGCGGTCCTGGCACTGATCCTGCTGCTGCTGGCATGGCGCATGGCGCGGCGCCTGGATCGCGATCGGGTGCAGCGCGAGGAACTGCTGCTCTACGCGGTGAACTCCTCGGAGGCCGAACGCAGGCGGATCGCCGCAGATCTGCACGACGGTGTGGTCCAGGACCTCGCCGGGGTCTCCTACAGTCTGTCCGCTTTGGCCCAGCACGCCGAGCCGCCCGCGGCTGATCAGTCGAGCAGGGCGGCGGATCGCACGCGCAAGGCGGTCGGGTCGCTGCGGACGTTGCTGGTGGACATCTACCCGGCGAACCTGCGCGAAGCCGGTCTGGGGTCCGCCTTGCAGGACCTGGGCAACGAGGTGGACGCTGAGGTCGACGTCGACCCGGGACTGCCCCTCGACCTCCAGAGCCAGCAGGCGTTCTACCGGGTGGCCCGGGAGTCGGTGCGCAACATCGCGAAGCACGCTGGCGCCTCCGCGGTTGCCATCACGTTGCACAGGGAGGGCAATGATGTGGTGCTCACGGTGCGTGACGACGGGCGGGGGTTCGACCCCGGCCGTCGTGACACCGGCCACGTGGGGCTGACGCTGATGCAGGACCTCGCCGCCCAGGTGGGTGGGGACCTGCAGGTCACCTCGGCATCCGGCGAGGGGACGACGGTGCGCTTCGCCTTGAGGTGCCCCGCATGATCCGGGTCGTGGTGGCCGACGATCACGCGGTGGTGCGGGAGGGCTTGACCCTGCTTATCGCCGGTGAACCGGACCTGTCCGTCGTGGCCGCGGTGGCGTCCGGGGAGGAGGCGGTGGCGGCCGTGGCCGAGCACGACCCGGATGTGGTGCTCATGGACCTGGCCATGCCCGGCGTCGGAGGGGTGGAGGCCACGCGGCAGATCTGCGGGCGCAGCGGTACGGCGGTCGTCGTGCTGACGACCTTCGGGGAGTCCGAGCGGGTGCTCGCGGCGCTGGACGCCGGAGCGGTGGGTTACCTGCTCAAGGACAGCAGCGGCAGCGATCTGATCGCAGGCCTGCGCTCGGCTGCAGCCGGTGGGTCACCTCTTGACCCCCGGGCTGCCCGGGCCCTCATCGACGCCCGCCAGTCCGGCGCCACGCCCGATCCTGCCCGGCTCACTGAGAAGCAGCGCGAGGTCCTGGACCTGGTGGCCCGCGGGATGTCCAACCGGCTGATCGCGCGGCAACTCGGGATCAGCGAGAAGACCGTCAAGGCCCACCTGACGGCGATCTACGCCGCGCTGGGGGTGACCGACCGGCTGCAGGCGGCCCTGTGGGCGACCCGTGGCCACGGCAGCACCTGACGCGCCGGTGCGGATGCGCCATCGACACCGTCGCGCCCCTAGGCTCTGCGCGTGCGCAGAATCGTCACACTGACCGCGGCCTGCCTGGTGGTGCTGGCCGGATGCTCGTCCGGATCCGGCGGCGATCAGTCGTCGCCATCAACCACGGTGGCCCCGGCCCCGGTGATCACCGAGTTGTCCATGAAGTCCGCGGTGCATTGCACCGAACGCAACGTGCCGGTCGAGATCAAATGGGCCACGCGGGGCGCACAATCGGCGGGGCTCTCGGTTGACGGGACCCGGGAGAGCAAGAACCTCGACCCCACCGGCTCGGCCACGGTGAACGTCGCGTGCCAGGACGCGACGCACGAGGTGATGCTCACGGCGGTCAACGCGGCGGGGGAAACGGCTTCCGAGACCCACCGGTTGAAGACAGTCGAGGGGCAGCCCACCGAACCCCCGGTCATCGAAGCCTTCACGGTGGCCGCCGGCCAGTGTGAGGGCTCGACCCTGGCAGTCCCGGCGCAGTACCGGACGACGGGCGCGACGACAGTCGGATTCGAGGTCGACGGCCAGGCCCCCGGCGCCCAGGCCGGTCTGGACACCTCCGGTTCGGCGGACGTGCCCGACGTGCCGTGCGACGGGAAGTCGCACCAGATCACGCTGGTGGCCACCAACACCGACGGCCAGAGTGTGCAGGCCACCCAGTATGTGAAGGGCGCGGCGGTCCCGGTGATCACGCAATTCTCCGTGGCCAGTTCCGTGCACTGCCAGGGCAGTGACGTCGACGTCAAGGTCGTTTGGCAGAGCACCGGGGCCAAGAGCGCCGAGGTGACTCTGGACGGCGGGGTCGCGGCGAAGGACCAGTCGGCCAGCGGTTCGGCCACCGTCACCGTCCCGTGCCGCAACGGGACCCAGAAGATCGGGCTGGTCGTCACCGCGCCGGACGGCAAGCAGGCATCGGTCGTGCACTCCCTGGCGACCGTCCCCTCCGGTGGCGGCACCAAGCCGGTCATCGACTCGTACACCCTCGACGCCCAGGGCTGCCAGGGCTCGACGGTGAGGGCGAAGGCCACCTATCGGACGACGGACGCCCAGACTGTCGCCTTCGAGGTGGATGGCGAGGATCCCGGCATGCAGGCGGGGCTGCCGACCTCCGGCAAGGCCGATGTGCCGGACGTGCCGTGCGACGGGAAGTCCCACCAGATCACGCTGGTGGCCACGTCCTCGTCGGACACGAGCGTGCAGCAGACCCAGACCGTGGGCCCGCTGTTCGGATCGCAGTGACCGGCGTCCCGCCCCCGGTGACACAGTGAACCTATGAGCCAGTTCCCACCTCAGGGGAAGTCCCTGACCGCGGCCCTGAAGATCACGGCCGTGGTGCTGGTGCCCATGATCGCCACGGTGCTGGTCGTCGGCGGCAAGGCGATACTGCCCGCCGTGATGGCGCTGTTGAGTACCGCTTTCGTGCCGTACTGCACGACCCGGCAGGCGATCGGCATGTCCGCCGCGCTGGTCGGGGTGGGCGCACTTGGGACGGCCGTGCACGACAACCATGTGGCGGTGGTCGCACTTGTGGTGGTGACCTGCCTGGCCGCGGGTTTGCTCAGCAGATTCAGCGCGGGGGTGTTCGGAGTGGGGCCGGTCGTGGCCGCCGTGATGGGGATGAACCCCCCGGCGAATCCGCCGCTGACGGTTGCGCTGGTGATGGCCGCGGTGTGTGCGTACGTGATCCTCGTGGTGCACCTGCTGAAAGCGCACCTCGAGCCCACCCCGGTGCCGTTCGATGCGGCCGTGCGGCACGCCATCGTGATGGCGGTCGCGTGTGGCGCGGCCACGGCGATCGGTCTGCACTACGACATGCCGAAGGCCTACTGGCTGGTCATGACACTGGCGATCGTCCTACGGCCCTACACGATCGATTCGCTCACCAAGAACCGCCAGCGGGTCGTCGGTACGGTGCTCGGCGCCATCATCGCGGTCGTCCTGTCGCCGCTGCCCAGACCGTGGCAGATCGGGCTGGCCGCCATCTGCATGATGCTGATGTTCGCGTACATGGCCGAGCGGAACTACGTGCTACAGGTCACGTTCATGACCCCCATGGTCATCTTCCTGGTGAGCTCTGGATCGGTCGGCGACACGATGCACATGGACGGCCTGCGGGTCCTCTACACCGTGGGTGCATGCGTGGCCGGCGGCCTGCTGTCCCTGGCCCTGGCGCGTGGCCCGGACAGTGAACCAGCCGCGACGGGCTGATCTGCCACGATGGCCGCGTGCTGATCCTGCTGCCCCCCTCGGAGTCGAAACACGCCCCCGCGCGAGGGCGGCCCCTGGATCTCGCGACGCTCTCGGCCCCGGCACTCACGGGCCTGCGCCGCGGGGTGCTGGACACTCTGCGGCACTTGTGCCAGACCGATCCGGCGACCGCCATCGACGCCCTCGGCCTCGGCCCGACGCAGTTCGCCCTGGTGGTCCAGAACAGCGAACTGGCCACGGCGGCCACCACTGCCGCCAGCCGCGTGTACACGGGAGTGCTGTACACCGCGCTCGGCTATCCGTCGCTGTCGGGGCAGGAACTGCGCCGGGTGAATCGCAGGATTGCGATCGTGTCTGCCCTGTTCGGGCTCCTGCGGCCCACTGACCGCATCCCCGCCTACCGGCTGTCCGGTGGTTCCCGGCTGCCCGGGGTCGGTTCGTTGCCTGCCTATTGGCGCCTTGCGGTCAGCGACGAGGTGGCGGCGTACCGCGGTTTGGTGGTGGACATGCTGCCCACCCCGTACGCCGGCTTCGTAAGCCTGCCGCCGGGTGCGGTGACGGTGAAGGTATGGCAGACCGGGCCGGCAGGTCAGCGCACCGCGGCCAGCCATTTCAACAAGGCCACGAAGGGACATCTCGCGCGGGCGTTGGCCCGCGCCCCGCAGCAGCCCCGCACCCCGCGGGAGTTGCTCGAGCTGGTCCGGGGCGCCGGCTTCGCGGCTGATCTGGACGGGCGGCGCCTCGACGTGATGCGCGGTGGCGCTCAGCCCGCGGGCACGTAGTTCTCCCCGCCCAGGCGCCGGATGAGGGTGGCGAGCGCAGCTCGCAGATGATCGGCCTCTGGAAGGCCTGCCAGCGCCTGTTCGGCGCGGTCCTTGCTCGTGGCGTGGCGGAAGGCCTCGCGGCCGGCACCTGTCATGGTCACGAGGAAGCGGCGGCGGTCCTCCGGATCCTTCTCCCTGGTCACCATGCCCATGCGTTCCAGCCGGTCGACCGTCTGGCTGATCGTCTGCTCCTCCACCCGGCTGGCGCGGGCGAGGGCACGCTGGGACATGGGGCCCAGGGAGACCAGCGCCAGCACCCCAAAACTGGCGTGGGTCAGCCTGTAGGGGCGCAGTTGCTCGGCGATGTCGTGCTCGACCAGGCGGCTGGCCGTGATCAGAAGCCGGCTCAGCGGCCACCTCTCCACCGGGGCGTCGGGGGCGGTCGTCACGGTCCCACGCTATCCCGAAATTCCTCAGGTTGCTGACAATCAGGGTGTGAAGTAAATTTGGGTCCGTGAGAACTTCTGCTCCGACGGTAAGGCCGGTGGACAGGTCCCGCATCTGGAGGCGCGCATGAACCTCGCGCTCACCGAGATGCGCAGATCCAAGTTGCGGTTCGGCCTGCTCGCGGGTGCCGTGTCGCTGCTGGTCTTCCTCGTACTGCTGCTCACCACGCTGTCCAACGCCCTGGTGAACTCCATCACGGGGGCCCTGAAGGGCGTGGACGCAACGGTCCTCGTCTACTCCGAGACTGCGCGCGACAACCTGCAAGCCAGCCGGCTGGAACCTGGCACGGTGGAGCAGGTGGCGGCTGTCGGCGGCGTGACGGCGGCCGGGCCGATCTCCGTTCTCACCACGTCTGCGGCATTGAAGGATGGGACCGAGGACTTGCAAGTGTTCGGTTTCCAGCCCGGGCAGCCGGGGGCACCGACGGGCCTGAGCGAGGGCCGCCTGCCGCAGAACGCGACGGAGGTGGCGATGGATGGTGGCGGTTACGAGGTCGGCGACACCCTCGACCTGACCGCCGCCGAGAAGAAGCTGACCGTCGTGGGGCTGCTGCGCGGTGCGCAGTTCAACGCCTCACCCACCGCCTACCTCACCGAGGAGGTCTACGGCGAGCTCGTGCGGGTGACCAACCCGAACGTGCCGTTCGTCCCGGTCAACGCGGTGGCGGTCCAGACCGGCGGTGACCCGGCAGCCGTCGTGAACGCGATCAACCAGGAGGTTGCCGGCACGAAGGCGTACACGAAGGACGACGCCGTCAGCCTCATCCCCGGGGTGGCATCGATCAGCCAGACGTTCGGCATCCTCGTGGGTCTGACGTTCATCATCGGTATCGTCGTCATCGGGTTCTTCTTCCTCATCCTCACGGTGCAGAAGTTGAAGTCCTTCACGCTCCTGCGGGCCATCGGCGCCGGGCCTGCGAAGCTCTCCGGGGTGGTCGCGCTGCAGATCACCGTCGTGGTCCTGGTCGCCTCGGCGATCGCGGTCGTGCTGACCCTGCTCGCGGTGCGCGGGCTGAACTCCGGCATTCCGGTGTCGCTGTCGCCCGGCCTGGTCGGGGGCACGATCGGGGCTGTCCTGATCTTCTCGCTGCTGGCGGGCCTGCTGAGCATCCGCAGGATCTCCCAGATCGACCCCTTCACCGCGGCAGGTGCACGATGATGCTGGCACTCAATGAGATCCGTCGCGGCGGGGGCCGATTCGCCTCGATCATCGCGGCGCTGTCCCTGATCGTCTTCCTGGTCCTCACGCTGGGCGCGCTGTCCGACGGGCTGTTCTACGGCGCCACTGGCGCGGTACGGTCCACCAACGCGACGGCGTACGCGTTCAGCTCCGACGCCAAGGGATCGTTGATCCGCTCCAGTCTCGACCCGCAACAGGTGCGCGAGGTCGCCGATGCCCCGGGGTGGCGCAGGCCAGCGGGGTCGGGATTCTGCTCACCGCGGGCAAAGCGCCCTCGGGTGAGTACGACGTGGCCGTCTTCGGTGTGCAGTCGGACGGGGCGGGGGTCCCCACGACGTTGACCGATGGCCGGCTGCCGGCGCCGGGGGAGGACGGCGTGGCCGCCATCGACAAGGACCTCGCTGACGAGGGCGTGGCCATCGGTGACGAGGTCACTGTGGGTGATCAGCCCGTCGAGGTGGTCGGCATCGTGCGCGACTCGGCCTACCAACTGCAACCCACGGTCTGGACGTCGATCGACACGTGGCGGGCCATGCGCAACGAGGTGCGCCCCGAGTTCACCGGTGTCACCGACGACGTCAACGCCGTGGCCATCGTGGCCGAGCCGGGAGTGAGTGCCGAGCAGATCCAGGGTGAGATCGGCGACCTCACGGTGCTCAGCGCGGAGGCGACCGGACTGGCCATCCCCGGCGTCGAGCAGCAGAAGTCCACCTTGAACTCGATCATCTACACGGCGCTCGCCGTGGCAGCACTGGTGGTCGCGCTGTTCTTCGCGCTGATCGTGCTGGAGAAGCGGGAACTCTTCGCGGCTCTCAAGGCACTCGGGACCCCGACCCGCAAGCTGGGCGCGGGGGTGGTCGTGCAGGCCATCATTGCGTCGGCCATCGGTGTGTTGATCGGTGCGCTGGCCTCGCGCGGGCTCGGAGCAGTCGTACCGGACGAGGTGCCGACGCTGTTCCGCACCGAGACCCTCATCACCATTGCCGTATTCACCGTGGTCGCGGGCGTGGTGGGCGCCGCCTTCTCCCTGCGCCGGATTTCCAGGATCGACCCCGCCACCGCCATCGGAGGAACGCTGTGAACGAGGACTTCGTGCCCGCCCACCCGCTGGACCCCGGACTCGATCCGGCGCAGGACGCCCAGGCCCATGCCGGCGCGATCCTGCAGGTCCGCGATGTCAGCAAGGTCTACCGGTCGGGTGACACCGAGGTACACGCAGTGAGCAGCGCGACCATGGCGGTCGATCAGGGTGAGTTCGTCGCCCTGCTGGGCCCGTCCGGCTCGGGCAAGACCACGCTCATCTCCATGATCGGTGGGCTGTTGTCCCCGTCCAGCGGGACGATCGCCCTGGCGGGCACCGACGTCGCGGGCCTGTCGAAGCGGGACCTGACCGCGTTCCGCGCGGAAAGGGTTGGCTTCGTGTTCCAGGCCGCGAACCTGGTGCCGTTCCTGACCGCGCGGGAGAACCTGCTGTACGTCTCCACGCTGCAGAAGCTCGTCGGGCGCAAGGAGGCGCACAGGCGGGCCGACCAACTGCTCGAGGAACTCGGCCTGGCGCCGCGGGCCAAGAACGTGCCCGAGCAGTTGTCCGGCGGCGAACGGCAGCGCGTGGCGATCGGGCGGGCGTTGATGAACGACCCCGACCTGATCCTCGTCGACGAGCCCACCGCGGCGCTGGACACCAAGCTGGGCCGGCAGGTCGTCGAGTTGCTTGCGCGCGAGATCAAGCAGCGCGGCAAGACCGGCATCATGGTCACCCACGACTTGCGCATGGTCGAGTACACCGACCGGGTCTTCGAGATCCTCGACGGTCATCTGACCCACGTGGAGCAGCCGAGCGCGCTGGCGCACTGAGGGCCGGCCGTCGTGCAAGTCCGGGTAACGTCAGACAACTGAGTTGTCCCGCGTTACCCAAACCCGTGCTTCAGCGGACCCGGACCCGTTCCCCGTCGCGTGCGACCACCGCCAGCCAGCCCAACTCGCTGGCGATGCGGCGGGCCAGCTCGGCGGAGGCGGCCGGCTCGCCGTGCACGACGTAGACGACGGTGGGCGGCGCGGGGGCGGATCCCAGCCAGGCCAGCAACTCGTCGGCATCGGCATGAACGCTGAACCCCTGCACATCGACGACCTCGGCGCGGACGGGCACGTACTCGCCGTGGATCTTCACTTGCGTGGCACCGTCGGCGAGGTCCCGGCCGCGGGTGCCCACGGCCTGATAGCCGACCAGCAGCACACTGTGCCGGGGATCGGGCAGCATGTGCTTGAGGTGGTGCAGCACCCGTCCGCCGCTGGCCATACCCGACGCCGAGATGATGATGCACGGCACGGAGGGGTCGTTGAGCGCTTCCGACTGCGCCGCTGACGACGCTGCGTGGATGTCGCCGTCGTGCAGCACGTCCGGCGCCAGATCCGGGCGCAGATCGCCGTGGCCGGCGGCGACCGCGTCGCGGTAGACGGACAACCCTCGCAGCGCCATCGGGCTGTCCACGAAGAACGGCACGCGCGGAATGCGCCCTGCGCGGATCAGGTCCCGCAGAGTCAGCAGGAGCAACTCGGTGCGGTCCACCGCGAACGCCGGGATGACCACCGACCCCGACCGTTCGATGGTGCGGGTGATCGCCGCGGCCAGGTCGTCCTGCGGGTTCGGTGGGTGGACGCGGTCGCCGTAGGTGGACTCGACGACCAGGGCCTGCGCCGCGGGCGGCGGGGCAGGCGGTCGCAGCAGCGGATGGTTGGGCCTACCCAGGTCACCGGAGAAGCCGATGGACGTCGAATCGGCGCTGACGACCGGGGAAGTGGATCCGAGGATGTGACCGGCCGTGGGCAGCCGCACTGCCAGCCCCGGCGCGAACGGGACCTCCGTGTCGAAGTCCACGACGGTGAACAACGGCAGGGTCCGTTCGACGTCGTCCGCGTCGTACAGCGGTTTCGGCGGCCGGTGTTTGGAGAACCCCTTCGCCGCGGCGTACTTCGCGTCCTCCTCCTGCAGTTTCGCGCTGTCGCGCAGCACGATCTCAGCGAGTGCGGCGGTGTCCCCGGTGAGCACGATCCGGCCGTTGAACCCCTGCCGGACCAACGCCGGCAAATACCCGCAATGGTCGAGGTGGGCATGGCTGACCACGACCGCGTCGAGGGCCGGAGCCGGAAAACCCAGCGGGTCCCAGTTGCGCCGGCGCAGGGACTTGACGCCCTGGAACAGCCCGGCGTCCACCAGGACCTGCGTGCCGTCGGTGCGGATGAGGAACTTGCTGCCGGTGACAGTGCCGGCCGCGCCGAGGAAAGTCAGGGACAGGTCCACCCCTCCATTGTGGTCCTACCCCTGCAATGTGCGGATGCGCGCCGCCACCGCCTCTGGGATCACCGTGTCCGGATCCTGCAATCCCGACGACATCGCGTCGCGCACGCTGACCAGGGAAGCGTACAGAGGTGGACACGTCGGACAGCCGGCCAAATGCTGTTCCACTGCAGTTGCGGTCGCCGCGGGCAACTCGGCGTCGAGGTACGCGCTGACGTGCTTGCGGGCGTCCCAGCAGCGCAGCGGGACATCGGCGGTGGCGACACGGCGTTCGTGATCCCGGGCCATCGCCGAGACCAGCATCATGCGCCCCCGGCGCAGGCGCTGTTTGGCCGCCGGCAGGCTCAGGTCCATGACGTCGGCGATCTCCTGGCTGGTCCACCCCTCGGCGTCGTGCAGGACCACCACGCTGCGGTAGCTCACAGGGATGCGCACCAGGGCGTCGCGCACCTCGTCAGCGGTCTCGCTGCGGGTGACGACCACCGCGGCGTCGACGGTGTAGTCGTCGTCGTGCCACCGGCTCTCCACCTCCAGCGCGACATCCTCGCTGGGCTCCTCGCGGTGCCGCCGGTAGAAGTCGATGGTCGTGTTGTGGGCGATGCGGAAAAGCCATGACCGCAGACTCCCCGGTGACTTCACCGTGGCAGCCTTCTCCAGGGCCCGTGCGAGCGTCTCCTGGGTGAGGTCCTCCGCCGTGGCGTCGTCACGACTGATGGACCGCACGTACCGGTACAGCGACGGCATCTGCGCGGGCAGGGCCCCGGCCAGTTCACTCGCGTCCACCGCGCCGAATGCTACCTCTGCTGCGGGACCTTGCGAGTGCTCAGCCCGAACACGCGGTAGATCGGGCAGAAGCCGATCGCAGCGGTCACAAGCATCACGACGCCGACCACGGCGAGGATGATCCCGCCGACACTGCCGATGCCGATGACGAAGGCGGCGATGAGCGCGGCGACGCCGACGAAGGCACGGATGCTGCGGTCGGCGGTCGATTCGTTGGTGGTCATTGTTCCTCCTTGGGTTCTCACCGGTCAGGACGTTCGAACGGCCGTGAGGGATACAAAACCCCCGGCGCGAGAACGCAAGGAGAGCCAGATCGCGCCACTGGAGACCGAACCGCCATCTAGAGCGGTTCGACCTCCCCTGCTTGCCAGGTCTTGTCGAAGAACGGCTGCAGCGGCGCGTAACAGCGGAGGATTTGGAACCATCCCCTGGCGGGATCGGTCTGGATCCAGTTGCCCGGCTGCACCCCGTCGGGCACAGTGGGCCCGAAGTAGATCCTCGTGAACCCGTCCGCATCGGGAGTGGCTGCCGGTGTCGGATAGCCCTGGCTGCCAGCCCGTGGGAACCGTTGCGGCGTCCGCAGCATCGAGCGGGACTGATTGTCATAGACGGTCGTCGACCAGAACCGTCCCGCTGGGATGTCGGGCGGGAGGGCCATGACGTAGGTTCGTGAGCCGTCGAACGGCTCCCCCTCCGAGTCGACCGCGCAGACCAGGTACTGCGACCCGATATTGGTCAGCCGCATGCACATCGCGGGAGTGACGCCCGTGGCTATGTAGAACATCGAGGTCCGGGAGTGCAATCGCCGGGCTCCGCGCCGCGGGAACTGTTCGACGGCATGGTCCGGTGTGACGATCGGAGGCGGGTCGAGGAACTCGTATCCGCCCTCGAAGAGCGGATTCCACCATGATGATTCCGGCCCGTAGTAGCGCCATTGGTCCGAGGGGCCGGCGCCCATCCCCAGCATGCGCGCCGCGGCATTGCCCACGGCGACTGCTTGTTCCAGCGCGGCCCGCAACCTGGGGTCGGGGTTGAATGGCTCGCCCTTCCGGATACCGATCGCGGCGAACTGCCCGGCCAATTCGACATCCAACGCGTCAGCCGACTCGTGCTGCACCAGCTCATCGAGCATCTCGAAGTGCCCGAAGTCGTTCGGCGGGATCGTGTGGATCTCCAAGCCGCTGCCTTCCACGAGGCGTGGCGGTGTCGGCTCGGTCAGCGGCACCAACGGCGCGCGCCCGGCGAGGAACGCTCCGATGCTTGTGCCGACCCCTCCCGGGCGGTAGCGGTACGCCCTCAAGTTCTCGCGGATGGATGCGACCGCGGGCGCGGGATCGTCGTCCACGAGGAATTGGCGACCCACCATCATCACGAGGCTCGTGCGGGAGCGATAGACGATGAAGCCGTCAGGTTCCGGACCGTCGTACCCGCTCGGCACCAGCAGGTATCGTCCTCCCTCGCCGCGATCAGGCCCGGGCAAGCCGAAATCGCCGATCCATCGGAACCAGAAATCGTCGATGACGCCGAAAGCACCCGGCGGCGTCTCGATGACCATCGGGCCGTCGGCCAGATTGATGTTGCTCCAGAAGTACACGGTGTCGGCGTTCGCGGTCAGGAACAAGGACGTCGCGTCCATCATCTCCGAGAAGATGAGGAACTCGTTGTCCTGGATGCCGGCATCGGCGAACCCTCGCCGCAACGCCCACAGTGACACGGCCTGGATGGTGTTCATGAACGCTTCGACACCGTGAAGGTAATCGAGTTCGTCCTGGAGGAGCGCCGCAGTCGCTGCGGTGGGAAACCCATCGGTGAACGACAACTCACCGATCCGCGAATCGACGGTGTCCGGCGTCGTGATCGTCACGGGCACGTGACCGAACGGTTCCCGATCCAGTTGCACAACGACCTCCCGCGCGTTGACCCCAAGGCTACCCGCGATGCAAGGACTATGCGGGGCACCGGCGGCTGCGACAACAGCTTCCACCGCAGTGCCGCGGCAGACGCTGCATGGAGTGGTCCAGTCCGGGTCCGGAACCGTGACGCGCAGCAGCCAGCGATGTAATGGACCCATGTACGACGTGGCGATCATCGGCTCCGGGTTCGGCGGCAGCGTGGCGGCCCTGCGTGCCGCGCAGGCGGGCAGGAGCGTGGTCGTCCTCGAGCAGGGCCGGCGACTGACGCCCGAGGATCTGCAAGCCGGTTCGCAGCGGGCGACCTCCCTGCTCTGGGAGCCGGGTGTGGGTCTGCACGGCTACTTCCGGCAGACGGTCCTGCGGCACCTGACCGTGGTGGGCGGCATCGGTGTGGGCGGCGGCTCGATCGTGTACGCAGCCGTGCTGCTGCAACCCAAGCACTACGACGCTCCGGGCTGGCAGCGGGCGGGAGTGGACTGGGCCGGCGAACTCGCACCGCATTTCGACGAGGCGGGGCGCATGCTGGGCCGCGAACGCAACCCGCAGCGCGGGCTGCAGGACGAGTGGCTGCAGGCGGCCGCCGAGCGGCTGGGGGTGGGTCACACCTACGGCGCGACGTACCAGGGGATTCACTTCGCCGACTGCGTGGCCTGCGGGCAGTGCATCACCGGCTGCCCCTACGGCGCCAAGCAGTCCACCGACATCACCTACTTGGCGCAGGCCGAGGAACTGGGCGCCCGGATCCAGCCGTTGTCGAAGGCGGAGGTCCTGGTCCCACTGAACCCGGGGTGGCGCGTGGTGACCCGCGATCCGGTAACCGGGCAGGTGTCCAGCGTCGAGGCCAAGGAACTGGTCCTGGCCGCCGGTGTGCTCGGGACCGTGGAACTGCTGTCCGCCTGCCGCGACCGGTGGCGCACGCTGCCGGATCTGTCCCCCATGCTCGGCCGGCAGGTGCGGACGAACTCTGAGGCCTTCTCGGCGATCCTGCACCCACCGGGCACCGACATCTCGCAGGGCGCCACCATTTCAGGGGACTTCTACCCCGACCCGGGCACCCATGTGACCAACAACCGGTTCCCGCAGTCCTACGGGTTCATGCGCTGGTATCTCAGCCCGCTGGTGTCGGGCAACCGCCGGCGCCAGACGCTGAAGGCGATGCTGCGCCACCCGGGGACAGCCACAGCGAACGCCCGGGCGCGGGACTGGCACAAGCGGGTCACGATCCTGACGGTCATGCAGAAGGCCGACAACGAGATGGCGCTGGAGTTGCGCAAGGGACTGGCAGGGTGGCGCTTGCGCTCGCGGATCCCGGTGGGGGTGGACCCGGTGCCGGTGTCCCTTCCGCAGGCCGACGCGGCGGGGCGGGCGGTGGCCGAGGTTTCCGGTGGCCGTGCGTACTCCACCGTCTTGGAGAGCCTGCTCGGGATGGGTGCGACCGCGCACATCCTTGGCGGCGCGGTGCTCGGCCCGGACCCGTCGGTGGGGGTGGTCGACCCCGACCACCGGGTGTTCGGCTACGAGGGCTTGCGGGTCATGGACGGCTCGGTGGTGCCGGAGAACATCGGGGTCAACCCCTCCTGGACCATCACGGCGCTGGCGGAAAGGGCCTGTGCCCGCTGGTTGGCGGCCTGAGATCAAACCTCGGTGCGCTGGTGCACCCAGGACCGGTCGCGCCACGGGGACTGCGGCTGCGCACCGAACTCGCGCATACGGCTGATGGCCTCCTTGTGGGAGGCGGTCGCCATGAACCCGGCCGCCTCCACGTCGAGGCCCCTCGGCGGCAGCATCGCGCGCTTCGCGCTGCGCACGGCCATGGGGTTCCAGGCCGCGACGCGCTGCGCGACCTCCATGGCCGCCTCCTGCACGTCGTCGCAGACCTGGTCGACCAGGCCGTGGTCGAGCGCCTGCTGCGGTGTGAGCACGCGCGCCTGCAGAACCATCGCCACCGCCCGGCCCGGTCCCACGACCTGCGCGAGCCGCTGCGTGCCACCAGCCCCCGGTGGGATCCCGGTGCTGATCTCGGGGAGCCCGATGCGGTGGTCGCCGTCGGACATGAGCCGGATGTCGCAGGCCAGCGCCACTTCGCAGCCGCCGCCCATCGCGTCGCCGTCGATGGCGGCGATGACCACCTGCGGCAACCGGCTGAACCGCGCCAGGGCGGCGTGCGTAGTCGGCAGGTCCAGGGCGGGTGCCAACGGTGTGTGGCGCAGCAGGCCGTACGCCCCCGGGACGTGGCGAAGGGCCTTGAGTGCGGCGAGGCTCACCCGTGCCCCTGCGTAGGGGGTGGCCAGGCCGAGGCTCTCCGCGCCGTCGGCGATCTCCGCGATGTCGTAGTGGGGGATGAAGACCCCCGGCCGCGGACCAGTGAGGACGACGGCCCGGATCGACCGGTCGGCCAGCAGGCGCCGGCCCAGCACGTCGAGGTCCGCGATCACCCGGCCGTCGAGCAGGTCGTCAGGAGGATTGCTGATGCGAACGGTGAGCACCGGTCCACGGCGCTCCAGGACCAGGGTGGGCAGCTGCATGATCGCATCGTTTCATGCCCGCGGGCACGGTGAACCGGATCCCGGGGGGCGGTAGGGCGGTCTGCCTCGGTCGGTCCCACGGCGAGGTTGGAGGTTGTTCACGAGGTTGGAGAACCCACGTGTGCGTTCTCCAACGCGGTGCACGTTCTCCAACGCCGCGGGGGTGCGGCAACCGGTGGGCGACCCGAACCACAAAATGCGCAAGGCCGCCATCGGTCTTACCGTGGGACCCCGACCAAGGAGCATTCATGGGTATCGAAGACATCGCCAACCAGGCCAAGAACCTCGCCGGGCAGCATGCCGACAAGGTGGCCGACGCCGTGGACACCGCCGCGGAGAAGGTCAAGGAGATGACCCCGGATCAGGTCGATGGCATGGTGGACAAGGCAGCGGAGACTGCCAAGGGCGCGATCAGCGGCGAGTAGCCCGATTGGCGAAACGCGGGCGGACCTGACCGAAACGTCTCAGTCGTGGTGGCGCGGCAACACCATCGTGGGCACGGTGGCCGCACGCAGGATCTTGTAGTTGGTGTCACCGAGGAAGACCCGGCGCAGGATGCCGCCGCCCGCTGAGGCGACGACCAGCAGGTCGCCGGGCTCCCAGTCCTCGCGGCTCATCGCCGCCAGGGGGGAGTCGCCGACGAGCACGTCGGTGCTGATGTCCAGGCCCTTGATGTCGGTCAGCGACAGTGCGTGTTCCTGGTAGCCACGGAGCATGGCCAGCGACTCGTTCAGCACCCCGCCCTCGGCATCGGCTCCCAGTTCGGTGCCGTACACCCGGTGGCGCACCAGGATCGTGAGGACCCGTAGTGGCAGGCCGGCTGCGCGGGCGAGGTCAGCACCGCGGGCCAGGGCCACTTCGCCCTCCGGCCCCTGGGCGAACGCGACCAGTACCCGGCCGACCTTGGGTACCGAGTGCCGCGCGTAGCCGGACGGGACGAGCACCAGCGGACGGGTGCAGTGGTGCAGCAACTGGTTGGTGGTGCTGCCCATCGTGAACCGCCCGATCGACCCGCCGGGCCCGCTGCCGACCACCAGCAGGTCGGCGTCGAGTTCCGCGGCGATCTCCGACAGCCCGGTCCCCAGCGACCGATGGTGGTGAACCACGGTCTGGGCCCGGATCCCGTGGTCGGCGGACAGTCTCTGCGCCACGTCGTCGACGAGGTCGGCGGCCTCGTCACCGCGGCGTTGCTGCACCCGGGGGTTCAGGTGGTCGTTGATGTACTCGTCGGCCGTGGCGCTGACGGTCACCAGGGTCACCTCGGCGCGGAAGGTCCGGGCCAGGGTCGCACCGAATGCCACCGCGTCGACAGAGGTGGCGTCGTCGGCCACTCCGATTACCAACTTCATCGCGACTCCCGCCATCCTGCAATGCACCTGCCTAGGCAAGTACCGTAGCGCCGTCGACGCGCACTTTGCGGGTCGACGGACGGGAGCACCGATGTCCAGCAGCCAGCCCTTGCTCAAGCAGGTGATGCGGGTCAAGAACCCCGACCACATCGTGGAAGAGGGCGACCACGGGGGCCTGAAGCGCAGCATGGGCCTTTTCGCGCTGCTCATGTTCAGCGTGGGCAGCATCATCGGCACCGGTATCTTCGTCATCCTCGGTGAGGCGATCCCGAAGGCCGGGCCGGCGGTCATCCTCTCGTTCGTGCTCGCCGCCGTGGTGTGTGCCTTCTCCGCCCTGTCCTACGCCGAACTCGCCGGTACCATCCCCGTGTCCGGGTCCTCGTACTCCTACGCCTACGCGACTCTCGGCGAGATCATCGCGTGGATCTGCGGGTGGTGCCTGATGCTCGAGTACGGCGTCGCGGTGGCCGCGGTGGCCGTCGGCTGGGGGCAGTACCTCAACGAGTTCCTCGCCACCTTCGGCATCACGATCCCACCGGAGTTCGCCAGCCCGCCGGGGGGCGGCGGCGTGTTCAACATCCCGGCCGTGTTCGTGGTGCTGGCCTGCATGTTCCTGCTGCTGCGAGGTGCCAGCGAGTCAGCCACGATGAACAACATCATGGTGATCCTCAAACTGGGGGTCCTGATCTTCTTCTGCGCGGTGGCCTTCACCGCCTTCGACGGCAGCAACTTCGCCCCGTTCGCCCCGTTGGGCATCGCCGGCATCGGGGCGGCCGCCGGTCAGGTGTTTTTCTCCTACATCGGCTTCGACGCCGCCTCCACTGCCGGCGAGGAGGCCAAGAACCCCAAGCGGGACCTGCCGCTGGCCATCATCGGTTCCCTGATCGTGGTCACCGTCTTCTACCTGCTGGTCACCGTCGCCACCATCGGCGCGAACGGTGGTCAGCCGGCGGACTACGAGGGGCAGAGCAGCGAGGCGGTCCTCGCCCGGGTGGCCAACGAGGCTACCGGCGGCACGTGGGCCGGGGCGATCATCGCCCTCGGCGCGGTCATCTCGATCTTCTCGGTGGTCCTGGTGACCATGTACGGGCAGACCCGCATCCTGTTCGCGATGGGCCGCGACGGCCTGCTCCCGAAGGTGTTCACCCGCGTGAACCCGCGCACCCAGACCCCGGTCAACAACACCATCATCGTGGCGGTGATCATCTCCGTCCTCGCCGCGTTCGTTCCCCTGGGGCAACTGGCGGAGGCGACCTCCATCGGCACCCTGTTCGCGTTCATGATCGTGAACGCCGGGGTGATCAGCCTGCGGCGTTCCCGGCCGAACATGGATCGTTCCTTCAAGACCCCCCTGTACCCGCTCACGCCGATCCTGGGGGTCATCGGCTGCCTGTACCTGATCTCCTCGTTGGCGTCGATCACCTGGCTGGTGTTCGTGCTGTGGCTGACGGTGGGGATGATCGTCTACTTCACCTACGGCTATCGCAAGTCCCGGCTGGCCCGCGGGGAGGCCGACTGGACGCAGGACCCCGAGCCACCCGTGGTGGGGTGATCGACCATGAAGATCCTGGTCGGGGTGATCCCGGATTCGTCCGCGTCCGACGCGATGGTCCTGGCGGGCGTCCTGCAGGCGGCGTTCGGCGGTGAGGTGGTGCTCGCGAACATCTTCGCCGCGCCCAGCGACCAGTCCGGGAAGCGCAAGGTGGACGCCGAATGGGTCGAGTACCTGCGCACGGACGCCGTCGAGGTGGTCGCAGACGCGGCTGCTGAAGCGCCGCGCCGGGGCCTGACGGATTTCGGCACCGCGGTGCACGGCCATCGCGCCAGTGGCGTCGGGCTGGAGGAGCTGGCCCACGACCTGCACGCGGACCTGATCGTGATCGGCAGCGCGCCGGGGGCGTCCAACGGACGGTTCCTGATCGGTTCGACCGCCGACCAGCTCCTGCACGGCAGTCACATCCCGGTGGCGCTGGCGCCGGCCGGCTACCGGCGGGTCAGCCCGGAGCGGCTGCAGCGGCTGGTGGTCGCTTTCCAGGACACCCCGGAGAGCCACGCTGCCTTGGAATGGGCCGCCGAACACGCCGGCGACCGGCAACTGACGGCGCTGACGGTGCTCGTCCGGCACCGGGTGATGGGCAGCACGCAGGCGTTCAACGGCGAGGCACTCGTGGCCCGGCAGGTGGAGGACGACGCCCGCACCGCGCTGGACTCGGCGCTGCGGGCGCTGGGGACCTCGGCGGACGCCGCGATCAGCATTGGCGACGACTCCCTGGCCGCCGTGCGCCGCTTCGACTGGAACGGCGATGAACTGTTCGTGCTGGCCTCCGGCGGCAGCATCCTGCGCCGGGTGTTCCTCGGGGACATGACCTACAAACTCGTGCGCGCCTCCCCGGTGCCTGTGGTCGTACTGCCGCGCCACACCTGAGTCCGGCCCTAGAGTGGCCGGATGCGAGTCGTGGTCTCCGGCGCAGCCGGTTTCATCGGTGACGAGGTGGTGCGCGCGCTGCGCGGCGCCGGTCACGAAGTGCGGGGCCTGGACCTGGCAGGCGCGGACATCGAGGCCGACGTGGCTGAACCCGGCGCCTGGCAGGACCTCGGCGCCGTCGACGCCGTCATCCACACCGCCGCCATGGTCGGCATGCCGTCGCGGACCGATGCGTTCTGGCGGGTGAACACACTGGGTACCCGCCATGTCCTGGATGCTGCCCGGGACAGCGGCGCCCACCGGTTCGTCCTGCTGTCCAGCGTCACGGTGTTCGGCAACGACTTCCCCGACGGCGTCACCGAGGAGTACCCGACCAGGCCCACCGGGGTGCCGTACGCGGACACGAAGATCGCCGCCGAACACCTGTGCCTCGACGAGCACATCCGCTCCGGGATCGACGTGACCATCGTGCGTCCCGGCGACGTGTACGGTCCGCGCAGCCGGCCGTGGACCCTGCTGCCGGTGCAGATGATCCGCAGCCGCCGGGTCGCCGCGCCGACCACCGGCATGCACAGCCCGGTCTATGTCACGGATGTGGCCGAGGGCATCGTGCGGGCCGCGACCACGGGCCCCGCGGCGGGCCAGATCATCACGCTGTCCGGTGGGGTGGCGGTGCCCACCGGTGAGTACTTCGACCACTACGCGCGCATGCTGGGCCGTTCCTCGGTGCCGCGGTTGCCCCGGTCGGTCATGCTCGCCGCGGCGGGGGCGCAGGCCGGCGTCGCGAACCGCCTGCGGCGCACGATCGAATTGAGTCCGGCGGCCGTGCGGTATCTCGCCGATCGCAAGGGCACGTACTCCATCGCCAAGGCCGACCGACTCCTGGACTGGCGACCCGCGGTGGACCTGCGGGAGGGGATGGCGCGCACGGCGGACTGGCTGCAGGCCGAGGGCTTGCTTGCCTGAGGTTCGGCTACGGTCGACTGCGTGACGAGGCGTACCAGGTGAGCACCGACAACACACTGACCGCCGCACCGGCCCCTGCGCCGGCCCGGCGCTGGCCGCAGTACCGGCTCATGGTGTTCGCGCTGCTGGGTTACCTGGTGGTACGCGGCACCGTGATGTTCTCCGGTTACCTCTACGCCGACGACTTCGCCCTGCGCTACTGGGCCTCGACGTCGTCGCTGACCCCCGAGTACCTCTTCCGCTCCTACTACGGCCATGTGCAGCCCTGGGGACTGCTGGCGCAGTGGGTCCTGCAAGCGGCATGGCCGGGCTCCTGGACCGCGCTCATGGTGTGGTCGGTGCTCATGCAGTTGGCCACGCTCGCGCTGCTGTGGCGCATAGTCCTGCGGCTGACCGGCTCACAGGTGGCCGGGCTGCTGGCGTTCTTGGTGCCCGCCCTGTCGTCGTTCACGTTCGAGGTCGGCGTGTGGTGGTGCATGATCATCGAGAGCGCGCCGTACGGGCTGTTCATGATGGTGTCGCTGTGGGCCCTGGTCCGTGCGCTGGAAGGGCAGCCGGGCCGATGGTGGTTGTGGTCCGGGCTGGCGTTTGCGGCAGCGGTCATGTCGATCAGCAAGGGCACGCTGTTCCTGCTCGCGCTCGTGGCGTTCGCCGCGTATCTGCCGATCGGAGCGTCCCGTCCCCGCGGCCTGCGGGCCACGTTCCGGCTCAAGCCCGCCTTCTGGGTCCTCGTCACCGCGTTCACGATCGGGTACGCCTTGTTCCTGCGCCTGCACGCGCCGATCTCGCGCGACCCTGATTGGAGCCTGCTGCGGGCCCTGCGCTACGGCCGCGACCTCTTCCTGCTGAACATCGTGAACGGCTCGGCCGGCGGGCCCTGGTGGTGGTTCAGCGCGCAGGGCGAGACCTGGAACGGCGTCCTTGTCATCCCACGCTACGCGACGTTCTTGGCTCTCCTGGCGGTCGTGCTGCTCATCGCGGTGGTGGTCATCGTTCGGCGGTACCGGCCGATCCTGACCGGCTATCTGGTGTGCATGATCGCCTACGCGGTGGGGCTGTCCGCGGTGGCGGCGTACGGCCGCGGTGGCGGGCTGGTCGCCTCAGCCGGGTATCGGTACACCTCGGATTTCTGGATCCTGCTGGCGTTCTTCGTGCCGCTGCTGTTCTACCCGGTGATGGGGGAGGCGCAGCCCTGGGGCAGTCGCACCCGCCGGCTGGCCGACCGGCTCGCCGCGCGCGGCATCTCACGGCGCACCGTCGCGCTGCTGGTCGCCGCGGCCTTCACCACCTCTTGCCTGGTGTCCGCGGTGGAACCGAGCCTGCGATGGGTCAACAGCCAGACCAAGGACTACGTGCACACCGCTGGGCGTTCCATGGCGGCGATCCCCGAGAACGCGGAGTTCCTGCCGCAGAAGACGGTGACCGACCTCGTCCACCCCATGCTCATGCTTCCCTTCGCCAGTACTGAGGTGGTCTTCTCCCCGGACCCTGAATTCCGCCCGTTCGTCCAGTACGCCACCGACGGGCTGTTCGGATTCGCCCCCGACGGCGCTGCGGAGCAGCAGTTCGTGCCGGGCATCCTGTCCCAGCCCGAGGGGGTCTGTGGGTACCCCGTCACCTCCCGGCCGGTGGTCGTGCCGATGACCACGGAGGTCCCGCAATGGTCCTTCGTCGCCCAGGTGTCCTACCTCAGTTCCGCGGACACCACCGCGCAGATGACCATCGGGCCGACGACCCATCAGGTTCCGCTGCGGGAGGGGCTGCACACCGTCTTCTTCCAGGTGGAAGGCCCGGTCACGCAGGTCACGCTGCGAGGGACGGACCCGGCGGTCCAGGCGTGTGTCGGTGAGGTGGCGATCGGTCCCCGGCTCGGCCCGGGTACGAAGGAGCCTCTGTACCCGCCCCCGACGTGGCCGGTGCCGTAGGGCTGCGCTGTGGGACGGTGCCCCAGCCGCGAGTTGACCGCGAGGTTGGATGACGCACGCGTGGCTTCTCCAACCTCGTGCACGTCGCAGCCCCCGTGGTGGGGCGTGACTGTGGCACCGTAGGGGCGTGACCCACCCGCAGCAGTTGTCGAGCACGCGGCATGTCGTGCGGATGTGGGTCCCCGGGGTCATGGCCGGGCTGGCCGTGGTGGCGGCGATGATCGCCGTCTACCTGCTGGTGCCCACCCCCAAGGACGACGACCGGCCCTGGTCGGTGCTCATCACCATCGTGGTGGTGCTGCTGGTGTACTCCGCGGCCGCCGTGTGGGCCTTGGTGCGCATCAACCAATCGCCGCACCCCATGCGCACGGGCTTCGTCCTGCTTTCGGTGATGATCACGGCCATGGTCGTGATATTCGCTTTGACCTACTTGTCGCTCAGCGCCAGCGACCCGGGCAACTTCAACGTCCCGCTGACGAAGGTCAGCGCCCTCTACTTCACGATGACCATCCTGGCCACGGTGGGTTTCGGGGACATCGTGGCCACCAGTGAAGCGGGGCAGATCGCGGTCATGCTGCAGATGGTGGTTGGCCTGACGCTGCTGACGGCGCTGGCCCGGGTCATCGTGGCCGCCGCGCGCAGTGCCACGCAACGCAAGATGGGTCACCAGGGGCTGGTGGACTAAGCGGGCCGGCCCTCACCGATGTCGCCGCGGCGGACGGCGTCGGTGATCTCCTGCACCTTGGCCCAGATCACCGCCCGCACCTCCGGGGCGTTCATCTCGCCGATGTGCGTGATTCGGCCCTCGATGTGCCCGTCCAGCGGCAGATCCGGGTAGGCCGCCATGTGGCGTTTGTACTCGGCTGCGGTGGAGATGAGGTAGTTGGTGACGCCCGGGATGTCGATGTGCGCCGCGGTGTAAGGACTCATGAACAACTCATGCGTGCTGTAGATGTTGGTCACCCGGTCGGCGATGACCGGCAGGTCGTCATGGAGTTGCTCCAGGAAGGGCGATCCCTCCGCCATGTCGGACAGCGCCGGCGTGATGTCGCGGGGGGTCCACCGGAAGATCCGCGAGACGCGCTTCGCGCTCAGCGATCCCTGCCAGGGAGCGCCAACGCTGATGACGTGCAGCACCTGGTGCGGATGGTCCACCGCGTAGCGCAGCGATGCTACGGCCCCCTGGGAATGGCCGACGAGCACGACGGGTGAGTCAGGCGCCCGGCCCTGCTTCTCCAGGCCCCGCTGGATGTCCCGGGTGAGGTGCTCCTGGGACTTGTGCATGGGCAGGGTGACGCCGAAGTTGGCCAGGGTGATGAGGAACGCGTTCGGGTGTCGCTCCAGCACGCGTCGCATCATCAGGGTCGCGGCCACGCCTCGGATGGCGGTACCGGCAACGATGGGGACGGCAACCGGCACGGGTTTCCCTCCTCGGAGTAGCGATTACCACACCACCGTAGCCAAGAGTGACCGGGATTTCAGGTGCAGGCAGCGGCGATGTCGGCAGCGATATCCCCGCGCTGGCGGCCCTCCACGTCGATGGTCCAGTCCGCAGCGCGTTGGTAGAGAGGCAGCCGCGCCCGCATCAGCGCCGCGGCCGATGTCCGGGAGTCCAGGGTGGGCCGGCGCGGGTCGCCGGCGACCTTTGCGGCCAGGCGTTCGATGTCCCCGGCCAGGAAGACGACCGTCCCACCGGATTTCAGCAGCTCCGCCTTGCGTTCGCTGTAGCACTCCTCGCCCTGGTCATCGAGATCGACGAGGATGCCGCCCCCGGCGTCGATGATCAGCCCGTCGAGGCGCGACAACTTGCGGACCACTTCGTACTCGGCGTCCCGGAACGCGGGCCAGCCGCGGTGCTCGACGAACTCCGGGATGGGCAGGCCCGACTCGTACTCCACGAGCACGTCGGTGGACATGACCGGCCGCTTGGTCAGGAAGCCGACCCGGCGGGCGATGTTGGTCTTCCCGACCCCCCGCATGCCGATGAGCACGATGTTCACCGCCCCAATGTGCCACGGATCACGGTTTGCCCCGGCCTCTGCCTGGAACAGTGAAGGTATGAGGCATCGTGTAGTGATCATCGGTTCGGGTTTCGGGGGACTGTTCGCGGCCAAGCGGCTCAAGCGGGCCGACGTGGACGTCACCCTCATCTCCCGGGAGTCCCACCACACCTTCCAGCCGTTGCTGTACCAGGTGGCAACCGGGATCCTGTCGCAGGGCGAGATCGCCCCGGCCACCCGCGAGGTCCTGAAGCGGCACAAGGACACCCAGGTCCTGCTCGGCGAGGTGACGGACATCGATCTGACCACGCGCACGGTCGTGTCCTCGGTGGGCTCGCAGCGCACCGTCACCGAGTACGACTCGCTCATCGTCGCCGCCGGTGCGGGTACCGGCTACTTCGGGCACGACGACTTCGAGCCCTTCGCGCCCGGGCTCAAGAGCATCGACGACGCCCTGGAGTTGCGGGCACGGATCTACGGGGCGTTCGAGATGGCCGAGCTGCAGGAGGATCCCGCAGACGCCGCTCGCTGGCTGACGTTCGTGGTGGTCGGTGCCGGCCCCACGGGTGTGGAGCTCGCCGGGCAGATCGTGGAATTGTCCCGCCGCACGATCAAGCGCGACTTCCGGCGCATCGATCCGCGGCAGGCGCGCGTCATTCTCGTCGAGGGTGGCGATGGCGTGCTGTCCGGTTTCGGGTCGAAGCAGTCGGCGAAGGCCCAGGAACAGCTGGAACGCATGGGCATCGACGTGCGGTTGCAGGGGATGGTCGACTCCGTGGACAGCGCCGGGGTACAGGTCACCTACCGCGACGGTCAGGCGGAGCGCATCGACTCGCGGTGCGTCATCTGGGCCGCCGGGGTGCAGGCCTCGCCGCTCGGGGCGCAACTGGCCGAGCAGAGTGGCGCCGGGCTCGACCGGGCCGGCCGGGTGCAGGTGCTGCCGGACCTCACCCTGCCCGGTCACCCCGAGGTCTTCGTGATCGGCGACATGATCGCCCTCGATGACCTGCCCGGCGTGGCGCAGGTGGCCATGCAGGGTGCGAAGTTCAGCGCCGCCAAGATCCGGGCCCGGCTGGAAGACAAGCCCGAGAAGGAGCGCTTCGAGTACTTCGACAAGGGCAGCATGGCGACCATCTCCCGGTTCCGTGCGGTGGCCAACGTCGGGAAGTTGGAACTGCGCGGGTTCCTGGCGTGGATCGCGTGGTTGTTCATCCACATCCTGTACCTCGTGGGCTTCCAGGAGAAGATCTCGACCCTGGGCCACTGGGCCGTGGCGTTCATCGGTCGCAGCCGCGCCGAACGCACCTTCACCCTGGAGCAGTCCCGCGGGGCGCTCACCGAGGAACGCGAGCCGCGGATCCATCGAGCGGCCTAGCCCGGGCCGTCCCGCGGAATCAGTGGGCCGGCGTTGGATGGCGTTCGGGTAGATGGTTGACGCTTAGGCGGCGACGGACCTCAACCAACTGCACGAGCCCCACCCAACTGCACGAGCCCCACCGAACACGCCCGACCAGGCGGACACTCGAGGCTCACCCTTGCCGGATGTCGGCGATCCCCCGGCGGGCGAGTTCGTCGGCGCGTTCGTTCTCAGGGTGGCCGTTGTGGCCCTTGACCCATTCCCACGTCACGGTGTGCCGGGAGACGGCCTCATCGAGCCGCTGCCAGAGATCCACGTTCTTCACCGGCTGTTTGGACGCGGTCTGCCAGTTGCGGCGTTTCCAGTTGGGCAGCCACTCGGTGATGCCTTTCAGGACGTACGTCGAGTCCGTGGTGATGACCACCTCCGCGGGCCGGGTCAGCGATTCCAGTGCACTGATCGCCGCCATCAGCTCCATGCGGTTGTTGGTGGTCTCGGACTCGCCGCCGAACAACTCCTTCTCGTGGTCGTTCCAGCGCAGAACCACGCCCCATCCGCCGGGGCCGGGATTGCCCGAACACGCCCCATCGGTGAAAGCGTGCACACTCACCCGAGGACCTTGAGGACCACATCGATGCCGTGGTCGAGGTCCTCGCGGGAGATGGTCAGGGGCGGTGCCAGGCGCAGGGTCGTGGAGTGCGTGTCCTTGACGATGACCCCGGCGTCCAGTGCCGCCTCACAGCGCGGGCGCACCGGCGCGTACTGCTCGTGCACCTCGACGCCTGCCCACAGGCCCTTGCCGCGCACCTCGCGTACCGTCGGCGGCGCCTCGTCGCGCAGGCGCTGCAGCATGTGGGCGCCGAGCTCGGCACTGCGCTGCTGGTACTCCCCGGTCGCCAGCAGCGCGATCACTTCGCGCGCGATGGCCAGGGCCAGCGGGTTCCCGCCGAACGTGGATCCGTGCTCACCGGGTCGCAGGACCCCGAGGACGTCGTCGCGGGACACCACTGCGGAGATCGGGAGTATCCCCCCACCAAGGGCCTTGCCCAGCAGCAGCACGTCCGGGACGACCCCTTCGGCGTCGCAGGCCAGGGTATGGCCGGTGCGGCCGAGGCCTGATTGGATCTCGTCGGCGATGAACAAGACGTCGGCGTCGCGGCAGGCCGCGGCCGCCGCCGGCAGGTACCCCTCGGGCGGCACGATGATCCCCGCCTCCCCCTGGATCGGCTCGACGAGGAAGGCCACGACGTTCGGGTTCGCCAAGGCGACCCGCAGCGCGTCGATGTCCCCGAAGCCGATGACCTGGAAGCCCGGGGTGTACGGGCCGAAGTCGTTGCGGGCCACGGGGTCGTCGCTGAAGGAGATGATCGTGGTCGTCCGGCCGTGGAAGTTCTGGTGTGCCACGAGGATCACCGCCTCCCCGTCGGGCACCCCCTTGCGGCGGTAGCCCCATGCCCGTGCGGTCTTGATGGCCGATTCCACCGCTTCTGCCCCGGAGTTCATGGGCAGCGCCCGGTCCATCCCCACGAGATCGGTGAGCTCGGCGCAGAACGGCCCGAGTTGATCGGAATGGATGGCTCTTGACGTCAATGTCAGCCGGTCCAGTTGCCGGTGCGCGACCTCCAGCAGTCGCGGATGGCCGTGTCCGAAGTTCAGGGCCGAGTAGGCGCTGAGGAAGTCCAGATAACGGCGGCCCTCGACGTCGGTGACCCACGCGCCGTTCCCCTGTGCGACGACCACCGGAAGGGGGTGGTAGTTGTGGGCTCCGGAGCGTTCCTCAAGTGCGATGTACGACGCGCTGTCCATGGCCCCACCGTACCTCTGAACCCATCGATCGGTGGTCTCCTGATAGGGTGGGGGGGTATCTGCAACCCTGTTCTCGGAGGATCGTCCATGTGCAGTCCTGCTGTCTGCCAGACCTGTAAGAAGGCCACGTACTCCGGTTGCGGCAGTCATGTCGAGCAGATCCTCGGCCACCTGCCAGCCGACCAGCGTTGCGCCCTGCCAGCCGAAGCCGCGGGGTGGCTGGTTCCGCTTCTAGTCAGGCGCTGAGCACCCGGCGGTACGCCTCGGCGTACCGCCGGGCCATCACGTCCACGGTGAACTCGCGCGCGACCGTCTCGCGGGCGGCTGCCCCATCTGCGCACGCGCGGCATCGTCAGCAAGCAGCGACCCCACGGCCTGCGTGAGCCCGGCCACGTCGCCGGCGTCGACGAGCAGGCCGGTGCGCCCGTCCTCGATGACGTCGGCCGCCGCGCCGACCCGGGTGGCGACCACCGGAACCCCCGCGGCCATGGCCTCCAGGATCGTCATCGGCATGCCCTCCCGGTAGGAGGGCTGGACCAGCACGTCGAGGCTGGCGTACACACCTGGCATGTCGTCACGGAATCCGAGCAGGCGCACGTTGGGGCCCGCTCGCTGCTCGAGTTCGGAACGCAGCGGGCCGTCACCGACGAGAGCGAATGTGGCCTCCGGCGTGGCTGCGGCAACGGCCAGGAAGTCCTCGGGCGCCTTCTCCGGTGCCAGCCGCGCCACCATCCCGACCAGTGGGTGCGGAAGGTCCAGCGTCGCAGCGGCAGTGTGCGCACCCCGCGGATCCACGCCGTTCGGGATGGTCGTGGCGCCGGCGATCCCGTACTCCGCGCGCAGGCTGTCGCGGGCCTCGTCGGACACCGCATAGACCGCGTCGACGCGCTGCAGGACGGGTTTGTCGAAACGGTTCTGCGGTCCGGTGTCGAAGCGGTGGTTCGTGGCCACGATGGGCACCCCGCGACGGGTGGCGAGGAAGCCGTAGAGGTTGGCCTTGTACCCGTGGGCGTGGACCAGATCGATGCCCTGGTCGCGGATGTCGCGCCGCAGGCGGCGGACTGCGGAGAGGTCGAAACGGCCGCCGCAGCGCAACAGTCGCACGGGCACCCCGGCGGCGGTGGCGTACTCGGCCACATCCACATTGCGGCTGTGGGCGTTGTCGAACACCTCGAGCACCGGTTGCACGTCGTGGGCCGGTAGTGCCTCACACAACCCCACCACCATCTTCTCGGCGCCGTAGACGCCGCTGCTGGAGATGAGATGCAGGACCCGCACCGCTCCAGCCTATGGGTAGCCTGCAGGCGTGAGCGGCGTGCGGAACGTGGCCCGGGAGGCGGCTCGGCGCGTGTACGACCGATGGCGACGGGCGCCGCTGCGCGAGGAAGTCCTGCTCGAGGCCTACGAGGGCACCTCGGTGGGGTGCAATCCGGGGGCCATCGCCGAGCACGTGCTGAACCACACCGACCTTCCGCTGATCTGGGCCCTGCGGGACCCGGTGCCGTTCGACCAACCCCGGATCCGGTCGGTCCGGTACCGCTCCGCGGGGTACTACCGCGCCCTGGCCACGACCAAGTACCTGGTGAACAACGTGACATTCCCGCCGCTGTTCGACAAGCGCGACGAGCAGGTCTACCTGAACACCTGGCACGGCACGCCCCTCAAGCGCATGGGCCGCGACGTCGGCTCGCCGTACAGCCTGATCGCCAACACCGTGGCCAACTTCGAGGTCGCCGACCTGCTGCTGTCCAGCGGCGAGTACATGACGAGCACGATGTATGCGGGCGCCTACGGGGTCGCCACCGACCACGTGCTGGAGATCGGATCGCCACGAGTTGACATGCAGTTCCCGCCCGACCACGAGCCCGATCTGGTGCTGTACGCGCCCACCTGGCAGGAGGCGTCGTACACGCAGGCTGTGAACGACCTCGACGAGGTCGCCGCCAGGATGAACGCCATCGCGGCAGCGGTCCCGTCGGGTCTGCGCCCGGTGCTACGGGTGCACGGGAAACTCGCTCTGCGGGCCGCCCGCGACCCCCGGCTGCAACCGTTCCTGATCCCGCCGGAGGTGACCACCAATGTGGTGTTGCGCCGGTGCCGGACACTCATCACGGATTTCTCCAGCGTCGCGTTCGACTTCCTGGCCACCGGTTCGCAGGTGCTGTTCTTCACACCGGTCGACTACCCGCGGGGCGTTTACCTCGCCGAGGACCAGTGGCCCGGGCCCCGCACGGCGGACCTGGCCACCCTGCAGTCATGGTTGTCCGGTGGCCCACCGCCGGCGCCGTTGCCGCTGACGGATGCCCGGGCGCGCTACTGCCCGCACGAGGACGGCCTCGCCACGGCACGCGCGGTCGCGGCGATGCTCGACCGCTGAGGCGCCTCAGGGTTTGCGCGGCACTTCCTCGCGGCGCCCGGTCGTGCACGCATTAGGTTGGGCCCATGGCAGGAGGACCGCTGCGCATCGCTGTGGATCGCGGACGCTCCGTGCTCGGTGGCCGGACCGCTCTGCGCGCCTGGCAGCGGCGGGGGGTCGCCCGCCCTGAGCACAGCCGCATCTTCGTCTACTTCGGCTCCGGCGAGCAGTACCTGTACCAGATCCGGGACTGGCTGGCCCCGCTTGCCGCGGTGGCCGAGCAAGCCCCTGTCGCGCTGCTCGTACGAGATCCGCGGGTCGCGGTGGCGCTGAGCTCGATGACCCCGCTGCCTGTGCTGCTGGCCCGGTGGCTGGCTGATCTCGACGACCTCATGAACACGTACCTGCCCGACGTTGTCCTCTACGTCAACCAGAACGTCTCCAACTTCGATCTGCTGGCCTACGCCCGTCCGCAGCACGTCTTCCTCAGTCACGGGGAGAGTGACAAGGTCTACATGGTCTCCAACCAGGCCAAGGCCTACGACGTCACATTCGTGGCGGGGCAGGCGGCGGTCGACCGGTATCGCGCGGCGCTGCACGACTTCGACACGGACACGAAGTTGCGGGTCATCGGCAGGCCCCAGTTGCACGTCCCCGAGCCGCCGCCCGACGACCTTCCGGAGACCGACCGCCCCCGCACGGTTGTGTACGCGCCGACCACGGAGGGCAGTGCCTCGCCGATGGAGTACGGCTCGCTGGCCAGCCATGGAGTGGCGATGGTGCAGGCCCTCCTGGCAGAAGGTTCCTGCCGGATCATCTTCCGCCCGCACCCACAGGCGGGGCGCCGGCTGTCGTCGCACGCCGCCGCGGCCCGGCGGATCGCCGAACTGCTGGCCCAGGCCCCCGGCGGGCACTACGTGGACTCCACGCCGCGTTTCGGGTGGCAGCGCGACGTCGGCGACGCCCTGCTCTGCGACATCTCGGCGGTGGCCGTCGACTGGTTGCCCACCGGCAAGCCGCTGGTGGTCACCAAACCCGTGCAACCGCTGGCGCCGATCCTCTCCGGCGGCATGCTGGCGTCCCTGCCCCTGCTGTCGGTGGAGTCGGCCGACGAGGTGGTCGCCGCCCTGGACGCGGCGGCCACCCCCGTGGCGCGAGCGCGCCTGGGCGAATGGTCGGACTACTACTTCGCCCCGGGCGACGTGCACACCTTCGTGGCCGCGGTCCTGGACCTCGCCGGAGTTGACGCCGGCGACCGGGCGGCGGAATAGTCATGGCGGTGGACCCCCGTTTGGAGCGCTGGCACGAGGTCGTGCGCACGCGCAACCCCGCCCTGCTCAATCAGATCCTGGCCGAGGATGCCGTCTTCCATTCCCCGATCCTCTTCCGCCCCCAACAGGGCCGTGACATGGTCGCCCTGTACCTGACCGGGGCGATGCACGTCATCGCCAACCCGTCGTTCCGCTACGTGCGGGAACTCGTCGACGGCAACGACGCGGTGCTGGAGTTCGAGACCGAGATCGACGACGTGCACGTCAACGGGGTGGACATGATCAACTGGGACGACAACGGTCTCATCAGCGACTTCAAGGTGATGGTCCGGCCGCTGAAGGCCGTGAACGTGGTACATCAGCGGATGGCCGAACTGCTGCAGCGGCTGACGTGAGGGCACTGGTCCGGGAGCCGAGCCCGCAGTTGGCCCACGGGCTGCTCACCCACATCGACCGCAACCCCGTCGACTATGACCTCGCCCGCCGCCAGTGGGACGGCTACGTGGCGGCGCTGGAATCGGTGGGCTGGGAGCCGGTGGCCGTCGCCGCAGCACCGGACCACCCCGACGGCGTCTTCGTCGAGGACACCGTGGTCGTGCATGGCGGCAAGGCGCTCATCGCCCGGCCCGGTGCCCCGGAGCGCCGCGGAGAAACGGCGGGTACGCGGGATGCGGTCGTCGCCCTCGGACTGGAGGTGGGTGAGGTGGGCGGCCCGGACACCCTCGACGGCGGCGACGTCCTGAAGATCGGTGACCGCTTCTTCACCGGTGTCGGTGACCGCACGAGCGCGGGTGCATGCCGGCAACTGGCCGCCTTCTTCGACGTGGAGGTGGTCCCCGTCCCGGTCACCAAGGTGCTGCACCTCAAGAGCGCCGTCACGGCCCTGCCGGACGGGACGGTCATCGGGTACCCGCCGCTGCTCGACGACGTGTCGATGTTCGGCCGCTTCCTGCCGGTCCCGGAGGAACCGGGCTCACACGTCGTCGTCGTGGACGACCAGACGGTACTGATGGCGGCCTCCGCGCCCCGCACTGCGCAGTTACTGCGGCAGCGCGGGTTGCGCACCGTGGAGGTCGACATCGGTGAGTTCGAGAAACTGGAAGGCTGCGTCACCTGCCTGTCGGTGCGGGTGCGCTGAGCGTCACAAGCGGATGCTGCCGACCAGTGACGGCGCGACCGGCGGCACCGGCGTCAGATGCGGGCTGCTCAGCCCGCTGAGGTCGAGTCCGGCCGCGGCGAACACCGCCCGGGTGTCCTGGTCGCAGCGGCAGCCGCCGGCCACGTGCGGCCAGAGCGGACCTGCAGCCCTCTGCGCCCGCCGCATCCAGGTGCCCTCGTCCGCCTTCACGTGTTCGAGGACCCCGATCGTGCCGCCGGGACGCAGCACCCGCAACGCCTCGGCGACCACCAACTCGGGGTCGTCCACCGTGCACAGCACGTAGGCGAAGAGTGCGGAGTCGACGCTGTTGTCCGGCAGCGGTAACTGTTCACCCACCGCATCGATGACCTCGACCGGCATGGGGGCGGCCTCCACGGCGGCCTGCGCCACCTTGCGCATGGACGCACTGGGCTCGATCCCCACCACCTCGGTGACGGTGTCGGGCAGGTGGTGCAGGTCCTCGGCCGGGCCGAGACCCACGATGAGCAAACGCCCGTGCAGTGCTCGTGACACCTCGGTGCGTGCCCTGCCGATGGCCCCGGAGTCCTCAGCGCGGGCCAGCCAGCGGTAGACCTGTGTGAACAACGGATGGTCGTGCGCGGGCATGGCCACAGCCTAGGACCTGGGGTGCAACGACTCGCCGCGGCCCGGGTTGACCGCGTAGCGTCGACACCGTGCGATTCCTGAACACACCGACGTACGACCTGACGTACGACGACATATTCCTGGTGCCCAACCGCTCGTCGCTGTCCTCCCGGCACGACGTCGACCTCACCGCGCCGGACGGCACCGGTCTGACCATCCCGGTGGTGGCGGCCAACATGACGGCGGTCTCGGGCCGGCGCATGGCCGAGACGATCGCCCGCCGCGGTGGGATGGCCGTCATCCCGCAGGACATCCCGACCGACGTCGTGGCCGACGTGGTGGCGTGGGTCAAGTCCCGCCACCAGGTCTTCGAGACCGCCACCACGCTGACCCCGACGGACACCACCGGCGTAGCCCTGGCGGTGATCCCCAAGCGAAGCCACGGCGCCGCGATCGTGACGGAGGACGGCGTGCCGGTCGGGGTGGTCACCGAGGGGGACTGCGCGCAGGTCGACAGGTTCGCCCAGGTGCACCAGGTCATGAGCAGCGACGTGTTCACCCTGCCCGACACCGTGACCCCGCGCGAGGCGTTCGACCGGTTGCACAACGAGCACCGCCGGTTCGCCCCGGTCGTCCGCGCCGACGGGACGCTGGTCGGGATCATGACGCGGCAGGGGGCGCTGCGGTCCACGCTGTACGCCCCGGCGGTGGACGGTGGCGGAGCGCTGCGGGTGGGCGCGGCGGTGGGGATCAACGGCGACGTCGGTCTGCGGGCCAAGGCCCTCATCGCCGCGGGGATCGATCTGCTGGTCGTGGACACCGCGCACGGCCACCAGGACAAGATGGTCGACGTGCTCGCCGCGATCGGCCCGGTGCCGGTGCCGTTGGTCGCCGGTAACGTCGTGACCCCGGCCGGCACCCGGGAGTTGATCGACGCCGGTGCCGACATCGTCAAGGTGGGTGTGGGCCCGGGCGCCATGTGCACCACCCGGATGCGCACCGGTGTCGGGCGCCCGCAGTTCTCAGCCGTCCTGGAATGCGGGGCCGCAGCGCGCGAACGGGGCAAACACGTCTGGGCCGACGGAGGGGTGCGTCACCCCCGCGACGTCGCGCTGGCCCTGGCCGCCGGCGCCAGCGCGGTGATGATCGGGTCCTGGTTCGCCGGCACCCACGAGTCGCCCGGCGATGTGCACATCAGCCCTGACGGCCGGCCGTACAAGGAGTCGTTCGGCATGGCCTCCGCGCGGGCGGTGAGCAGCCGGACCTCCGGTGACAGCCCGTTCGAGCGCGCGCGCAAGGCGCTCTTCGAGGAAGGGATCTCCAGTTCGCGGATGTACCTCGATCCTGACGGCCCGGGGGTGGAGAGCCTCATCGACGAGATCGTCAGCGGCGTGCGCAGTGCCTTCACGTACGCCGGCGCCGCCAGCGTCGAGCAGTTCGCCGAGCGGGCGGTGGTCGGCATCCAGTCCGCGGCCGGGTATGCCGAGGGCCGGCCCCTGCACACCTCGTGGTGAGTGTGCTGACGGCTCAGCCCAGGATGCTGTAGAGCGTCTTGGCCGCGGCGCCCACGACGGCCGCCTCCGGGCCGTACGCGGACACTCGCACCGCCGGGACCTGGTGGGCGGGCATCCGCTGCTCCAGGCCCGCGCGGGTGAGGCGGGCGAGGTCGCCGATGACCGGGGTGGGGAAGGCACCCAGGACCAACTCCTCGAGTTCGAACGCACCGGCGATCGGGGCGAGGATGCCGGCCAGCGCCTCGGCGGCGAGGTCGACTGCAGCCGCGCTGTGGTCGGTGTGCAGTGCCTGCACCTGCGGCTCCAGGCAGCGGTGCCCGCACTCCCGGCACACCGGGCCGGGCGTGCCGGGCACGATGTGCGCGATGTCCCCGGCCGGCCGCTTGACTCCGCTGCGCAGACGCCCGGCCATGATCAGGCCCATCCCGATGGGGTGGTCGAGAACCACGGAGGCCTGGGCGGCCAGGTTGGGATCGCTGTCGCGCAGGTCCGCGATGGCGATGGCGTCCACGGCGTTCATCGCGAACACCGGAAGGCGTACCTCCCGGCGCAGAGCGTGCACCAGCGACGGATCCGCGCGGTGGGCCGGTTGCGCCGTCCACTCCCCGCCGGGGGTCACCCAGCCCGGCACCGCCAGTGCCACCCCGAGGGCAGAACGCGCCTGCTCACTGCGCGCGAAATCGCCCACAGCGCGGTGGATCTGCTTGCTGGTCCGGCTGAGGCTGCGGGTGGACGTGAGCACCTCGCCGGACGGCGAGACCGTGGCCAGCAGGATGTGGTCGGCATCTCGCAGATCGGCCACGATCGTCACCCCGGTGTCCTTGGCGATCTCCAGCAGGGTCCCGGGCGCACCGCCGCTGGACACCCGCTCGCCTTGCGCGAGCACCCCGGCCTTGAGGAGTTCGTTGGTGATCACGGAGATCGTGGGCCGGCTCAATCCGATGCGCCGGGACAGTTCGGCGCGGGTGGCCGGGCCCCGGGTGATGATCGATCGCAGCAGGCGGGAGCGGTTTGTGCGGCGGGTGTCTGCCCGGTCCGCCGGGACGTCGTCCGGAACGAATGGTGAGGTGCCCTGCGACATCGCGTGGTTCACCTCCCCTCAACCGGCGTACGGTTGGACAGTGCGTTTCGACTTCGCGTTCGAGAAGAAGTATCTCCCGGCGCTGGCGGCCATCGGGGTCACTCCGCTCACCGCAAAGGTGGATGTGAGCAATCAGACCCTTGATGCGCGGTTCGGTCCTTGGCGGTGCCGCACCTCCGTGAAGAACATCTCCTGCGTGAAGCGCACAGGTCCGTACTCCGCAGTGAAGGTTATCGGCGCGCGGGGGTCCTTCGCAGACAGAGGGGCCACCTTCGGCACGACGACCGCCGGCGGGGTGTGCGTGGAGTTCAAGGAACCCGTCAAGATCCTGGATCCCTCGGGCATCATCCTGCATCCCGGTCTGACCCTGACGGTGGCGGATCTGGACGGTCTCGAGCAGGCGCTCCTGGAGGCCGCCGGCCTCGGTTGAACGATTGCCGGTCAGCCGAGGACAGCGGCGGCGAGCGCTTCAGCGCGGTGCGTGCTCTCCCACGTGAAGTCCGCCAGTTCCCGCCCGAAGTGGCCGTACGCGGCGGTCTGCGCGTAGATCGGGCGCAGCAGGTCCAGTTCGGCGACGATGGCTGCCGGCCGCAGGTCGAACACCTGCGTGATCGCGTTCTGGATCTGCTTGTCGGGCACCGCGCCGGTCCCGAAGGTCTGTACGAACAGGCCCACCGGGTGGGACACCCCGATGGCGTAGGCGACCTGCACTTCGCAGCGCTTGGCCAGACCGGCCGCCACCACGGTCTTGGCGACCCATCGCATGGCGTAGGCCGCTGAGCGGTCGACCTTGGACGGGTCCTTGCCGGAGAACGCCCCACCGCCGTGACGGGCCATGCCGCCATAGGTGTCCACGATGATCTTGCGGCCGGTGAGACCCGCATCGCCCTGCGGCCCGCCGATCTCGAAGATGCCGGTCGGGTTGACCAGCAGCCGGTACCCGTCGGTCTGCAGGTCGAGCTCGGCGAGTACCGGCTCAACTACGTGCTCGCGGATATCGGGGGTCAGCATGTGCTCGAGGTCGATGCGCGGCGCGTGCTGCGTGCTCAGCACAACGGTGTCCAGCCGCACCGCGTCGTCGCCGGCGTACTCGATGGTGACCTGGGTCTTGCCGTCCGGGCGCAGGTAGGGCACGGATCCGTCCTTGCGGACCTCCGACAGGCGCTTGGACAGCCGGTGGGCCAAGGAGATCGGCAGCGGCATCAGTTCCGGGGTGTCGTCGCAGGCGTAGCCGAACATCAGGCCCTGGTCGCCGGCGCCCTGGGAGTCCAGCGGGTCGTGGCTGTGGCCCACCCGCTCCTCGAACGCGTCGTCCACGCCGGCGGCGATGTCGGGGGACTGCTTGCCGATCGCGATGGACACCCCGCAGGACTTCCCGTCGAAGCCCTTCTCGGAGGAGTCGTACCCGATCTCCAGGACCGTCTCGCGCACCAGTTCGGGGATGTCCACCCACGTGGAGGTAGTCACCTCCCCGCCGACCACGCACAACCCGGTGGTCAGGAAGGTCTCCACCGCGACCCGGCTGCGCGGGTCGTCCTTGAGCATCGCGTCCAGGATCGTGTCGGAGATCTGGTCGGCCATCTTGTCCGGGTGGCCCTCAGTGACGGACTCGGACGTGAACAACCGCTTCGACATGCGCGCTCCCCTGCTCGGTGCCGATCAGTAACGGTAGTACTCGGGCTTGTACGGCCCGTCCACCGCCACCCCCAAGTAGTCGGCCTGCTCTGCGGTGAGGGTCGTCAGCCCGACCCCGAGTGCCGAGAGGTGCAGGCGGGCGACTTCCTCGTCGAGGTGCTTGGGCAGCATGTAGACGCCCACCGGGTACTCCTCGGGCTTGGTGAACAGCTCGATCTGCGCCAGCACCTGATTGGTGAAGGAGTTGCTCATCACGAACGACGGGTGACCGGTGGCGTTGCCCAGGTTCAACAGCCGCCCCTCGGACAGCACGATGATCGAGTGCCCGTCGGCGAAGCGCCACTCGTGCACCTGCGGCTTGACCTCGATGACGCTCACGCCATCGGCCTTGGCCAGGCCCGCCATGTCGATCTCGTTGTCGAAGTGGCCGATGTTGCCCAGGATCGCCTTGTCCTTCATCTTGTGCATCTGCTCGGCGGTGACGACGTTGACGCAACCGGTGGCGGTGATCACCAGGTCCGCGCTGTCGAGCACGTCGTCGAGGGTCGCGACCTGGTAGCCGTCCATGGCCGCCTGCAGTGCGCAGATCGGGTCGATCTCGGTGACGATGACCCGGGCGCCCTGGCCGCGCAGGGACTCCGCGCACCCCTTGCCGACGTCGCCGTAGCCGCAGACCACCGCGACCTTCCCGCCGATGAGCACGTCGGTGGCGCGGTTGATCCCGTCGACCAGGGAGTGCCGGCAGCCGTACTTGTTGTCGAACTTGCTCTTGGTGACCGAGTCGTTGACGTTGATGGCCGGGAAGAGCAGGCTGCCTTCGCGCATCATTTCGTAGAGCCGGTGCACGCCGGTGGTCGTCTCCTCGGTGACGCCCTGGACCCCGTTGGCCAACTGGGTCCAGAAGTGGGGGTCCTCGGCAAGGGTCGTGGCCAGTAGCTTCAGGACCTCGTCGAACTCGCCGCCGTCGCCGGTGGGCTCGGGCACCTCGCCGGCCTTCTCGAACTCCACACCTTTGTGGATCAGCAGGGTGGCATCCCCGCCGTCGTCGAGGAGCATGTTCGGCCCGTCGCCGTCCCAGGTCAGCGCCTGCTTGGTGCACCACCAGTACTCCGCCAGCGTCTCGCCCTTCCAGGCGAAGACGGGTACGCCGCGGGGGTCCTCGGGGGTGCCGTGCCGGCCGACGGCGACGGCCGCAGCCGCTTCGTCCTGGGTGGAGAAGATGTTGCAGGAGGCCCAGCGCACCTGCGCGCCGAGGTCCACCAGCGTCTCGACGAGCACCGCGGTCTGCACCGTCATGTGCAACGAGCCGGTGATCTTCGCCCCCGACAGTGGCTTGGTGGCGCCGTACTGCTCGCGCATGGCCATGAGGCCCGGCATCTCGTGCTCGGCGAGGCGGATCTGGTCGCGCCCGGCAGCAGCCAGGGACAGGTCAGCAACTTTGAAGTCCATTCAGCCAGTCTCGCAGGCGTCCCAGGGCCGCACAATCGGCGGTCGTCGCCACAAGTGGGCGAGTGACACGCTCGGGTGCCCAGTTGTGGTCAGGCCATGTCGGGCATAACGGGGCGAATCCGGCGGGTCGGCCGCCAGAAGTGGGCGGATTCGCGGGATTCAGCCGCCTCCGCGCCCAGTTGTGGCGGTGGATACCATGGGCGTCGACGGAAAAGGAGTTCACCCGTGGCGCTTGTCGTGCAGAAGTACGGAGGATCCTCTGTTGCCGACGCCGACAGCATCAAGCGCGTGGCCCGGCGCATCGTGGAGACCCAGCGGACCGGCAACCGGGTGACCGTGGTGGTCTCGGCGATGGGGGACACCACCGACGAGCTCATGGACCTCGCCGAGCAGGTGTCGCCGGACCCCCCTGGTCGTGAGATCGACATGTTGCTGACCGCTGGGGAACGCATCTCCATGGCGCTGCTGGCGATGGCCATCTCCGACCTCGGCGCCGAGGCCCGTTCCTACACCGGCAGCCAGGCGGGGCTCATCACCGACCGCTACCACGGCCAGGCCCGGATCATCGACGTGACGCCGGGGCGGATCCAGGCGGCCCTGGACGAAGGGGCCATCCCTATTGTGGCCGGGTTCCAGGGGGTCGCCCAGGACACGAAGGACGTGACCACGCTGGGCCGCGGTGGTTCGGACACCACGGCGGTCGCCCTGGCGGCTGCGCTGAACGCGGATGTCTGTGAGATCTACACCGATGTCGATGGGGTCTTCAGCGCCGACCCGCGGGTGGTCCCCGCGGCGCGCCAGGTCCCGTACATCACCTACGAGGAGATGTTGGAACTCGCCGCGCACGGCGCCAAGGTCCTGCACCTGCGGTGCGTGGAGTACGCGCGCCGGTTCAACGTGCCGTTGCGTGTGCGCTCCAGTTTCACCGACAAGCCCGGCACCCTGGTGGTCCATGAGATCGAGGAGAACATCGTGATGGAGCAGCCGATCATCTCTGGCGTGAGCCAGGACCTCTCGGAGGCCAAGATCACCGTCACTGCGGTCCCGGATCGCCCGGGCGAGGCGGCGCTGGTGTTCGAGACCGTGGCCGACCTCGGGGTGAACCTCGACATGATCGTCCAGAACGTGTCAGCCGACGGCAGCACGGACATCACGTTCACCCTCCCGACCGCCGACCTCGCGCGCGCCAGCGAGGCGCTGCTGTCCCGTCGCGACGAGAGATCGGGTTCGGGGAACTGCTGCAGGACGAGGGCATCGCGAAGGTCTCTCTGGTGGGTGCTGGTATGCGGTCGCACCCCGGGGTGTCCGCCACGTTCTTCCGCACCCTGGCCGACTCGAATGTGAACGTCGAGATGATCTCCACCTCCGAGATCCGGATCTCCGTGGTGACCCGGGTCGAGGACGCTGCCCAGGCCGTTCGCGCGCTGCACACCGCGTTCGGCCTCGATGCCGAGGGGCAGGCGGTCATCTCCGCCGGCACCGGTCGCTGACCGCCGCCGGACCAACCGCTTCGCTCACGCCTTCGCAGGCGGGGGCGTCACACCCCCGGCCCAGAAGCCGCCGGCACCACCACCCGGCCTTCAGCGAGCACCTCCACTGCCACTTCGTAGACCTGCCCCAGAACCCCCGGCACGAGCACGTCCGCCGGGGGGCCGAACGCCACCACCCGGCCCTCGTCGAGGACCAGCACGCGGTCGGCGGCGGCTCGCGCCAGCGTCAGATCGTGCAGCACCACCACGGCCGTACTGCCACCGGCGATGCGGCCGCGCAGGGCGTTGAGCAGTCCGACCTGATGCTTGAGGTCCAGGGCGGCCGTCGGCTCGTCGAGCATCATCACCGGGGCGGTCTGGGCGAGCAGGCGGGCGAAGGCGACCCTGGCCAATTCGCCGCCCGACAGGCCCTGCACCCCGCGATCGAGCAGATGTTCCACGTCGGCGGCGGCTACTGCATCGGCCACGGCCCGGACGTCATCAGTCCCGGCTCCATGCCAGGGTGCCCGCGCCATCGCGATGACCTCCCGCACTGTGAAGCCGAAGGCCACCGCGGTGTGCTGGGTCATCACCGCCCGCAGCCGGGCCTGGTCGCCGGCGGCGGGCTGCCCGGCGACCTGCGCGCGTCCCCGGAACGGCAGATCACCGGCCAGCGCCGCGAGCAGGGTGGACTTCCCGCTGCCGTTGGGCCCGACCACGGCGATGCATTCGCCCGCACCGGCCTCGAAACTCACGTCGTGCAGTATCTGCCGTTGCCCGCGTGACACGCACAAGTCGGCGACCTCGATCACGCCCAGGCCCCCCGCCGCCTGTGCTCCCGGCGCAGTAGCCAGAAGAAGATCGGCGACCCGATCAGGGCAGTGAGCACGCCCAGCGGGATCTCCCGCGGCGCCACCACGGTGCGGGCCAGCAGGTCAGCGAGCACCAGCAGGGTGGCCCCGCCCAGGGCCGCCGCCGGCAGCAAGAGCCGGTGCGCCGGGCCGAGCACCAGCCGCAGGGCGTGCGGGACGACCAGCCCCACGAACAGCACGATGCCCGCGACCGCGACGGCCGCGGCGGTGAGCACCGCCGTGAGGAGGATGGCGATCGTCCGGATGCGCTCGACATCCACTCCCAGGTGAGCGGCGCCGCGCTCCCCGAGGGCGAGCAGGTCCAGCGGCCGGGACAGCAGCGGCGCCAGTGCCAGTCCCAGCAGCGCCAGTGGCGCCACCAGCACGACCGACGACCACGTCGCCGCGGAGAGGCTGCCCAGGTTCCAGAAGGTGATGCTGCGCAGTTCGGCGTCGTCGGAGACGCTCATGAGCAAGCCGATCACGGCGCCGGCGAACGCGTTGACGGCCACGCCGGTGAGGATCAGCGTCAAGACCTCGGTGCGCCCGTCCACCCGTGCCAGCAGGTAGACGGCGGCGGTCACCGCCAACCCACCGACGACTGCCGCCAAGGGCAGCACCCAGAAGCCGGCGGCCGTGAGGCCCACCACGATGGCGAGCACGGCAGCCACCGCCGCCCCGGAGGACACCCCCACGAGGCCGGGTTCGGCCAGCGGGTTGGCGAAGATCCCCTGCATGATGACCCCGGCTGCGGCCAGGCAGGCACCCACGATGACGGCCAGGACGACGCGGGGTGCCCGGATGTCGACCACCACCGCGTCGGCGGTGCTCAACGGCTGCCCGGTGACGGCCCGGCCGAGAGCGGCCAGCACCTCCGGGAAGCCGATCGTGAAGGCCCCGATGCTGATCGCCGCCCCACACGCCATGAGCAGCGCCGCAACCAGTGCCGGAAGCGCCCAGGTTCGGCGCCGGCCCCGGGGAGGGGCGGTCAGTGTCGCCGTCATGTTCGTAACTGGCCGACGATGTCAGCCAGGGTCTGCGGCGTGCGCGGCCCGAAGTTCAACAACTCGCCGTCGGGGATGACCACGACCCGCCGGTCTCGGGCCGCAGGGGTCTGGGCGACGCCGGGCAACGCGAGCAGGCCGTCCATGCCGCCCACGGAGTCCAACCCCTTCTCCATGACGAGCAGCGCGTCGGGTGCGGTCGTGACCAGGGCCTCCGGCGTGAGCGGGGTGAAGGCGCCGAGCCCGGCCTCGGAGCCGGCATCGACGGCACCCACAGCCTCGAGCAGGGAGTCCGCGCCGCTGCCGTCGCCCCCCAGCAGGTACACCGCCGCGTTGCCGCGCAGGTAGAGGAACGCCACCACCGGTGATCCCGGTACCTGCGGCGGGTCGGCGGACACCTCGTCGATGACGGCCTGCGCCGCCCCGGGTTCACCCACGGCTTCGGCGATGGCGCGCACGCGGGCGGGGATCTCCTGCAGGCTCCAGACCTCCGGAACCACGACGATGGGCACGCCGGCGTTGCGGATGGCTTCGATGGCCTCGGGGGGACCGGTCCGGGCGTCGGCCAGCACCAGGGTCGGATCCAGCGCCAGCACCCTCCGCGGAAACGTCGTGCGCCTGCGTCACCACGGGGATGTTCGCGGTACCCGGGAAGTCCGAGCTGACGTCGCGACCGATGATGGACGGACCGACCCCGAGGGCGAACAGGGTCTCCGTGATGCCACCGGACAGCGAGACGATGCGAGAGGTGTCCGTCACGGTCACGGTCCGGCCGTCGGTTCCCGGCGCGGACACCTGGGCCCCCGGGCGGGCACCGCATCCGGCGAGCACGCCGAGCAGGATGACGGCGGTGAGTACCCGTCTCACAGCAGATGATCCAGGCTGGCGAAGATGCCGGAGTTCAGCGCATAGGCGGTGCGCACTTCGCCGATGAATCGCTCCTGCTCGCCGTAGGTGAGGTCGAGGTCGTCGAGCCGTTGCCGGTAGGCGTTCTTGTACGCCGGCGCGGGTCCGACGTCGAACTGGTAGAACGCCAGGCCGGACTCGGGGGTGAGCCCGAGGTTGTGCTGCAGGCGTGCCGCGATGGCACGGCCGCCGGAGAGGTCGCCGAGGTACCGGGTGTAGTGGTGGGCCAGCACCGACAGCGCGTCGTCAGCCACTGCCTGCAGGTGGTCGGCGTAGGCAGTGGTGGCGGCAGTGATGGGGTGGCGGTGATCACCGAGGACCGCCAGATCGGCGGCCAGGGCGGCATCGCGCCGCAGTCGCGGGTCGAAGAACGGGCCGAATACCGGCTGCTCGCGGTGGCCGGCGGCAGCCGCCTCCAGTGCGTCGTACACGTTCTGCAATTGCACGACGAGGGCTGCGTAGTCGCCGGCGTTGATGCCGCCGGCCATGACTGCGGTCATGAAGGCCGAGGCCTCCGCATCGCCGTGCTCCTGCGTGGTGGCGGCGCGCAGGCGGCTCGAGAGCGGTGCTGAGGTCAACACGGGTACCCCTCCTCCGGGTCTAGTTAAGGTAAGGCTAACCTAACTACATGATCGGCCGAACACTCCCCACCGTCGTGGGCCTCGCGGTCCTCGGTCTGGCCGGCTGCGGGTCCGCCGGGGCCCAACCGGCTGTGACTGCCTCGGCGTCCGGCCCCACCGTGCAGGTGGCGCCCGGGGCGGTGCTGACCGGGCCCGCCACCCTGGCGGTGACCGGCCGCGGATTCGACGAGCGCAAGGGCATCTACGTCGCCTTCTGCGTGCAACCGCCGGCCGGGGAGCCGCCGAGCCCGTGCGGAGGTGGCGTCGACACCACGGGGGAGTCGGGGGCCTCGGCGTGGGTGTCGTCGGACCCGCCCCCGTACGGAGCGGGACTTGCGGTGCCGTACGGGCCCGGCGGGTCCTTCGACGTGCAGATCCGCGCCACGGCGCACATCGGCGACGTGGACTGCCGCGAGATGGTCTGCGGAGTCGCCGCTCGCGCCGACCACACCCGCACCACCGACCGCACGCAGGACGTGTTCATCCCCATCACCTTCGAGGAGAAGTGACTGTGAAAGCCCTGGCCCTGATCGCCGCCCCCGCGATCGTGTTGGCGACCCCCGCGGCCGCGTCCGCCATGACGGTGGACGTCTCGCCCCGCAAGGGGCTACCGTCCAGCGGCAGCGTGACCGTCAAGGTCTCCGGCCTGCCGAAGAAGGCCGGTGTCTACGTGCGCCTGTGCAAGAAACCGGCGAAGGGTGCGCGGCCGACTGCGAGCCAGTGCCTGAACACCGGCGGGCAGTACGCCGGGGTGTGGGTGCTCGGCAAGTACCCCTACGGTCCGCGGCCGAGCGCGTCGAACATCGCCAAGCCCGGGCGGACCTTCCGCCTGCCCGTGCGCTCGTCCTTCGGATCGGTCAACTGCAAGACGACCAAGTGCGCGATCGTCGTCCGCCGTGATCACCGCGCCGGTGGCGACCGCTCCTACGACCGCGCCATCCGGGTCCGGTTCCGGTGAACTGGCTGACCCCTGAGGTGGTCAGGGCCGTGACCACGCACATGAACGACGACCACCGTGCGGACCTGCTCGTGATGGTCGCCGAACAGGCCCCCACGGCCACGCAGGCGGAGGTGACCGGGGTGGACGAGGCGGCACTGTACGTCCGGGTCGTGGAGGCACCGGGTGCCGCCCGTGAGGTCGCGCTGGCCTGGCCCGGACCGCTGACCCAGCGGACCGACATCCGCAAGTACGTCGTTGAGATGCACGAACAAGCACAAGGAGAGAAGTGAAGAAGATCGCCATACCCGCCGTCCTCGCCGTCGCGGGCAGCGTGCTCGTCGCCACACCCGCGAGTGCCGACTCCGCCAGCGGCGCGACTCTGACCTGGAAAATCAGCGAGTGCGCGTTCGACGCGACCATCGCGTCCTGCGGCAGCATCACCGAGGCACAGTCCCTGACCGGTAACGTCACGAAGGGCGGGGAGGGCTGGGCCTTCACCGGCGGCACGGGTCCTACGACCCCGCGACCGGGGCCACCGCGATCGACTTCACCGGTTCTGTCACCATCGGCAACGTCAACCGTGGCAATTACTCGATCACGTTCGCCGACCCCAAGGTGGTGGTGAAGGCCGGGTCCGGGGCGCTGGTCGCCGATGTCGTCGCGCGGCCCCCGGGCGCACCGGAGACCATCGTCGGCGACGTGAAGATCGTCGACCTGCCCGCGGTTCCGAACGCAAAGACCTGGCAGGTGACCCCGCCGTGGCAGAACGCCGGGACCCCGGGCGTGCCAGCGCCGATCGACGGCAAGCAGTTCGCGCAGCCGTTGCTCGACGCCCTGCCGGCCAGCCTCAAGGGCTGGTTCTGGGCCACCGGCACGAGCGGCGCCAACCCCTACAAGGCGCCGGCCGCGGTGTCCGTGGCTTTCGACTCCGTGCCGACCAGCACCGGTCCCGCGGTGACCATCGAGGGCGCCGAGAACCTCACGGCCGACCAGCAGGCGACCATCACTGTCAAAGGCACAGGCTTCGACCCGGCCAAGAAGGGCGGCCCGGTTCAGGGGCTGTACGTGGTCTTCGGCCCGGATGCGGCCACCGTGGGCTACGGGATGAACGCGGCGACGACCTTCGGGGCCGCGCAGTACCTGCCCACCGCGCCGAACGCCGATGGGGAGTTCGAGACCACCCTGACCATCAAGGGCCGGTACACCGGCGAGGACGGCAAGAGCTGGGACGGCACCACGCAGACGCTCGGTGTCAGCACCTGGGCAGCACACTCCCACGCCATCACGGATTACGACACCTTCACTGCGATCACGTTCCGGAGGGCGCCGGCCCCAGCGAAGGTCACGTTCTCGCTGAAGAAGGACACGGTCAAGGCCGGCAAGCGCGCAGTGGCCGTCGTCCGGGCGCCCGGTGTCAAGGGCAAGGTCGCGGTGAAGAAGGGTTCCCGCACGCTGGCGACCAAACGACTGAGCAAGGGCAAGGCAGTGGTGAGACTGCCGCGGCTGAAGGTCGGCAAGCACACCCTGCGCGCCGTCTTCCCGGGCACCGCGCAGACCGCTCGCTCAGTGTCCAAGCGCGTCGTTCTGCGGGTGCGCTGACCTGCTGGCTGCCCGGGCGCCGGCGTCCACGAGGTTGGAGAACACACACGGCCGTCCTCCAACCTCGGGGTTGTTCTCCAACCTCCCGGTCAGGTGCGACGACAACCGTCGCGAAAGCCCTACCCCCCGGCGAACGGCGGCAGCACGTCGACGACCGCGTCCTCCTCGACTGCGTCGTCGGCCCGGAGCCGGTAACCGTCACTGACCACGGTGCAGACGGCGAGGACCTGTTCGAAGCGCTCCCGAGGCCCAAGGCCAACAACCCCGCGCGGACCGGCCCGGCGGGCACTGCCAGGCGGTCGGCCCCCGCGGCCTCCCGGGCGGCGGCGAACAAGCGAACCGTGACGGCCACCTCAGCCTCCGATCGCGGACATGGGCCGTGGGGGCTGGAGGAACACGGGGTCGTCGATGCCGTGCCCAGCGCGCTTCGAGGCCACCCCGGCGGCCATGAGGCGCGCCAGTTCGGCGTCGTCGGCACCGGAGCGCAACGGCCCCCGCAGGTCGGTCTCGGAGTGGGCGAACAAGCAGTTGCGCCACTGGCCGTCGGCGGTGAGCCGCAGCCGGTTGCAGGTACCGCAGAACGGCCTGGTCACCGATGCGACCACGCCGACGGTGGCCAGACCGCCGTTGACGTCCCACCGGCGGGCGGGGGCCGGCCCCGGATCGGGGATCGGTGTGAGCGCAAAGCCGGCGTCGGCCAGCGAGGCGAGGATCTCCTCGGCGGTGACCATCTCCTCGCGGCGCCAGCCGTGCTGCGGGTCCAGCGGCATCTGCTCGATGAAACGCAGGTGCACCCCCTCGCCGATCGCCCAGCGCAGCAGATCCGGCGCCTCGCGATCGTTGATCCCACGCAGCAGCACCGTGTTCACCTTCACCGGTTCAAGTCCGGCCACCTGCGCGGCCCGGATCCCGCTGAGGGTGTCGACGAGCCTGTCCCGGTGCGTCATGCGCCGGAACGTCTCCCGATCGAGGGTGTCGAGGCTGATGTTGACGCGCTGCAAGCCGGCGTCCCGCAGCGGCGCGGCCAGTTGCGGCAGGCGCAGGCCGTTGGTCGTCATGCTGACCTCGACTCCGAGGCCCGCGATGCTTGCGACGACGGCCGGCACGTCGAGGCGCAACAGCGGCTCGCCCCCGGTCAGCCGCACGCTGCGCACGCCACAGTCGACGGCGACCGTCACCAGTCGCAGCAATTCCGAGGTGGACAGCATCTGCTCGCCGGGCAGCCAGGGCAGACCCTCGGCGGGCATGCAGTACGTGCACCGCAGGGAGCACCGGTCTGTCAGCGACACCCGAAGATCGCTGTGAACACGTCCGAAACCGTCGATCAGGCGCAATTGACCCACTCCTCAGAACCGTCGGTGAAGCGCTGCAACTTCCAGACCGGCAACTGGTCCTTGACCGCATCCACCAACCACGCACACGCGGCGAACGCTTCCCCGCGGTGCGCGGCGCTGACTGCGGCCACGAACGCCAGCTCACCGATCGCCAGCCCGCCGACGCGGTGCAGAGCCGCCGCCTCCAGAACTCCGGGCAGTCCCCGTGCCTGCGACACGACCTCCTGCAGAATGAGGTCGGCCTCCGGGTGACCCTCGTACCGCAGTGACGCCACCGACCGCTCGTGGTCATGGTCGCGGACGCGGCCCTCGAACACGACCACCGCTCCGGCGTCGTCACGGCGCACCTTCGCCTCCACCTCGGCCGTCGTGATGGGTGCCTCGCGCACCAGCCCGCGGTGGTGGGCGCCTCCCATCACGTGGTGGGCGTGGTCCAGCAGTGGCCCGAGCACAGCCAGGGCGTCGGCGACCGCCGAGCGACTGCCCGGCACCGCCACCACGAGGGTCTGGCCCATGCTGCCGGCGACCGCGCGCGACAGGTCGGCCAGCGGGGTGACGGCGCGGCCACGGGCCCGGAAAGCCTCCCCGAATCCGGGCAACTCCCGGTCGATCACCGCGCGCACGGCGTCCGGTGTGACGTCGCGCGGGCCCAGCCCGGTCCCTCCGGTGCACACCACGACCTCGGCGTCAGCCGCGCGGATGGCGGTGGTGATCCGGTCGACCTCGTCGGGCACGACGACCACCGTGGTGTCGCAGCCGATCTCCCGCAGCCCGCCGACGAGCACCGGCCCGGTGGTGTCCTCGGTGGTGCCGGCGGCGACCGAGTCGGAGCAGACGATCACGGCGGCCCTCATCGCTGCCAGTCCCCGCTGGCACCGCCGGTCTTGCGCACGACCTGCACGGCCTCGATGGTCGCCGCCGGGTCGAGGGCCTTCGTCATGTCGATGATCGTCAGGCAGGCGACCGTCACGGCCGTGAGCGCCTCCATCTCCACGCCGGTCCGGTCCGCGGTACGGACCTGGGCGGTCACCGCCACGCTGTCATCGCCCACCTCGAGGTCCACCGTCACACCGTGCACGGCGATGGGATGGCACATGGGAATGAGATCAGGCGTGCGTTTGGCGGCCATGATCCCGGCGATGCGGGCGGTGGCCAGGACATCACCTTTGGCGACGGTCCCCTCCGCGATCGCCGGCGCCGCGGACGTCCGGACCCGGCCGCGGGCCAGCGCGGTACGCACGGTCACGTCCTTGCCCGCCACGTCCACCATGCGCGCGTGACCCCGTGCATCGATGTGGCTCAAGCCCTCGGCCATGCCCACCTCCCTGCCCCTAGTCTGCGAGTGTGACCGACTGGACGGCAATCGTGCTGACCGGGGGGGCCAGCCGACGGCTGGGACGGGACAAGGCGACCACCCCGGTGGCGGGCCGGAGGATGATCGATCGCATCCTGGCCGGGTTGCCGCCGGAGGTCCCGGTGGTGGTGGTCGGACCCGATCCCCACGTCCGACGGCCGATCACGCTCACCCGGGAGGATCCACCGGGAGGCGGACCGGCTGCAGGCATCGCCGCGGGGATCGCGGTGACCAGCACGCCGTTCGTGGCGGTACTCGCCACTGACATGCCGTTCGCCGTGCCCGCGCTGCTGCAACTGCCCCTGCCCGCCGGCGATGCACTCGTGCCGCGCACCGAAGGCCACGCCCAGCCGCTGTGCGCGTGGTACCGCACGCCTGCCTTGCGCCGGGCGGCGCCAACCGCCGGGATGAGCATGCGCGAGGTTCTGGCGCGACTGGCCGTCGAGTACGTCGACGTGGCCGCCGATGCCCTCGTCGACATCGATACCGCGCAGGACCTCCACGCGGCCCAGCAACGGCTGATAATGGACGACATGGACACATGGGTGGAAGCCGTCAAGCGCGAACTGGGCATCACAGCCGACGTCGACGTCGCCGTCGTTCTGGACGTCGCCAAGGAGGCCGCACATGCGGTGCAGCGCCCGGCGGCCCCCGTGACGACCTACCTCATGGGTCTTGCCGTGGCCAACGGCGCCGACCCCCGCGAGACGGCGGTGCGGATCGCCGGACTCGCGCAATCGTGGTCCTCCGATGCGTGAGCCCGACTGGGACACCGCCCGCGCTCTGCTGGCCGATGCGGTCCTCCTACCGGGCGAGACGCTGGCGCCGGCCACAGCCGACGGCCGCACGCTGGCGGGCCCGGTTGAGGCTCTGACCGACCTCCCGGCCGCCGACACCTCGGCGATGGATGGCTGGGCGGTCTGTGGCCCGGGTCCCTGGACGGTCGTCGGGACGGTGCTGGCGGGAGCTGCCCCACCGATGGTCTTGACGTCGGGTGAGGCGGTGGTGATCGCCACGGGGGCGGCGGTTCCCGACGGCACGACTGCGGTGCTGCGCACCGAACACGCGACAGTGACAGGCGGCAGGGTGGACGGCCCGGCGCGGTCGTCGGACCTGCGGCCACGCGGCGAGGAGTGCCGAGCCGGTGAGGTGCTGGCGGCAGCGGGCGCAGTGGTGGACCCCGCACTGATCGGGCTGGCCTGCGCGGCGGGCCTGGACGAACTGCTCGTGCGGCGGACGCCCCGCGTGGCGCTGCTGTTGTTCGGCGACGAACTGGTGGACGCCGGCGTGGCCGGACCGGGGCGGGTGCGCGACGCACTGGGTCCGCAGTTGCCCGGCTGGATCCGGCGGTTGGGGGCGCGGGTCGTGTCCGTGGCGCGTGCCGAGGACACCCTGGCCGCCCACATCGCGGCGATCCGCGATGCCGATGCCGACATCGTCATGACCACCGGCGGGACGGCGGCGGGCCCCGTCGACCACCTGCACGCGGCCGTCGCAGACCTCGGCGGGCAGTGGGTCGTGGACAGTGTCGCGGTGCGCCCCGGCCACCCCATGGCCGCAGCCCGGATCGCCGGTCGCTGGCTGGTGGCCCTGCCGGGGAACCCGCAGAGCGCGGTGGTGTCGCTGCTCACGCTGGGCGCCCCTTTGATCGCGGCGATGCTCGGCCGCTGGTCACCGGACCTGCCGGTGGTCACGTTGGCAGCCGCCGCGACCGCGCCGGCGGGGGAGCACCGCTTGCTCGCCTGCCGTCTGGACGCCGGCACCGCACATTCGGTGACGCACCTGGGCTCGGCGATGCTGCGGGGCCTGGCTGCTGCTGACGGGTTCGCAGTGTTGCCGCCGGGCGGGGCCGCCACCGGCACGCAGGTGCGGTGGCTGGCCCTGCCCTGACGGATCAGGACGGCTTCTCCGCGCCCGGTCGTGCGTAGTAGTACCAGGTGAGCCCGGCGCCGATCAGACACGTCACGAAACCCAGCCAGTACAGCATCTGGGCGTTGCCGGTGGCGAACATGACGCCGAACACGAACGGGCCGAAGGCGGCGATCGCCGCGGTCCAACCGATGACCCCGCCCGCCTGCCGGGGTTCGAAGATCATCGGCATCTGCTTGAAGGTACTGGCGTTGCCGACCCCGGCGAAGAAGAAGATCGCCAGCATCCCCCAGAGGAACTTCGGGAACTCGTCCACGTTGCTCGGAGACAACTGGAACGAGGTGTACAGCGCGGAGAACGCGATGCCGATCACCGCGACCAGAGTCACCTTCGCGCCCCCGGCACGGTCGGCGACGGGTCCGGCCAGCACGCGCGCCGCAGAGCCGACGAGCGCGCCGAGGAAGGCGTACGACACCGCAGTGATGCCGTCTGCGCCGAACGGGGTGCCATAGAAGTTCTTCATCAGCAGGGCGAACTGGGCGGCCATGCCGGAGAACGTGCCGAAGGTGAGGACATACAGCCACGTCATCAGCCACGTGTGCTTGTTGCCGAAGATGTCCAGCTGGTCCTTCACACCGCGGGCCTGGACCGGGACCGACTTCAGCATGGTGAAGGCGAGGACGACGCCCACGATGACGAACGGGATCCAGATGTAGCCGGCGTTCTGGTACCAGACCTCCTTGTTGATGCCCTTGTCCTCGTTGACGAAAGCCTGCGAGCCGCCGATCAGGGCGAACCCGATGATCCACGGGGTCACGAACTGCACGATGCTCACGCCGAAGTTGCCGATCCCGGCCTGGATGCCCAGGGCCGTGCCCTGCTTGGCTTTCGGGAAGAAGTACGAGGTGCTCGGCATGAAGCCGCTGAACACGCCGCCGCCGATACCGGCCAGGAAGGCCAGGACGAGCAGGACGGTGTACGAGGTGTTCGAATTCTGCACAGCCATGGCCCACCCGGCCAGCGGGATGATCAGCAGCAGGCTGCTCAGCCACACGAGTCTGCGGGTGCCGAGGATGGGTGGCAGGAACATCCACACCAACCGCAGCAGACCACCGGCCAGACCCGGCATGGCGACCAGCCAATAGAGCTGGCTGGTGGACAGGTCGAAGCCGATGAAGTTCAGCTGCGGGGCGATGGCGGAGACCAGGAACCAGGTGATGAACGCCAGGGTGAGGTTGAAGGTGGTGATCCAGAGGGTCTTCCAGGCCCGCCCTGAGTCCCACGTCTGGGCGTCCTCGGGGTTCCAGCTCTCGAGCCAGTCACCCCCTTTGCGTGCCGGTGCACTGGCGGCTGCTGAACTCATCGCGTGACTCCTGTCATCTCGTCAGCCGGGATCTCCGGGCTGTGATCGTGTTCGAACTTGTTCGTCAATTCCGGACTGGCCTGGTGCAGCATCTTGACCACGGTGAAGTGCATCCACAGCGTCGCGGCGAGGGTCACGACGAACAACACGCCGAACGTGGCCTGCGGGGCACCGCTCCACGCGGTCGCGTAGGCGAACATCGGGGGGAGGAAGAAGCCGCCGAGGGCGCCGATCGAGCCGACCAGGCCGCCGACCGCACCCACGTCGTGCGGGAAGTACTCGGGGATGTGCTTGTAGACCGCGGCCTTTCCGATCCCCATCGCACAGCCGGTGATGAATACCAGCAGGGTGAACATCCACACCCCGACCGTCCACGGCAGGATCTCGCTGGTGGTGCCGTCCTGGCGCTCGACGACGATGTACCCGTAGGGCATCATCAGGATCCCGGTGGTGACCAGCATGATCCCGAACGTGATGTACATGACCCGCCGGGCGCCGACGCGGTCGGAGATCCAGCCACCCACCGGTCGCAGCAAGGAGGCCGGGAAGATGAACAGCGCGGTGAGCAACGCCGCGTGGCTGAGGCTCTGGTCGTAGACGTCGACGTAGTACTTGGGCAGCCAGGCCGCCAGTGCCACGTAGGCGCCGAAGACCACCACGTAGTAGAGGCTGAAGCGCCAGACCCGCATCTGCTTGAGCGGCTGCAGCATCGATGCCAGCGACCTGCCCTGCCCGGGGACGATGTCGTGGCGGGGGGACACGAACCATGTCACCGCGGCCATGATCAGCAGCAGCACCATGTAGAGGAAGGGCACGAAGCGCCAGCCGCCGGGGATGAAGCCGAGGAAGCCCGCTGCCGGGACCGCCGCGATAAGGGCGGGCCCGATGAACTTGGTGACGGATGCCCCGACGTTGCCCGCACCGAACACGCCGAGCGCGAAGCCCTGCAGGTGCTGGGGCCACCACGCGCTGGTCCAGGCGATGCCGACGCTGAAGGAGTTGCCGGCCAGGCCGACGAGGAACGCGTAGATGAGCAGTTGGACGTAGTTGTCCGCCGTGGACACCAGGTAGGCGGGGATCGCGGTGGCGGCCAGCATCACGGTCATCACCAGTCGGCCGCCGCGGCGGTCGGCGAGGATGCCGGCGGGGAGCCGCCAGATGGCGCCGTTGAGCACGGCGACGGCGGTGATCCAGGACAGCTGGACGTCGGTGAGGCCGAACTCCTTGCGGATCGGGATGCCCAGGACACCGAACATGAGCCACACCGCGAACATGAGCGTGAAGGCCAACGTCGAGATCACCAGGACCTGCACCGCGGCCGGGCTGCAACCCCATCGGACTCCTTCCGGTCCCAGCCTCGGTCATGCGTGGGCTCCTCTCCATTTTCCACTGCACATAGACGTTACCACGGTGTTTATTACATATTCCCCGGTGAATATGTGGTAGAAGAGGGGTATGGAACCGGGCGCTGCGGAAGCATCGGCCGCAGCCTGGCGCGCCTCAGCGCACGCTGCCCATCGCAGCATCCCCTGGACGGGCGATCATCCTGGACCTGATCCTGCGGATCGTCCAGGAGCCAGCGAGCCGGTGAGCGTCGAGGACATCTCCGGACCACCGACCTGCACGCGAACACGGTCCGCGCCCACCTCGGAGGTGCTGCGCGCCGGCGGGACATCAGCGGAGCCAGGACACCGTCGGTCGCGGGCCGCCCTCGGAGGCTGTACTCCGCGCGCGGAAGGCCCTATCACCGGCTGGCGGCCGACCTGCGCGAGGCGCTCGCCGCCGCCCAGGACCCAGGGTCGCTGCCGAGGCGGCGCGCCGGTGGCGCTCGGCGGAGGACAACGGGCCGGGCCCACCGGTCCCCGGCCCAGGCCGTCGACGCCTGGCTGGTCTGGCCCGGTTCGCCGTGGAGGTCTCGCCGATCGGCGACTCCGTGACCTTGGGCCAGTGCCCGTACGCGGCGCTGGTCGCGACCAGCCGGTGATCTGCGACATCCACGCCCGGCCCTGCTGGGCGAGGTCTGGCACCGCACGGGCAAGCCGTCGCGTGGCGGGGATGGAGGTGTTGGCCGCGGCCCGGGCATGTGTCGCGCCTTGCCCGGCGCCGGGCTGACCGGCCCGACGCAGGTCATCCGGGCGCACAGCCCCCCGAACTCCACGCAAGAGTCGTGCGCGCCCCGACGAAGAAGAGGAGGTGACGATGACCACCACACCGACCCCGATATCGCCGGCGACTTCCTGGTCAAGGCCGGGCGCTTCTTCACCCCGGGCGAGGTTTCCCCCGACCTGCGGACCGTGACCCGCCATGGTGGCCGGGAGGGCGACGTCTTCTACCGGGACCGGTGGAGCCACGACAAGGTCGTGCGCTCCACCCACGGCGTGAACTGCACCGGATCGTGCTCGTGGAAGGTGTACGTCAAGGACGGCATCATCACGTGGGAGACCCAGCAGACCGACTACCCGTCGGTCGGCCCGGACAGCCCCGAGTACGAGCCCCGCGGCTGCCCGCGCGGCGCCGCGTTCTCCTGGTACACCTACTCCCCCACCCGGGTGAGGTACCCGTACGTCCGCGGCGTGCTGCTGGACGCCTACCGCGCGGCGAAGGCCCAGCACCCAGACCCCGTGGACGCCTGGGCGGCCGTCGTCGACGACCCGAGCAGCCCGCGCCTACCAGGCCCGCGGCAAGGGCGGCCTGGTCCGCGCCTGGTGGGACGAGGCCATCGAGATCATCGCCGCGGCGCACGTCCACACGATCAAGGCCTACGGCCCCGACCGCGTCTTCGGCTTCTCGCCGATCCCCGCCATGTCCATGGCGTCTCACGCCGCCGGCAGTCGGTTCGTGTCATTGCTCGGCGGCTCGATGCTGTCGTTCTACGACTGGTACTGCGACCTGCCCGTCGCATCGCCGCAGGTGTTCGGCGACCAGACCGACGTTCCCGAGTCGGCGGACTGGTGGAACGCGAGCTACCTGATCATGTGGGGCGCCAACGTGCCCGTCACCCGCACCCCGGACGCCCACTTCATGGCCGAGGCCCGCTACCGCGGACAGAAGGTCGTGACGGTGTCCCCGGACTACGCGGACAACACGAAGTTCGCCGACGAGTGGCTCACCCCGCACCCCGGCACCGACGGGGCTCTGGGCATGGCGATGGGGCACGTGATCCTCAAGGAGTTCTACGTCGACCGGCAGGTGCCGCGGTTCGTCGAGTACGTGAAGCAGTACTCGGACATGCCGTTCCTGATCACGCTGAAGCGCGGACGGCGCCTGGGTCCCGGACAAGTTCCTGACCGCCGCTGACCTCGGCGACACAGGCAGGAGGGCGGCCAGTTCAAGACCGTGCTGGTCGACCGGCCGACCGGGCGGTCGTGCCCAACGGGTCGCTGGGCTTCCGGTACGGCGAAGCGGGCAAGGGCAAGTGGAACCTCGACCTCGAGGGCATCGACCCGGCCCTGTCGCTGTACGGCGCGGGAGGGTCCCAGAACGTCGAGGTGCACCTACCGCGCTTCGACGTCGGCCAGGCGGACAGCGAGGGGGCTCGGCACTCCGCGCGGCGTGCCGGTCGGCCGGCCGGGCCGCGGCTGGTGACGACCGTCTTCGACCTGATGCTGGCCCAGTACGGCGTCGGCCGCGACGGCCTGCCGGGCCAGTGGCCCACCGGCTACGACGATCCCGAGCCCTACACGCCCGCCTGGCAGGAGGAGATCACCGGCGTGCCGGCGGCGAGGCCGAGCGCATCGGCCGGGAGTTCGCGCAGAACGCCGAGGACTCCGGCGGTCGCTCCATGATCATCCTCGGCGCCGGCACCAACCACTGGTTCCACTCCGACACGATCTACCGCACGTTCCTGGCCATGATCACGTTGACCGGCTGTCAGGGCGTCAACGGCGGCGGCTGGGCGCACTACGTCGGCCAGGAGAAGGCGCGGCCGATCACCGGCTGGGCGAACCTGGCCTTCGCCCTGGACTGGCAGCGCCCTGCGCGCCAGATGATCGGCACCGCGTTCTGGTACGTCAACACCGACCAGTGGCGCTACGACAACCTCGGCGCTGACCTGCTGGCCACCCCGCTGGGCGAGGGGCCGGTTCGAGGGCGCAGCGATGATCGACACGCTGGCCCAGTCGGCGCGCTGGGCTGGATGCCGTCCTTCCCCGACTTCGACCGCAACCCGCTCGACCTGGCCGACGAGGCCGAGGCCGCGGGAGGACGCCGCGGAGTACATCAAGCAGCAGTTGCTGTCCGGCGACCTGAGGTTCGCGATCGAGGACCCCGATGCGCCAGAGAACTGGCCTCGCGTGCTCACGATCTGGCGGGCCAACCTGTTGGGCTCGTCGAGTAAGGGCAACGAGTACTTTCTCAAGCATCTGCTGGGCGCCGACAGCCGTGCGCGCCGAGGAGACCCCCGAGGGTGCGCCCAGGACGACCTGGCGTGACGACGCCCCCGTCGGCAAACTCGACCTGCTGGTCAACCTGGACTTCCGGATGACCAGCACCACCCTGTTCAGCGACATCGTGCTCCCGGCGGCGACCTGGTACGAGAAGCACGACCTGTCCAGCACGGACATGCACCCGTACGTCCACGCGTTCACGCCGGCCATCGACCCGCCGTGGGAGACCAAGAGCGACTACGACATCTTCCAGGCGCTCGCCGCAGGTCTCGGAGCTGGCCCCAGGGCACCCTGGAGACCCGCACCGACCTGATGACCATCCCGCTGCTGCACGACACCCCCGACGAGATGGCGGTGCCGGGCGGCGGTGCCGGACTGGCGGACCGGCGAGGTCGACCTGATCCCCGGGGTGACCGCGCCGAAGCTCGGTCATCGCGAGCGCGACTACACCACGGTCGGCGCCAAGATGTCGGCCCTCGGCCCGCTGCTGGAGACGCTCGGCACCATGACCAAGGGCGTGGCGGTCAACACCGCGCCGGAGATGGAACTGCTCGCCCGGACAACGGCGTGATCCGCGACGGCCCGGCGCCGGGCGGCCGGCGATCGTCACCGCGGCGCAGGCCTGCGAGGCCATCCTCACGCTGTCCGGCACGACGAATGGCCGGGTCGCAGTGGAGGGGTTCCGCGCGGTGGAGGAGCGGACCGGCCGGCAACTGGCCGACCTCGCATTGGACAACGAGGGCAAACGGATCACCTTCCCCGACACTCAGGCCCGTCCCGTCCCCGTCATCACGAGCCCCGAGTGGTCCGGCAGCGAACACGGTGGCCGGCGCTACACCGCCTTCACCATCAACGTCGAGCGCTCGAAGCCGTGGCACACGCTGACCGGGCGCCAGCACTTCTTCCTCGACCACGACTGGATGGCCGAGATCGGCGAGAACCTGCCGACGTTCCGGCCGCCGCTGAACATGCACCGGCTGTACGGCGACCAGGGGACCGGGGAGGGCCGCGAGGTCACCGTCCGGTACCTGACGCCGCACTCGAAGTGGTCGATCCACTCGGAGTACCAGGACAACCTGTTCATGCTGTCGCTGTCGCGCGGCGGGCCGGAGATCTGGATGAGTCCGCAGGACGCCGACGAGACCGTCGGCGTCAAGGACAACGACTGGATCGAGGCGTACAACCGCAACGGGGTGGTGGTCGCCCGCGCGATCGTGTCGCACCGCATGCCCAAGGGCACGGTGTACATGTACCACGCGAAGGACCGCACCGTGGACGTCCCGCGCACCGAGACCTCGGGCCTGCGCGGCGGGATCCACAACTCCCTGACCCGGTTGATGATCAAGCCCACACACGTCGCCGGTGGGTACGCGCAGTTGTCGTTCTTCCTGAACTACCTCGGGCCGACCGGCAACCAGCGCGACGAGGTCACCGTGATCCGCCGCCGCTCCCAGGAGGTGCAGTACTAAATGAGAGTCATGGCCCAGATGGGCATGGTGATGAACCTGGACAAGTGCATCGGGTGCCACACCTGCTCGGTGACCTGCAAGCAGGCGTGGACCAACCGCGCCGGCATCGAGTACGTGTGGTTCAACAACGTCGAGACCCGGCCCGGCCAGGGGTACCCGCGCACGTACGAGGACCAGGAGAAGTGGAAGGGCGGCTGGGTCCGCACCAAGCGCGGGAAGTTGCGGTTGCGCGCAGGCGGGCGGCTGCACCGGTTGTCGATGATCTTCAGCAACCCCAACCTGCCGACGCTCTCGGACTACTACGAGCCGTGGACCTACGAGTACGACACGCTGATCTCGGCACCGCTGGGCGAGCACACGCCGGTCGCGCGGCCGAAGTCGCTGATCACCGGTCAGCCGATGAAGATCGAGTGGTCGGCGAACTGGGACGACGACCTCGCCGGCGGGCCGGAACTCGCACCCGCCGACCCGGTTCTTCAGAAGATCAAGAAGGACGTCGGCGACCGGGTGAAACTCGAGTTCGAGCAGGCATTCATGTTCTACCTGCCGCGGATCTGCGAGCACTGCCTCAACCCGGCGTGTGTGGCCAGTTGCCCGTCCGGGGCGATGTACAAGCGCAGCGAGGACGGCATCGTGCTGGTCGACCAGGACGCGTGCCGCGGCTGGCGCATGTGCGTCACCGGCTGCCCGTACAAGAAGGTCTACTTCAACCACCGGACCGGCAAGGCCGAGAAGTGCACGTTGTGCTACCCGCGCATCGAGGTCGGCCTGCCCACCGTGTGCTCGGAGACCTGCGTGGGCCGGCTGCGCTACCTCGGCCTGTTCCTCTACGACGCGGACCGGGTGACCGAGGCCGCGGCCACTGAGAACGAGCAGGACCTCTACGAAGCCCAACTGGACCTGTTGCTCGACCCTAACGACCCGCGGGTCATCGAGCAGGCCCTCCGCGACGGCATCCCGGCGGACTGGCTGGACGCCGCCAAGCGGTCACCGGTGTACGCGCTGGCCAAGAAGTACCGGGTCGCGCTGCCGCTGCATCCGGAGTACCGCACGATGCCGATGGTCTGGTACATCCCGCCGCTGTCGCCGGTGGTGGACGCCCTGCGCGAGACCGGCAACGACGCCGAGGACGCCGGCAACCTGTTTGGGGCGCTCAACGCCCTGCGGATCCCGATCGAGTACCTCGCGGAGTTGTTCACCGCCGGGGATGTCGTCCCGGTGAAGAAGAGTCTGGGGGTGCTGGCGGCGATGCGCGCGTTCATGCGCGACAACAACCTGGGCAATCCGACCGACGCGTCGATCCCCGCGTCAGTGGGCCTGAGCGAGGAGGAGATGTTCACCCTGTACCGCCTGCTCGCGATCGCCAAGTACGAGGACCGCTATGTGATCCCGGAGGCACACACCGAGACGGCGAAGAACCTCGACGAACTGGCCTGTTCCTTGGACTACGAGGGCGGCTCGGGGATGTACGAGCAGGGGCCGTTCGGGGAGGCCTCCGGCCGGCCGGTACCGGTCGCCGTGGAGACCTTCCACGCCCTGGCCCAGCGCCAGCAGTCGGAGACCATCGTGCCCTCCGAGCAGCGCGAGGCACGGGTCAATCTCCTGAACTGGGACGGCGTCGGGGTGCCGCTGGGCATGCCGTCCATGCCGCCGAAGAAGCAGGAAGGGGAGAAGTGATGGACGCCCACGACAAGGCGGTGGCAAGGCTGGCCGCTTCCTGGCTGCTCTGGTACCCCGACGACGAGATGGTGGCCCGGCTGCCGGACATCCGGGCCGCGGTCTCGGAACTGCCGGGGGCCGCCCGCGCCCCGCTGTCCGCCTTCATCGACTGGCTCGGGAGCACCGACGTCATGCAGGTGCGCCGGGAGTACGTGCAGACCTTCGACATGAGGCGAAAGGCCTGCCCGTACCTGACGTACTGGACGCACGGCGACACCCGCAACCGCGGGATGGCCATCCTGCACTTCAAGGCGGCCTACCTCGACGCCGGATTCGACGCTGGTGACGCCGAACTCGCGGACCACCTCGCGGTGGTGCTGGAGTTTGCGGCCGTCGGGGACCGGCTGACCGGCGACGCCCTGCTCGCCGAGCACGCCGCGGCGATCGGGCTGCTGCAGTCGGCCTTGGAGTCCGTGGACTCCCCGTACGCCCAGGTGCTGGCCGCAGTCACCGCGACGCTGCCGCACGTGACCCCGGAGATCGCTGAGCGCATGGCACAGATCGCCACGCACGGCCCGCCGGTGGAGCAGGTGGGCCTGGAACCATTCGGACTTCAGACGACGGGAGCGCGCAGATGAGGCCCCTTGCAGAGACCACCGACACCGGCATGACCACCGCCGGCATCCTGCTGTGGGATGTCCTGCCATACGTGACCATGGCGGTCTTCGTGGTGGGCATGATCTGGCGCTACCGGTACGACAGGTTCGGCTGGACCACCCGGTCCAGCCAGCTGTACGAGCGCAAGCTGATCCGGATCGCCAGCCCGCTGTTCCACTTCGGCATCCTGGCGGTACTGATGGGCCACGTGATGGGTCTGCTCGTCCCCGAAGCGTGGACGAACGCGCTGGGGGTCTCGGAGGGGACGTACCACTTCTTCGCGGTGCTCCTCGGTGCCTTCGCCGGCGCCGCGACCCTGATCGGGATCGCGCTGCTGGTCTACCGCCGGCGCACGGTCGGGCCGGTCTTCGCCGCAACGACCAAGAACGACAAGACGATGTACATCTTCCTCGTCGCCGCCATCTGCCTCGGGGTGGTCGCCACCCTGGCCGGGGCCGGAGTCCTCGGTGAGGGGCACAACTACCGCGAGGACGTCTCGGTGTGGTTCCGGTCGCTGTTCTACCTCGACCCACAAGGCCAGTTGATGGCCGATGCGCCGCTGGCGTTCCGGATCCACGCGCTGGCCGGCATGGCGCTGTTCATCGTGTGGCCGTTCACGCGACTGGTGCACGCGTTCAGCGCTCCGTTCGGATACGCGTTCCGCCCGTACATCGTGTACCGCGACCGCGGGCCGCACGACGCCGGCAACCGGCAGCCGCGCCGTGGTTGGGAGAAAGTCGGAGGGCCGTGAGCGCGACCACCGGAGTGCGCGGGCAGGCGCGGACCGCACGGCGCCTGGCGATCCCCGGCCAGCACGGGGCATGGGCTTTCCTGGTCATCCCGTTGGTGCTCGGCTTCGTCATTACCGGGTGGTCGGCACCTGCAGCGGTGTTCTCGGTCGCCTGGGTGCTGGCGTACCCGGCCAGCTACTACCTCGGACGAGCCGTGGTCATCCGCTGGCGCCGCGGGACCTGGTCCCGGTTGGCCAAACGCGAGTTGCACGACGCGGTCCCGTGGGTAGTGCTGGCAGGGGTCCCGTCGCTGGTCCTGCTGGTGCTGCGGCCCTGGTTGATCTGGGTCGGGGTGGTTCTCGCAGTGCTGTGGGCGGTCAGCGTGTGGTTGACCCGCGCCGGCCATGAGCGGGGCGCCGGCAACGACCTGCTGCTCGTGGCGCAGGCCGCGATCGCGGTGCCGCTGTTCTGGGCGATCGCCACCGACACCCCGGACCTGGGCATCGGGGACCCCGCCGCGGCGCAGGCATGGCTGGCCGCCTTCATCTGCCTGGTCTTCTTCACCGGTTCGGTGCTGCACGTGAAGTCCTTGATCCGGGAGGCCGACGACCGGCGCTGGGCCATCGCCTCGCGCGGATTCCACGTGGCGGCCCTGGCGATGGGGCTGATCTCGCCGTGGCTGCTCCTGCCGTTCGGCGTCGCGGCGGTGCGAGCCTTCGCCGTGCCCACGGGCAGTCGTCCGGCGGTCATCGGCGCCGTGGAGATCGTGGTGTCGGTCCTCGTCGTGGTGGGGGCGGCGCTGGCGCTGGGATGAGTCTCGTCAGGGTGACCACTGTTGTGACGAAGGTGCGGGGCCGCCGGGCCGGTTTGTCGCGATGGTGCGGACCACGTGCGGCGCGATGCCGCACCATCGTCGCATTGGCCCCCGCGGCGCAGTACCAACGTCACAAAGACCCACAGTCAGAGCCTGCCAACAAGGTCCGTACTCGGCGGCGGGCTCACCCCTCACGCAGCGGGCAGTCGTTCCAGGGACAGCAGCTGGTACTCCCGGCCGATCCCGGGTGCGACGGCGTGGCAGGTCGCGGGCGTGCCCAGGGGCACCTCGACCTCACGGAAGACGATCCGCACCCCGGGGTCTGACACAACAACGGTGATGACCCCGTCCGTTGCGACGTCCACGAGTTCGGGACGCAACCCGTCGACGCTGCTGGTGAGGCCGGCGGCAAGGGCCAGACCCTGCGCGACCTGTTCGAGGCGGGACAGCGAACTGCGGCCGCGCAGGTGCGCCGGGTCGACCAGGCCGCTCTCGAACATCCCTAGCAGGCGCGCGGTGTCAGCCGGTTCGACCTGCCCGTAGGTGACCCCGTGCGGTAGCAGGACCACCGTGGCGGCGAAGCGGTCGCCACCGACGTGCGAGCACTCCCACACCCGGCCCGGCCAGACCAGGTCGCCGGCCGCGGCCACGGGACGTCCGCGCACTGCACAACACACGTCGTGGCGGCTGTGGCTGCAGACCAGCGCGACCGGTTCACCCTCGCCGGCGGAGACGCGCCAATCCCGCTCCACGACCTCGCGGTAGTCCTTGGACGTGTGCCAGCGGATGCCCTCGTGTCCCGGTCGGGCATCAGCCACTGCCCACCGGAATGCGCCGTCCTCCCGCGGGTGCTTGCCGGGTGGCCGGATCAGCGTGACCCGCGCGCCGTGACGTTCGGCCTTCGCCGACAGCCCGGCGGCCAGTGCCGGCTCGAAGGCCTCGAGTGCCCGCCGCGGCCATGCCCCTGAACGCTCGATGAGCAACCACATCGACGCCGGCGACGCGGTACCGAGCATGGCGTCCCCCCGCGTCCGCGCGGCATCGGAGCAGCGGAAAGCGTTCACAAGGAGTCCGTGACCAGGATGCCCGCGCGCAGCCACTCGGCGACAAGCGCGAACGGCGGTCCGTCGGCGGTGCCGGGGAGTTGACCGACCCGGACCGATTCGCCCTGCAGGAGTACCTCCGCCGCAGCTCGGTCCTCAGGATTCACGGGCACCGTGAGCCCGGCTGCGACCAGCCCCTCGGCGGACCACCGCGCGCCGAGCCAGCGACGCAGCCGCACCGTGGTGTCCGCGGTCAGGTTCACGGCTGCCGCTGCCTGCGCCAGGGGCGCCACAGGCTCGGGGCGCTGCTGCCGCGCCCGGCCGTCTGCCAACGTGGCGGCGACATCGCTCAGATCCGCCTGCTCGAGGGCATCGCGTAGGTCCTCGATCACGGCCGCGAGTCTGGACATGCCGTCCGCGGAGCCCGGATCCCACCCCGCGGGCAGAGCGGTACGCCAGCCTCGCTCTGTCACCGCCTCGAAGACGGCCTCGAGGACGTCGCGTTCCGTGGATGCATGGATGCCAAAGGTCAGATGGATGCTGGTTTCGCCGTGCGCCACGGCGGAATGCACGAAACCGCGCGGAAGGTACAGGCAGTCACCGGGCTGCAGGTCGGTGTCGATGATGGGGGAGTCTTCGGCTCGCGCCCGGACCTCGGCGGCACGTTGTTGCCAGGTCTCTGCGGGCATCGGCGAGAGCAGGACCGGTTCGTGCACGCGCCAGCGCTTGCTGCCGCCTATCTGGAGCACGAAGACGTCGTGGGTGTCGTAGTGCGGGGCGAATCCCTGCGACTGAGCAGGCGTGATGTAAGCGTTCACCTGGACCGGGTGGCCGAGTTCGGCAGCCAGTCCGGCGGCTAGTTCTCCCACTGGGGCCCAGGTGCGGTGCAGGCCCTGCAGCACCACCGTGGCGCCATCGGCGAACAACCGCAAGACAGCGTCGTCATGCACCTGGTCGGCCACGTTCGCGCCTGCCCCACCGGACCCGGTGAAACGGGCGGGAGGGACAACTGCGCCGTCCTTGGCGATACGCAAGAAAGGGGTGCGCAGGCCCCGGGTGCTGAGGAGCTCGTCGGCGGCCTGCGGGGAGAAGAGACCGGTGATGTCACCGGCGAGATCGTTGGCGTGCGACAGCCACGCCCGATGCCCCCAGACCTCGGAGGCGAAGACATCGGGCGTGGCTGAGCACACATGTGACAACGCCGTCTCAGATGCGTCGGTGGTACTCACGCGCCGCTGTCGGCACCGCCATCAGCACCGCCATCCGTCCACCGCACACCGCCGTCGGCACCGCCGTCCGCACCGCCGTCCGCACCGCCGTCCGCACCGCCGTCGGCGCCCTTGTCAGCACCGCCGTCGGCGCCGCCATCAGCACCACCGTCGAGCGGGCCGTGCGTCATCTCGTCATCGGTCATGGTCGTCTCCTGCTGGTCTCATCAGGGTCCGGGGAGTCCGGGCCCCTGCGCCGAATCTACCCCTGCAGCGGCGATCCAGCCCTCCCACGGGCCCGTTGTCTGAGCCCGTGCGAAACCCGACTGCGAGCCCCTAGACTCGCCACTGCGAGGAGGCAGCGTGAACTTCGAGAAGGTCGTCTTCGGCTTCTTCGTCGTGCTCGCCGCCACCATGAACTTCGGCTTCTTCATCGGCCCGATCGACGACCCGCGCGTGCACAACCAGTGGGAACTGTTCGCGGCCGTGGTGATCAACCTCATCGCACTGATCATGAAGTTCGGCGACCGCACGCAGATCGGTGCCGTACACCTGGCCACGAGCCTGGTGGCCAGTCTGCAACTGGTCGCGGCGGCATCTTTGTGGGCGTACTTCGACAACACCGGCGACGGGCCGCTGTCGGCTGAGCACATCTCGAGCATTGTCTCCCTGTCCGGCGGCGCACTGTTCGCCAACGTCATCTCGGTGACCCTGCTGGTCGTCGAGACCGTGTCGTTCCGGCGGCAGTAGGTGTCGACCCCGGCGCCCGTCCGGCGGGTGGCTGCCGAGGGGCCGTCGACGACGGCGATATTCCTGGTTCTGCGCAGGATGCGCGCGCCACTGATTGTCCTGGTCAGCCTGTTCGCCGTCAGCATCTTCGGCCTGACACTCGTCCCCGGGCAGGATCAGGACGGCCAGCCGTGGCGCATGGACCTGTTCGACGCCTTCTACTTCATGAGCTACACGGCCACGACCATCGGCTTCGGGGAGATCCCCTATCCCTTCAGCACCGCGCAGCGAGCCTGGGTCATCGTCTCGATCTATCTCAGTGTGATCGCCTGGGCCTATGCGATCGGTTCAGTGCTGGCGCTGCTTCAGGACCGCGGCTTCCGGGAGGCGCTGGGCCTGCAGCGCTTCGAGCGCCAGGTTCGGCAGCTGCGGGAGCCGTTCGTCATCGTGGCGGGATTCGGCCAGGCTGGCGAGGTGGTGGCGCGCAGCCTAGACCGGCGCGACCGGCGTCTCGTGATCCTTGATGTGGAACCCGCCCGGATCGAGGCGCTGGACCTCGTGGCGTTCCGGTCGGATGTCCCCGGACTGGCCGCAGACGCCGGCAACCCTCACGAACTGCGTCGCGCGGGCCTGCTGAACAAGCACTGCGCGGGGGTGATCGCGCTGACCAACGACGACCAGGCGAATCTCGCGATCACCATGACCTCGGCCCTGCTGCGACCGGACGTGCCAGTTGTCTGCCGGACGATGGAGGACGTTCTCATCGACCGGATCTCCGCGTTCGGCAGTCCGCTGATCATCGACCCCTTCAACCTCTACGGCGATGAACTGCTGGTCGCGCTGCGGGCACCTCGCACGCATCAACTCATCTCGTGGCTGACTGCCAACCCCGGCGATGCACTGCCCGGCGTGATGCGACTGCCGCGACAAGGCCGCTGGGTGATCTGCGGCTTGGGGCGGTTCGGCGGTCACCTGGCGGCCGACCTCGTGCGCCACCGGATCCCGGTCACTGCGATCGATCCAGCGGGCGGCACTCGCGACGGTGTGGAGGTCATCGCCGGGGATGCGACGGATCCGGAAGTGCTCGCCCGAGCGGATCTGCTCAACGCCGTCGCTTTTGCCGCGGCCACGGACAACGACGTGACGAACCTGTCCCCTGCTGGTCTCCGCGCGTCGGCTGAACCCGGACCTGTTCACGATCGGCAGGCAGAACGACCCGTCCGATGGCCCGCTGTTCGAGCAATTGTCCCTGGACAGCACGCTGATCCCCACCCGACTGGTCGCCCAGGAAGTCCTGGCACGGGTGGGCGACTCGTCACTGTGGACGTTCGTGCAGCAGGCACATGCCCGCGACGACGACTGGGCAGTGGCCCTGATCGACCGCATCACCGGGTGCTGCGGCACCCGGCGCGCTGACATCTGGACGTTCGATGTCACGGAGTCGGGGGCGCCTGCGATCCACGAGCGACTGCATGACGTGACCCTCGGGACGCTGTTGCACGATCCGCAGGAACGTGAACGGCCACTGGACATCGTGGCGCTGATGCTCCAGCGTGGCGACGACACGGTCCTGGCCCCGGACGGCGAGCACGTTCTGCAGTCCGGGGACCGGTTGCTGCTGATCGGCATGTCCTACGACCGGCGTGCGCTGGACACCACGGCGAGTGTCCCCACGGCAGCGGAGTACGTACTCACTGGATCGCGGGTGGGCCAATCGTGGATCTGGCGGACTCTCATCGACCGCTGATCGTCAGGCCGGAGGTGCGCGGGTGCTGGTGATGGTGGGTGTGCCGTGGGTGTTGGTGGTGATGGTGTAGTGGCCGTGGTGGAGGTCGGCGTGACATCGACTGCAGAGCAGGCACAAATTTGACAGGTCCGTTAAGCCGCCGTGGCGCCAGTGCAGGATGTGGTGGGCTTGGCAGAAGCGGGGCGCGCGTCCGCAGCGGATGCAGCCGCGGTCGCGGGCGATGAGGGCGGCCCATTGCCAGCGGGTGGCGCGGCGGTGGGCGCGGCCGAGGGGCCATCGGCACGAAAGCGTCCTTGCGTTTCGCCCCGAAGATGACTGCGCAGGCGGTGGCGCAGGACAGCAGGTCGAAGGTGTCGGGGCCGATGGGGTGGCCGTCGTCGAGGGTGGCGCCGAGGCCGTCGGGCAGGTGTCGAGGTCGACGAGGACGGGACAGCCCGGACACGCCCAACGGGCGGGTGTTGGCGTTGGCGGCGGCGAGGATGTCGGCGAGGGCGTCGGCGCGGGCCTGGGTCGGGGTGCGGGTGTCGCCGGGGAGTCCGGGGTCGGTGAACGCGGTGAGGGTGTCGCGTAGCCGGCGGCCTTCGATGGCATCGAGCCAGCCGTCGAGGCGGTACATGCCGTTGGGGGTTTCGCTGAGCGACAGGCCGCGTTTGTCGCGTTGTTTGGTGTGGTCGTGGTCGGGCTGGCACTGGCCGATGAGCAGGGTGAGGATGCGGCGCAACTCGATGGGTTCGATGGTGGTGGCCATCTCGACCAACGCGGGTTCGAGGTCGGTGAAGTCGGTGATGCGGGTGGCGGCTTCGCGCAGGGCGTGGACGTGGGGGGTGCTGATCTGCCCGTCGCGGTAGGCCTGGGCCACGTGCGGCAGGGTGCGCAACGCTCGGGCGGTGCCCACGATCGCGGACCCGGTGGCGGGGTTGGCGCCGGTGGCGGTGGCGACGAGCATACCGGTGGTGCCGGCGCGCAGGCTCTTGGAGATGTGGGTGGCGTCGGCGGTGCCGGCCAGGTCGGTGAGGTAGGCGTCGAAGCGGTTGCGTAGTTCGGCGGTGGTGGTCATGGCGCCCACGACCTGGTCGCTGCTGAGGTCCAGGGGGTCGGGCAGCTGGTTGAGCAGGTCGGCGATCTGGTCGAGGATCGGCGGGTGGTCGGTGGGCAGGGATTGCCGGATACGGGTGCGGCGCATCGCCGGTCGGGACACTTCCAGCACCGCCATCCGCCGCTCCTTTCGAACAGTACGAATCTACTGCAGAGGTACGACAAGCAGGAGGCCACAACCACACCTGTGGACAAGGGTCACGGGGCCCACCCATCGAGGGCTGTCCTGCTGGGAGAATCGGCGCATGCGGCTCAGCGGTTTGTTCGTCTACCCCATCAAGTCGTGCGCCGGCATGGCGGTGCAGACCCGGCGTCTCGATGCGACGGGACTCGAAGGTGACCGCTCGTACATGGTGGTCGACGAAGATGGCCGGTTCCTCACCCAGCGTGAGGAGCCGCGACTGGCGCTGGTGCGGCCCGAGCCGGGTGAACCGCTGACGGTGGCCACGCCGGGGGGATCGGCGCCGGCGATCCCTGGCGCCCGGCTCGAGGTCTCGGTGTGGGACTACGGATGCTCGGCGCTGGATTGCGGTGATCAGGCCGCCGCGTTACTCTCCGACCACCTCGGACGGACCTGCCGTCTGGTGACGCTGACGCCTGAGCACGACCGGCCCTCCGACCGCGCCGGCGGCCGAGTCGGGTTCTCCGACGGATACCCGCTGCTGGTCATGACCGAGTCGTCACTCGCCGAACTCAACGCCCGGCTGCCCACGCCCCTCCCCATGAATCGTTTCCGTCCCAACATGGTCGTGGCGGGGTCGCCAGCCTTCGACGAGGACCACTGGCAGCGCATCGAGGTCGGCTCGATCCCGGTGGACATCGTGAAGCCGTGCGCCCGGTGCGCGATCACCCGCGTAGACCAGCAGACCGGAATCCGCGGGGACGGTGAGCCGCTGCGCACCCTCGGGACCTTCCGCAAAGCCAAGGGGGGCGTCATGTTCGGGCAGAACGCCGTGCACCGCGCATTCGGGGAGCTCGCCGTCGGTGACGAGATCACCGTCGTGCAGCGGGCATGACGCTCAGGCGCGCGCCAGCCGCAGTCGCCACTCTTCGGGGCCCTGCTGCAGGTAGGTGATTCGCATCGCGCCGTTGTAGCGGGTGTCGATCTGCGCCAGGAGTGGCAGCGGTTCGTGCGGCGCGATGAGTTCGATGGCCTTGCCGGGCCGCAAGGAGTCGAGCGCGCCGAAAATGGCGGCGTGACGGATGGCGTGCGGGATGGTGCGCGCGTCCAGGACGGGATCGCCGTCGTGCGATTCCCCACAACGGCAACTCGAGGTGACAGGCAGTTCAGTGTTCATGGTAACAATTTACTATAATTTCTGTCCGCCCTCGGCCTGCACGACAACACCGCCCGGTTGCACCTCGACGGCCTGGTTGCTTCCGGCTTGGCCACGCGCGTGATCGCCGAGCCCAAGGGCCGCGGCCGCCCGGCGATGCTCTTCAGCTCCGGTGTCGCGCAGGAGGTGGACCCCCGCGTCCGCGACTACGCCCACCTGGCTGCGGCGCTGGCCACGGTTGTGGCGCAACGTTCGGCGGACCCGGCCGGCGATGCCCGTGCCGCCGGTCAGCGCTGGGGCGAGGAGATGGTGGCGGGCAAGCGCCCGAGATCGGCGATCGCCGCCCGGACCGAGGTGGTCGCGATCCTCGACGACCTCGGCTTCGACCCGCAGGCCGACGCGCGCGTCCGGTCGGTGGCGTTACGCCGGTGCCCGCTGCTCGACGTCGCGCGCGAGCATCCGGAGGTGGTGTGCCAGGTGCACCTCGGGCTGATCAGCGGCGCGCTGCAGCGGATGGGACGGGAGGATCCGCAGGTGGAGTTGCTGCCCTTCGCCGAGCCGGGCGCGTGCCGGCTGCACCTGCGGTGACCAGCACCTGAGCCCGCGCCGTCCGGGTCACCGGTCCGGGTGGGCCATCTCATCGATGACGGCCACGAGCGCCAGGACCAGGGCGGGGTTCTGGCCCGGGCCGACCTCGACGCCGTAGGAGTCAGCCACCCGCAGCCAGCGCTTCGACACCTCCGCCACCTGGCCGCCGTCGGACTCCATCGTGTACTCGTGGTCGACGATGTTCCCCTTGATGGAGATGTCCGGTCCCCCCTCGACCGACACGTGCCACCTGTCGCGGATCGGGCTGATGACGGCCTTCTTCACCGTCGCCACGGTGTTGCCACTGGCATCCTCGATGACCATGGTGTCGCGCACGCGGGCCATGCGCTCCTGGATCTTGAACAGTTCGTTGCCCTGCGCATCCTCGAACTTCAGGGTCTCCCGCACACGCAGCGCCTTGCCGTCAACCTTGTAGGCACGGTTGCCGTGGTTGTCCTGAATCCAGAAGTCATCCCCGATCGACCACAGCTTCTGGCGCATCGTGTAGAAGGTGTGGCCGGCGTCCTCCGCACGGCGCTCATGCACCCGGTCGCGTAAACCCATGTCAGTTCCTCTCGTCGGAGTGCACCAAGTCTGCGCGTTCCGGCCACGTCCCGCCATCCCCCGCACGGGGGGAGGTCTACGGTGGTCGCCATGGCGCAACCCCGGGTGAAGGCGGCCGGTGGCCTGCCGGCGATCGCTTATGTCATGCGCAAGGCCTGGGGCACGGGGGAGTTCACCGAGGTCGCCAAACGCTTGAAGTCCAGGAACACGTGTAAGACCTGCGCGCTGGGGATGGGTGGGCAGAAGGGCGGGATGGTCAACGAGGCCGGCCACTTCCCGGAGGTCTGCAAGAAGTCCGTTCAGGCCCAGGCCGCGGACCTGCAACCGGCCATCCCGGAGTCGTTCTTCGCCGCCAACGACCTGGCAGGACTGCGGGTGCTGACCAGCGCACGGGCCGAGAACCTCGGCCGGCTGGGCTTCCCGGTGGTGCTGCGCCCGGGCCAGCACCACTTCGAGCGGGTCGGGTGGGACGAGGCCCTCGGCATCGCGGGCGGAGCGCTACGGGCTGCCGCGCCGGATCGCACCTTCTGGTACGCCAGTGGTCGGTCGGGAAACGAATCGGCGTTCCTCATGCAACTCGTGGCGCGTGCGTACGGTTCGCCGAACATCCACAACTGCTCGTTCTACTGCCACAACGCGTCGAGTGTGGCCCTGGCGGACATCTACGGCAGCGGCACGGCATCCACGACCCTGCATGACCTCGCGAAGGCTGATCTAGTGCTGGTGGCCGGCGCGAACCCGGCGAGCAACCACCCCCGGCTCATCACCCAACTCATCGACCTGCGCCGCCGCGGTGGGAAAGTCATAGTGGTCAACCCGATCGCCGAGCTGGGACTACGGCGTTTCCGGCTGCCGTCGGATGCCCGTAGTCTGGCCGCCGGGTCGCAGGTCAGTGACCTGTACCTGCAGCCACGCATCGGCGGGGACATCGCGTTGTTCACCGCGCTGCTGGCGCTGGTCGAGTGGGATGAGGGCTTCGTCGGGGCGCACACCTCGGGTGCGGAGGCAGTGCGCGCATGTCGCGGGGCTCGACGTCGAGGAACTGGCGCAGGCGTCGGGCGTGCCGCTGGCCGACATCCGTGCCGCCGCCGGTCTGATCTCGCGGGCCCGCCGGGGCATCTTCATGTGGTCCATGGGGCTGACCCACCACGAGCACGGAACGGACAACATCCGTGCCTTGGGTAATCTCGCGCTGGCGCGGGGATTCCTCGGCCAGCCGGGTGCCGGCTTGATGCCCATCCGCGGCCATTCCAACATCCAGGGGGTCGGCTCGATGGGGGTGTCGCCGACGCTGAAGGGAGCGTTCGCCAACGAGTTGGAGCGGCGGTTCGGGATCGTGGTGCCCGCCGCGGGTCAGGACACGCACGCCTCCATGCGGGCCGCGGAACGGGGCGAGATCGACGTGGCCGTGCTGGTGGGCGGCAATCTGTGGGGCAGCAACCCGGACAGCGAGTGGGCGGCACGGGCGATGCGGAACATCGACGTCACGGTGTCCTTGACGACCAAGCTCAACCCGGGGCATTTCCACGGCAACGGCCGCACGATGGTGATCCTCCCCGTGCTTGCCCGTGACGAGGAGGCGCAGGCCACGACGCAGGAGTCGATGTTCAACTACGTGCGGCTCTCCGACGGCGGCTATCCGGCCATCGCGCAGGAGTTGCGGTCGGAGACCGACGTGCTGGCCGGCCTCGCGCATGAGGCGATGGGTGCCGACCGGTTCGACTGGACGGCCCTGCGCTCGCACCGCAACCTCCGGGACGCCATCGCCGCCGTAGTGCCCGGCTACGAACCGGTGTCACGCATCGAGTCCGACGGGGAGTTCCAGGTCGGTGGGCGCACGTTCCACGAGCCGGAGTTCTTGACCGACGATGGGAGGGCGCGCTTCCGGGTGGTCGAGGTGCCGTCGCCGGTGCCCGGGTTCCAGTTGATGACGATCCGCTCCGAGGGGCAGTTCAACACGGTCGTGTATGACGACGAGGACCTGTACCGGGGCAACACGTCGCGCGACGTGGTGATGCTCAACGCCGTAGACGCCGCGCTACTGAGGGTGCGCGAGGGAGACTCGGTGGAGGTGAGATCGTCGGTTGGGAGCATGCGGGTGCGTGCGGCGATCATCGATATCGCCCGCAAATGTGTGGCGATGTACTTCCCCGAGGCCAACGTCCTTGTCGACTCCCGGCTCGACCCCCAGTCGCAGACGCCGGCGTTCAAATCGGTGCCGGTGGAGTTGCGGAAGGTGTGACCGGCGCCGGCACGTTGGATGGTGCTCGTGCAGTTGGTTGAGGTTCGTCGGGCGCTGAGCGTCAACCAACTGCACGAGCGTCAACCAACGGCCCGGGCCGCCTCACCGCGCCGCGAGCAACTCCGCGATCTGGATCGCGTTGAGCGCCGCCCCTTTCCGCAGGTTGTCGTTGCTGACGAAGAAGGCCAACCCGTTCTCCCCGTCCTGCCGGAACCGCCCCACATAACTGGGGTCCTGGCCGGCGGCCTGCAGCGGCGTCGGCACCTCCGTGACCACCACACCCGGGGCGTCCTGCAACAACTGCCGGGCCCGGGCAACGCTCATCGGCCGCTGGAACTCCGCATGGATCGACAGGCTGTGCCCGGTGAACACCGGCACCCGCACGCAGGTCCCGGAGACCCGCAGGTCCGGGATGTCGAGGATCTTGCGACTCTCGTTGCGCAGCTTCTGCTCCTCGTCGGTCTCCCCCGAGCCGTCGTCGACGAAGTTCCCGGCCTGGGCGAGTACGTTGAACGCGATGGTGCCGGGGAACTTCGACGGTTCGGGCAGGCCGACCGCGCCGCCGTCATAGGTCAGGCCCGGCAGGTTGTCGTCCTTGGCGCCGGCGAGCACCTGCTCCTGCAACTCGTTCACGCCTGCCAAACCGGCGCCGGACACCGCCTGGTACGTGCTCACGATCAGCCGCACCAGGCCGGCGTCCTCGTGCAGCGGTTTGAGGGCCGGCATGGCGGCCATGGTCGTGCAGTTGGGGTTGGCGACGATGCCCTTGGGAATGGAGTCCAGCGCCCCGGGGTTGACCTCGGCCACCACCAGCGGCACCTCGGGATCCATGCGGAACGCCGAGGAGTTGTCCACGACGACCGCCCCCGCGGCGGCCACCTTCGGCGCGATGGCGCGGCTGGTGGTGGCACCGGCGGAGAAAAGCGCGATGTCGAGACCCGAGAAGTCCGCTGTGGCGGCGTCCTCGACGATGAGCTGGTCGTCACCCCACGGCAGCGTCGTCCCCGCGCTGCGCGCCGAGGCGAAGTAGCGCACACGATCCAGCGGGAAGTTGCGCTGCGCCAGCAGGGTGCGCATGACCCCGCCGACCTGGCCGGTTGCTCCGAAGACTCCTACGTCCATGAGTCCCAGGGTATCGGTGCGACCCGGCCCCGGAGGCAGGCGTTTCCGCGCCCTACGTCGTGACCTCCTCGGCGACCACGACCTCCTCCTCTCCCACCACGCCGGAGGCGAGGATCTGGATCACGAAGAGCGCGACCAGCAGACCGGCTGTGGTCCACAGGATCAACTCCGCTGTCTTGTAGCGCTGCAGCATTATCAGAACCAGTGCCACGAGGGCGGCCGCGATCCGCAGGCCGGCAGCCTGCCCGGCGACCCACGTCCGGATCCCGTTCATGTGCAGACCCAGCGACGACAACCAATGTTGGATTCCGTCGGCGGCCTTGACCGGCACCGAACGGATGCCGCTGGCGACCCGGCTCGGTCCCAGCAGCAGACCACCCAGGAACAGCACCAGACCGGCAGTCGCGCCAGCCCACATGGCTTGCTTGAGGAACACGGTGAACTGATCGAAGAAGGCCGTGGCGGCCGCAGTGTCCACGGTGGCGGGCAAGTCGTTCAGGTAGGTCATGCGGCCGAACGCGAGCATCCCGGCGCCCACCGCCATGGCGAGCATCAGGCCGAATCCGAACCAGGCCAGGGCCTTGCGCGGGGTGCGGGCCACGAAGACACCCAGGACGGCCAGCGCGATGGCGATCAGTGGCAGCCAGAAGCCAACCGTGTTCAGGACGTTGTACCCGGTCTGGAGCGCAGAGGCGTTGGGGACATTGAAGAGCACGATGGTGGCATCGGTGGTGGGGATCTTCTCGGCGACCGTGAAGCCCTTGCTGATCAGCAATTCCTTGACTTGGTTGACGAGATTGCCCAGGTCGAGAACCACTTGGTTGTTCTGTACCTGCAATGCACGGTCGGTGTTCTGGCCGCTGAGTGCCTCGTTGAGCCGTTGGTGCACCAGGGTGTTTGCCTCGAGCCATGCGGCCTCGAACTGCTCGGATTGGACGACTTTGGCCACTGCGTCCTCGGTGTACGACTGGACGCCCTGGGAGATGGGACCGGCCAGCGCCTGCAGGGCGGCGGTCTGCTGTGGAGTCAGGCTGCGGTTCGCCGAGATGGTCGACACCGCGTCGCTGGTCAGCGCCTGCACATCCACGTAGGTGAAGATCTGCTCGGTGATCCGGTTGGTGACGGCCTGCTGGATCGCCGGGTCCTGTGCCAGGGGCGCGACGGTTTGCACGTACCGGTCGGTGTCGGTGACCTCGCCGCGCGCCCACACCGAGACCATCGAAAGGGGTGCGAGTAGACACGCGGTTACGATCAGCACCGTGGACCAGAAGGTGCGCACCCAGTAGCGCTTCGGTTTCGGCGTCGGCTGCGCGTTACCCAATTGCCTCTCCAGGTCGGCGACCTGCTGCTGCAGTCGACGGACCTCGGATTGTTCCGGCGTTCCTGCGACGTCGCTCATGTCGGACCTCCCAAACTATCCTGACGTGACCGCTGGGCGCACGGATCACCCGTTACGGGTGATCAAACCACAGCAACCGTACCGATCTCCTTCTCCACGCCGTTGATGATCACCCCGATCCGATGCGCTCCGGGATAGTGACGCCGCGTGCTGTGCTGGGCGAAACTGATCGACCGGCGGATCGTCGCCGTGCCGTCGAGAGCGAACTCGCCGCCGGTGAACACCTTGCGGGAGGTGGACCCGTTGGCCTTGACGAAGTGCACGACGATGTCGACCAGGGCCCGGCCGCGGCCGGACAACTCGATGGCCAGGCGCAAGGTTTCGCCGATGGCGATCTCCCGGGGCAGATCTGCGCGCGCGGCCACCTCTAACGGCTCGTAGCCCAGCACTGCCAGCGCGGCCGGATCGCCGGCCTTGACCAGCGTCCGCAGGCCCCGGCGTACCAGCCGTCGTCGCCCTGGCATCCACGTCGCCGCGACCTCGACAGCGCGCTGCGGGTGGTCCTTGGCGATGTCGTTGAGGTTGTTGCCCACCGACCGCAGCACATAGTCGGAGGGGTCGTCCTTCCGCACGTGCTCATCGGGGTCGTGGCTCCACTGCCTCAGCCTGATCATGGTCTGCGGATGCTCCACGATGAACGGCCGGATGCAGAACTCCGCGGTGAAGACCTTCGTGAGGTCGTAGCTCGCAGCCAGGGACTCCTCGAAGACGGGCAAACCGTAGGTGCTGATGAACATCGAGTGCGGGTTGTAGAAGAACGCCGCAATGCCGGGCTCGCGCCGACTTCCGATGGCCGCATGCACCTGCCGCACCGCGGTTGCCGGGTCGGGGTCGAGATGGTCGTGCATCACGGCCGCGACCTGTCGGGCGCGGTCCATGAGGCCGAGGTCCTCGAAGCCGTCAAGGCACTCGGCGAGGAAGTCGCGGCGATCCACAGGCAGGGTGTCCGCCAGACGGGCGACCACTTGCGGACCGTACTGTTCCTTCAAGGGCGCGGCCATGGCGCACACCCTATGCTCACGGCCATGACCTGCATCTTCTGTGCCATCGTCTCCGGCGACCTGCCGTCCCTGCAGATCGCCGAGACCGAGCGGGCGCTCGCCTTCATGGACATCAACCCCGCGACCCGGGGGCACGCGCTGGTGATCCCGAAGGCCCACGCGGCGGACCTGATGGAGGTCGGGGAGGCGGACCTGGCCGCATGCAGCCACCTGGCCCAGGAGATCGCGCGGCGCGCCCTGGACCGGCTCGGCGCCGACGGTGTCAACATCCTGAACGCGTGTGGCGCCGCGGCGTGGCAGACCGTCTTCCACTTCCATCTGCACGTCGTTCCGCGCTTCGCCGGCAAAGACGGCCTCGTACTGCCGTGGATACCGACGGCCGGGGACCCGGAGGTCATCGCCGAGGCTGCGGCTGAACTGCGCTAGCCGCGTCTCAACCGGCTCGGCCCCACGCCTCGGCCAGGTCCTGTGCATCGCGCCGGGAGGACACCCCCAACTTGCGGTAGATGGACACGGTGTGCGTCTTCACCGTCTCGCGGGACAGGAACAGCACGCCCGCGATCTCGCTGAGGGTCATGCGGCCCTTGAGCAATTCCCACACCCGCAGTTCGGCGGGGCTGAGGTGGCGCAGCGGGCTGCTGACCGCGTATTCCTGCCGGGCCCTGGCCGCCCATCGCTGGCAGAGACCACCGCCGACAACTTCGGTCTCGTCGCACCAACTGAGGTACCGGCTGAAGTCGTCGAGGTCTCCGTGCCGGGCGCAACTGAAGGCCAGAACCCCGCCTGCCAGTGACCGGAACCAGGGGAAGGTCGGAGTCAGTCGGGAAGTGAACCGGTCCAGTTCGGCCATCGCTACGCGGGAATCCTCGTGCCGACCGCGGAAGGCGAGCAGGCCGACCCTACCGAGGACCAGGATGCCCGTGGTCGACATCATCGCCCGAAGGTCGTGGAACGCGTAGATGCTGTCGGCCGCCTCGACTTGCTCGCAGCCGGCGGTGTCGTCACCGGCGACCATGTGCAGCAGCCCGAGGATGACTCGAGCCTCGACCTCCGTCGACGGGATGCCCGTGGTCTTCGCCAGGGCTGCGGCGCGCGCCACGACCGTGATGGCGGCAGGGTCCCCGAGCAGCGCCATGTTCAGGCCGGCGACGAGTGTGCTCAGGGCGCGGATCGGATCCTCATCGGGTATCCGGGCGAGTGCCGCACGGGCGAGGTCGGTGGCCTCCTGCTGCCCATTTGCGCCCGGAGCGGTGGTAGCCAGCAGCACCGCGAGATGTGGCGCGATGTCCGAGGCGCTGAGGTCCTGCTGCCAGTCGGGCGGCATCCGCCGCACGGCCGCGTCCACGTACCGCAGCACCGCGCCGAAATCGCTGAGTGAGAGATATGTCCAGGCCGCCGTCATCCCCAGAGCGGGTGTTGCCAGGATGGTCTTCTCGCCCACGATCTCAAGCCAAGCCTCGACAGTCCGGGCCCGGCCCTGCAGCAGCGAGATCCGCGCCGCCGGCCAGAGAACGGTGCCGAGGACCAGCGGGTCGCCGCAAGCAAGGGCGAGCTGGACGGCCTGCTCGATATGACCCTGCTCCAGATGCCACAGCGCGGCCGCCCCTCGGACATAGCGAAGGGTGTCGGGATCCTCACGCGCCAGGATGCTGGTGGCGCACTCCTGCAGGAGGGGGTGGTAGCGGTACCAGTCGTCCTGAGTCTTGTGGATCAGGACGGTGGTGATGGCCTCTCCAAGGAAGTGGCCGGCTCTGTGCTGCCCCGTTGCCGTGGTGGCCAGGTCCACGGTGACGCTACCCAGTGCCGCGGTACAGGTTACGAAGGACCGCAGTTCCCGCCCCATGGGGCCGAGCACCTCGACCTCGATGAACTCCTCGATGGTGGAGAGGCTGCGCGCGCCCGGCCCGGCCTGTGACATCAGGTACACCGCCACCGGCCAGCCGTCGGTGGCCTCATGAACCTGAAGCGCTGTGGTATCGGTGACCGGTCCCTGGACGAAATGGCCCAGAGCCTCGCGGGTCTCGGCCACGGTGAACCTGAGGTCGTCGGCGCTGATGTCGGCGACGCGGCCCTGACCCCGCCACAGCGGGAGCGGGAGTCCCTGCAGCGACCTTCCCACCAGCGCCACCTGCGATCCGTCGGGCAGCGCATTGACGAACATCTTCAGCAACTGCCGCGCCGGGGCCTGGCTGATGAGATGGGCATCGTCGAGCACGACTGTCACCGGCTGCAGGGAGTTCACACTGCTCAGGAACCCGGGGAGCACATGTCGGGAGAACGCGGGCTCCTCCACCGTCAGAGGCCCCGGCGGCCAACGGTATCCACGCTTCTGATCCGCAGGTGTCCGGACTCCTTCGTGGTGAGTTTCGCAAGGGCTTGCAGGCTGGTCCGGCTGCGGGCCTTGCTGGCGAACCGGTCGAGTCGCGCGCGCATCTCCTCGCTGGGCAGGCCCTCCCACGACTTGATGTCCTCGGCGGTGAGGTACTCGTACCAGATGTCCATCACCGGCTTCTGTGCGTATGACCGCATGGCGGTGCGGTACGCGTGCACCGCGTGGGCGGCAACCTTGCGCTGCTTGTCCGGAGGCACGTCGAGGTTCTGCGCGGCGATGGTGAGACTGGCGGCGAGCCGTTTGAGGTCCCACTCCCACGGCGCCGGGAGGGTTTCGTCGAAGTCGTTGGCGTCGAAGACCAGTTCCCGGCTCGGCGAGGCGTAGGCGCCGAAGTTGGACAGGTGGGCGTCGCCGCCGGCCTGTATCCACAGCCCGCTCTCTTGGGTGCGGCTGAGGTCCTGGGCCATGATCGCGGCGGCGCCCCCGTAGAACGTGAAGGGGGACACACGCATGCGGGCATGCCGTACGGGCACCAGGAACTCCAGACGCTCCTCGTTCTGTGCGCGCAGGATGTCGACGGGATTCCGCCTGCCATCGGCGGGCTCCCACTCGGCGTGGCTGACCAGCGGCGCGGTCTCCCGCGCCGCCAAGCCCGCGGCTCGACGCTCCTCCGCAGTGGTCCGGGTACTCATGGTGCGGTCCTTCCCTTGGGTGTGCGGGCTTGCTGTGACTCCCGGCGGGCGTCCCGTTTCGCGTACCAGCCCCGGACCTCGTCGGCCGAGTGGCCCTGCCGCAGCAGCGCGGCCATGAGCCGCATGGGCTTGTCCACGTGCCGGAAGAAATGCTGGTAGCCCGCGCACAGGTAGTGCAGGCCGGGTTCGCCGTCCGGCGTTGTTGCGAACCGGTCCTTGGGGCAGCCCCCGTTGCACGCGAAGCGCACGTCGCACCGGCGGCAGTAGTCGGGAAGGGTGTCGAGTTTGGCGTTGCCGAACGCGCGCTGAGCCGGCGAATCCACCATTTCCAGAAGTGTCCTGCCGTCCGCGAGGTTGCCCACCTGGTAGCCGGGCTCGACGAAGTGGTCGCAGGAGAAGACGTCACCGTTGTGCTCGAGGGCCAGCGCTTCGCCGCACGTCCTGGCGTGCACGCACAGCCCGGCGTTCTCGTACCCGACGAAATGGGCCAGCGTGGTGTCGAACATCTGCACGAACACCTCCCCGACGTCGTGGCGGACCCAGTGCTCGAAGGCATCGACGAGGAACTGCCCGTACTGCTCCGGGCGCACGGAGCGGTTCGTGACCGCGGTGCCGGTCTGGGTGTACAGGACGGTGCGATGGTTCCGGGCGCCCCACCCGGACTGCTCGGCAGGGGAAGCAGGTCCTCGGTCACCCGCTCGACGATGGGGATGAACTGTATGAACTGGGCGCCGAGTTCCTGAGTCAGGAAGCGGTAGACCTCCAGTCCGTGGTCGCCGTTCACAGCATTGACGGTGGTCAACGCGTTCCATTCGACGCCGGCTCGCTGAAGGTGGCGCAGACCGGTCACCACCCGGTCGTAGGTAGGTTTGCCGCCTTTGTCCCGACGGTAGGCGTCATGCATCTCCCGGGGGCCGTCGATGGACACGCCCACGAGGAACCGGTTGTCGGCCAGGAACCCGGCCCACTGCGCGTCCAGCAAGGTGGCGTTCGTCTGGATCGTGTTGAGGATATGCTGCCCCGGCCGCTTGTACTCCTGCTGCAACTGCAGGCACCGGGCGAAGAAGTCCACGCCCATGAGGGTCGGCTCTCCGCCCTGGAACGCGAAGGTCACCTCCGAGTCGGGCGGATGAGCCGAGAGGAGTTGTCGCACGTACGCGGCCAGCACCGCGTCGTCCATCCTGAAGGCCGAACCCGGATAGAGCTGCTCCTTGGAGAGGAAGAAGCAGTAGTCGCAGTCGAGGTTGCAGATTGCGCCGGTCGGCTTGGCCATCAACTGGAACACGCGCTGCGCAGTGGACACAGATCCTCCTTGGTCTGCGACTCTTCCAGACCCGTGCTCAGGTCATATCCCCCTGAGGGGGTGATCCTAGCGCTCCCGGGCTACCGCACGAGCCCTGCGACGAGGCAGACACCGGACAATGCGACGCAGGAGCGCCGGGCTGGACCGGGTGACACGTGCGGGATCGCGAATGCGGACCTGACGTCGTCTCGCCCAGCCGGCGGCTCCTCGCAGCCCGCAGCAGTTGTCAGCCCGCGGCCCCCTGCCCGACGGTGTGGCTCATCGTGCGGGCGTGCAGCGACTTCTCGGTTTCGTGATCCTCCGGGGAGAGGTCGAACACGACGCTGCGGACGGTCCCGGTGAACGGGTAGGGCGCCTTGGGTTCGTACTCCAGGTCGACCACCAGACCGTTGTCCCGGCCGATGTCCATCCCGGCGTAACTGCTGAAGGTGATCGGCACCGTCCGCGGCATGTCTCCTTCGCCCACCAACTCGTCGTTGACGAACAGGCCGACGTGCCCGCCACTGCCGGGGTCGGGGGTGTCCGAGGAGAAGAGCATCTTCACCGTCACGTCCCCCGCAGGAAGTGGCTTGGACGCAACTTGCCGGTAGGTCTCCACGCCGAGCAGGGAGTACGTGTGCCGCAACGTGCCATCGGCGCCGACCCACAGGCCGAACCCCCCGATGAAGTCCGCGTTCGCCACGATCACGCCCTCCGCGCCGCCCTCCGGAACGTGCAGGTCGGCCTCGATGGCGTACGACCGCCCGTATATGCGCGGAATCATCCCGCGCTGGACGTTCTGCACGTCGCCGGCGAACGCGTAGCGGGTGACGGTCGGCAGGGGCGGCAGGATGCCGAACATGATGGCCAGGCCTGCGCACAATGGCAGCACACTGTTGCGCTCGGCCTCCTGCCACCACAGATCCCGCAACTCAGCCACTTTCTCGGGGTGCTGGTCTGCCACGTTGTGGGCCTGTGAGAAGTCGGTCGTGAGGTCGTACAACTCCCACGGCGCATCCCGGTCTGGATCCCAGCCGGAGTCCGGCCCGTACTTCCTCAGTGTCTCGGGGGAGAAGTCCCACGGGATGCGGTCAGGCTTGGACGCTGCCCACCAGCCGTCCGAGTACATCGCCCTGCCGCCGAACATCTCGAAGTACTGCGTCGTGTGACGCTCGGGGGCCTGCGGGTCGTCCAGGGTGTAGAGCAAGCTCGTGCCATCCATCGGCTGTTGCGCTATGCCGTCCACCGAGGCCGGCTCGGGGATCCCGGCTGCCTCCAGGATCGTGGGAGCGATGTCGATGCAGTGGGTGAACTGACTGCGTGGCGTCGTGTCGTGCCGCAGGCGTGCCGGCCAGGCCACCGCCATCGGGTCGCGGGTACCGCCGAGGTGGCTGGCCATCTGCTTGCCCCACTGGAACGGTGTGTTCATAGCGTGCGCCCACGCTGCCGCCACGTGGGGGGCGGTGTGGTCGGTGCCTATCGCCTCGATCCCGCCGTACTGATCGATCAGTTCCATCTGGTGGTCGGCGTCCAGGACGATGCCGTTGAGGAACGTCATCTCGTTGAAGGAGCCGGTCACGGTGCCTTCCATGCTGGCGCCGTTGTCGCCCCAGATGTAGAAGATCAGCGTGTTGTCCAGGTCTCCCATCTCCTGGATGGCGTCCAAGAGCCGGCCCACGTTCCAGTCGGCGTTGTCCTGGTATCCCGCGTAGACCTCCATCTGTCGCACGTAGAGCTTCTTCTGCGTGTCCGACAGCGAATCCCATGCCGGGAAGACATCCGGGCGGGCGGTCAACTCGGTGTCCTCCGGAACGATGCCGAGTTCCTTCTGTTTGGCCAGCGTCCGCTCGCGCAGCGCGTCCCACCCGTCGTCGAAGGTGCCCTTGTACTTGTCGGCCCAGTCCGGTGCCACGTGGTGAGGGGCGTGGGCGCAGCCGGTCGAGTAGTACATCAGCCACGGTTTGCTGGCGTCCTGGGCACGCACGGCGTGCAACCACTCGACAGCCTTGTCGGTCAGGTCGTCGGGGAAGTAGTACTGCTCGCCGTCCTGGCCCTCAGGTACGCCGACGATCGCATCGTCGATCGTGATGATGGGGTCGTACTGGCCGGCGGCGCCGGACAGGAAACCCCACCAGTGGTCGAATCCCCATGCCTTGGGCCAGTGGTCGAACGGCCCGGCAGCACCCTGGACGTTGTCCGGTGTCAAGTGCCACTTGCCGAAGCCGCCGGTGACGTAACCGTTCTCCCGGAGGATGCGGGGGAGGGCGGCGCAGGACTTCGGCTTGGCCGCGCTGTAGCCGGGGAACGGCCCGGGGTACTCGGCGATCGAACCGAAACCGACTCGGTGCTGGTTGCGTCCGGTGAGCAAAGCCGCACGGGTGGGCGAGCACACGGCGGTGACGTGGAAACGGTTGTAGGTGAGGCCCTGGTTCTGCACGCGGGTGAAGGTCGGTGCCGAAACCGGGCCCCCGAACGAGTCGATGGACCCGAAGCCGGCGTCGTCGATGAGGACGATCAGCACGTTGGGGGCGTCCTCGGGTGCCTGCACACCGGGGATGAAGGACCAGTCCGGAACCGAATCCGCAAGGGTTCGGCCCGCCATACCTCCGAACTGGCGGTCTGGGACGGGCAGCACCGTGCGATCGGGGTTGAACTTGCCCATCGCCTCCCCGAGGGCCGATTTCAGTTCGTCCAGGCTGTGTTCGTCGGACTCCACCACTGACTTCAGCGGTGCACCGGGCAGAGCCTGTTCCACGGCCAGCCGCTGAGCGGCGGAGAAGATACCGATGATCACGGCACTGCCGGGCTTGAGCGCTTCTGAGACCCTTGTCCTCGACGGCTCCGCGGACCTTGTGTCCGGCGAACTTCCCCACGATCGCGCCGGCTGCCGCGCCGAGGGCGACCGATCCGAGCAGCGGTGGGGCGAACAGCCCGACCAGCACGCCCACGCCGCCACCCCAACCGGCGCCCCTGCGCCCGAGGTGGTCACCGGTGTCCTTGACGGTGACCTTGCCCTCGGAGTCCTTGCCCACCAGGATCATCGCCCGGGAGTCCAACTCCTTTGTCTTCACCTTCGCAACCAGCGCATCGAACTCGTGCTGGGCGGTCGCGGGATCCGGGTAGCCGGCAACGATGAGCATCAGTCGGTCGGACATGTGGCACCTCCACGGACATTCCACTGCGGCCGCGCGCGCCGGGCATCACCCACGACGGGGGGTCGGTCCGCGCCGAGCCGTCGACCCTGCGGCCAGCGCAGCGGTGGGGGGCGACGGGAAGCCGCCCACGGTGTCAGGTGCTCTCGTCGTGGGGCGGGTCGGTCCGGACGGTGTGCGGGCGGGCCTCTATCGACTCCTGCTCATCCTCTTCGGTGTAGTCCCCGTCGTAGGGCGAGAAGTACGCCAATGGGTACCGGCGGGAGAAGTTCTTCATGAAGGATGTGACCAGCGCGGCGATCGGCAGCGACATGAAGGCGAGCATGGGCCCACCGATCGCGCCGCCGGCCATGGCCGCTCCGAAGGCAATACCGCCGTTGATCTCCATCGTCCTGGCGCTGATCTTCGGGCTCAGGAAGTAGTTCTCGAGCTGCTGGTAGATGAGAGTCCAGACCAACAGGGCGGCCGCGGCCGTGAGCCCTTCCAGGCCCCACGTGAGAAGGATGGGCACCGCCGCGCCGATGTAGGTGCCGATGGCCGGGATGAACTCCGCGACGAATCCCTCGAAAATCGCCATGGGCAGGGCGATCGTCCAGTCCACTCCGACCAGGAGCATGGCGAAGAAGAACAGGCCGCCGTTGATGATCATGAGCAGTAGCCGGGAATACAGGTAGCCACCGGTCTGCTCGATGGCCGTGTCCCACGCCCAGCCCAGCCGCTGCTGCTGCCCGGCGGGGAACCGGCGCAGGATGGCCCGCCGGATCCGGGGGGCGTCGGCGGCGAAGTAGAACGCGAACATCGCGATGGTGAAGAACTGGAAGATCAAGCCGATAGTGCTGCTCGCGAAGCCCATGATGTCACTGGCGTGGTTCTGTACCCAGTCCTTCACATTCTCCTGAGCCTCCGAGAAGGCCGGATCGGTCTTCGACGTCGGGAAGTCGGTGCCGAACTGTTCGTTGATCTGCGGCACCGCGGACTTGAGGCTGTTCGACATCTCGCCGGCCACATTCACCAGTCCGGGGATCATGATGAAGGTCAGCACGATCAGGAAGGCCGCCGAGAGCAGGAACACGAGTCCGGTGGCGGCGCCCCGGCGCATCCCCCGCTTCATGTGCAGATGGTTGACCGCAGGTTCCATGGCGATGCCGAAGAACAGCGCGATGAACAACATCGACAGCAGACTGCGCGTCTGCATCGCCATGAGGAGCAGCGCCGCGGTGATGAGGACCACCACGATCACCCGCCAGATGATCCTGCGCACCATCGGCATCACCCAGTCCGGCGGCTGGGGGGTCGGGCCGGCCGGTGCCGCGTCGGGCTGCTGTGGCAGGGCGTCGCCGAAGGGCGCTTGCGGGACCGGCGTGTCCATGTCGTTCTCGTTCATCCTCGCCCTCCTGTCCGAGGCCCACCGTAGTGACGCCGGGGGGCCGCGGCGCGGCAGGAGGCCCCTACACGCATCGCGCAACCCTCAGTCACGTGGCCGGAGAGCGGTCGAGCCGCCCGTTGAGCAGTCGCCCCACCGTTCCTCCCGTGACGATCCCGATCAACGACCCGGCCACCACATCACCGGGGTAGTGCACGCCGGTGTGGACCCGCGAGTAGGCCACCGCCGCGGCGGCGACGTGCAGGGGGATCGCGGTGCCCGGTGCCACCGAGGCGACCCCTTGGGCGAAGGCGAAGGCCGACGCCGAATGCCCGGAAGGGAAGGACGTGGACGTGGGCATCGGCACGAATCTGTCATCGCTGTTGGGCCCTCGCTCTGGTCGGTCGCGGCGGGCGATGAACTTCACGCCCGCGTTGACGAGCAGGCTGGCGGCCGCGATGCTGGCCACGCCTGTCAGGGCCGCGCGCCGTTCCCGTGGCCCACCGGCCAGGGCGAGGCCGGTGGCGACGGTCAGCCAGAGCACGGACTTGTTGGCCGCCCGGGAGAGATCCCGCAGCCCCTCGTCCAGGTGGGGGGTCGGCGTGCTCGCAACGGCGCTGTACAAGGCACGGTCCACCTGCGACAACTCGCCGCCGATGTCGCGCACGGACTCGGGGAGCATCAGGCACCCCCGGCCCGCGGCTCGGTCAAGGACTGCCCGCGCGCCACGCGGAACAGGTCCTTCAGAGTGATGTTGCGCGCCCAGCGCCGCCGCAGCCGGTCCACGCTCGCCGACGGTACCCGGACCCGCAGACCGCCCGGATGGATCCGGAACGTCAGTGGTGTGGGCAGATCCAGCGCCTCGCCGTCGACCCCCGCGAAGGCGGTTCCCCCGTGGGACCTTACCTCGAACTCGCGGGCATCGAACTGGTGCACGTTCGGGTCGCGGCCCGCCAGCCCGAAGGTCGAACGCGCCACGAGTTTGGCCGCCTCCGGCCCGGTCCGGGCATTGATCGCGAAGACTCCGAGTCGGCCTGTCGTCAGCGATCGCCGCTGCGCCACGTCGAGCTTGGGGCCGAGCACGTAGGGGTTGTTCGAGATCAGGATGACGAATGCCCCGTCCACGTCGGTGCCGTCGGGGGTCGTGAACTGCAGGTCGAAGGGTTCGGTGCGCGCCCCGAGCAACTCCGGCAGCAGTTCCTTGGAGGTCTCCAGTTTCGCGTCGCGGTAGGACTCCTGCTGCACCACGGTGGCGTACACACCCATCGACACGTTGTTGACGAATAGGCGGTCGCCCACCGTGGCGTAGTCGATACGGCGCTCGAGCCCGTGGGAGAACGCGGCGATCCCCTCGCCGGGGTCGTCGCGGTCCAGGCCCAGGTCCAGCGCGAAGTGGTTGCGGGTGCCGGCGCTGACACACACGAACGGGAGGTCGTGCTCGATCGCCACGGATGCCACGAGCGCCTGCGACCCGTCGCCTCCAGCCATGCCGAGGCAGTCGGCACCTCGGGCGATGGCATCGCGCGCCAACTGCTCGAGATTGTCCCCGGGCTCGAGGATGATGACCTCCACCCCGTGCTGTTCGGCCAGTTGCCGCAGCCCGAACTTCTCCACCTTGCCGCCGCCGGATTTGGGATTGGCGATGAGGACGGGGTGGGCGGGCTTGTCAAAGTGAACCCCGTCCATCCGCCGCGCCCCAGCCACCGCCATCCGCGCCTGGCCGGCCGCCAGCGCGGTGAGCGCGACCACGGCCAGGGCCGCCAACAGAGCCCAGCCTTGATCCGCGATGCGCGTCAGCAGGCCGGTGATGATGAGGACGAGCCCGGCCGCGAGGCCCACACCGCCTGCCACCCGGCGTGCTCCGCGCTCGGTCACCAGCCACCACCCACCGGCCCCCAGCAGCGCGAGCCCCAGGACCGCCAGCACCAGTGAAGCCAGTCGGGAGAACACGAGCAGGAGCACCATCACCGTGAGCAGCGCCGCACCGAGCAGCGCTATCCAGGCGGCGATGCGCTGTGCGCGGGAGGGGGTGTCCATGGGGCCTCCTAGGTCCGGGTCGCACTGTGGCCTATTGGGGAGGAGGTCGCATCGCCCGTTTCGGGTGAAATCGTACCTGCCCGCGGCGGGCCATGATCTCCCCCTGATCGGGTGATGTCGTGGTCGCGCCGGAATCCTACAGTGCAGGCGGTGGGGACGACCGTCCCGCACGAATGGAGGCGACGAGTATGTCAACGACCGGTCAGAAAGAAGTCACCGGCTGGACCGGCTGGGTGTTCTTTGCGGGCATCATGATGGTCATCGGCGGCGCGCTGTGGGCCCTGCAGGGCCTGATCGCCGTGATCAACGGGGATGTCGTGATCTTCGGGGAGGAGGCCGCGCTCTTCCTCAACGTGACGGGCTGGGGATGGGTCCACATGTTCCTGGGCCTGCTCATGCTGCTGTCCGGATTCCTGGTCATGAGTGGGAACCTCTTCGGTCGCACGATGGCCGTGATCCTGGCGATGCTGAGCATCGTGGTCAACTTCATCTGGCTGCCCGTGTACCCGGTGTGGGCGATCGTCGTGATCGTCATCGACATCTTCATCCTGTACGCGGTGATCGTGCACGGCAAGGAGATGAAGTCGGCCTGAATGCAGGGGGCCGACCCGGGTTCGGCATGTACCGGGCGAGAACGGGCCGGCCCGCCTACCATGCAGTTGGCGATGAAAGGGATGCACATGACGGAATCTGACGAGTTCGAACTCGGTCCGGTCGACTACCTGGTGATCGAGTATCCGGACGGGAACCCCACAGGGGAAGCCCTGCCGTACCTGCTCGACCTGGTCGACCGGGGGGTCGTCCGGCTGCTGGACGTGGCGCTTGTGGCCAAAGGCATGGACGGCGAGGTGGCGGTACTGAGCATGGAGAACCTGCAGGGGGCGGGTGATCTTGCGATCTTCGACGGCGCCAGCACGGGCCTGCTCGACGACGAGGACATCACCGAGGCCGCCGAGATCATGACCCCCGGAGCCATCGGCGCGATCCTCGTGTACGAGAACACGTGGGCCGCACCGTTCGCCACCGCCCTGCGCAAGGCCGGTGCACAACTCATCGCGAACGGCCGGATCCCGGTGAATGCGCTCATCGCAGCGCTCGAGAACGAAGAACAGGAGAACGCCTGATGCCTGGTTTGATCCGAGGAGTTGCCCGCACGGCCGCGATCGCCGGTACCGCCACAGCGGTGTCCAACGGCGTGTCGCGGCGCCAGTACGGCCGATGGGAGAAGAAGGCTGCTCAGCAGGAGGCCCAGCAGGCGCCAGCTCAGCCTGCCCCAGCACCCGCAGCCCCAGCACCCGCCGCGGAGACGATGGACGACAAGATCGCCGCGCTCAAGCAGCTCGGAGAGTTGCATGCGCAGGGGATCCTCACCGACGAGGAGTTCGCGGCCCAGAAGGCCAAGCTTCTCGGCTGAGCGGTGTCCGGCGCGGCATCGCCGCCCACGACGAGCGGGGGACCGACCATGATCACTGAACAGAGCGGACAGCCCCGCGGCGGTCCTCGTGATCGTCGTGACCGAGCACCGTGCCGGTGACGAGTTCTTGGACCTCGGCAGGGCCCTGCTGGACGTGCTGAGCCGCGCTGAGGGCTTCCTCAGCGGGGACGTGGGGCGCAGCCCCGACGAACCCGACGTGTGGCTCGTGAGCACCTCGTGGCGCGACGTCGGGTCCATGCGGCGCGGCTTCGGTGGCTTCGACGCCAAGGTCGCAGCGGCACCGGTGATGGTCAGCGCGTCCGACCGGGTCAGTGCCTTCGAGGTCCTGCTGCACGCCGACGGTGATGCAGTGGTGGCGCGGGCCAGCGACCGGAGTGTGGAGTAGGCGGGGTTGCACCCGCGAGAGTTCCCGCCTCGACGCCAGTGGCGGTCGGGGTGGCGGGAGCCGTCGGAACGCTGGCGCGTTCCTCCTCCCAAATCCGTGGCCTTACCTGGAAAAGACTCGTGTGGGGCCCGGAACGCTGGCCGTTCCCCTCCCAAATCGTGGCCTTTGTCGGGGGCCCGGGATTTGAACCCACGACCTCTTCGTCCCGAACGAAGCGCGCTACCAAGCTGCGCCACACCCCGCTCCTTGGACAGGATAGCGACCGCCCTACCGCGCCCGTGGCACGAGGTGGAGCATCGTGGCCTCCGGTGGGCACGCAAGCCGGATCGGCGCGTAAGGGTTGGTGCCCAGACCGGCGCTGACGTGCAGCGCTGCGCCGTCGTGGCGGGACAGACCCTTGGCACGCTTGCGGTCCAGGTCACAGTTGGTCACCAGGGCCCCGTAGCCAGGGATGCAGACCTGACCGCCGTGGGTGTGGCCGGCGACGATCAGGTCGGCTCCGTCGGCCGCCATGGGATCGAGCACGCGCAGGTAAGGCGCGTGGGTGATGGCCAGGCGCAACGACGCGTCCGGGTCGAACGGTCCGGCCACCTTCTCGTACCGGTCGAGGCGGATGCGGGTCGTTGACCCCGCGCATGTCGATGCGGTTGCCGCGCACCGTCACGTCGTCGCGGCGGTTGTTCAGGCCGGCCCACCCGGCGTTGAGCAGCTCGGCCTCCAACTCCGCGGTGGGCAGCCTGCGCGTGGCCATGACCGGCTCGCGGTCCTTGATGAAGTACTTGAACGGGTTGACGGTCTTCGGGGTCCAGTAGTCGTTGGAGCCGAAGACGAACACCCCCGGAACGCCGTTCAACGGCTCGAGCGTCTTGGCCACGTAGGGCACGGCATCCATGTGCGCGAGCAAGTCGCCGGTGAGGATGACGAAGTCCGGGTCGAGCTCTGCCAGCGACCGCACCCACTCCATCTTGTCCAGTTGGCCGGGGGTGAGGTGCAGGTCGCTGAGTTGCAGGACGCGGACGGGGCGTGACCCCGGCGCCAGCACATCCACCCGCACCGAACGCAGCGTGAACTGGTGGGCCTCCCACAGCGAGTAGGCGAGCGTCGCGGCGCCGGCGCCGATGCCGGCCAGTCCGATCTTCGCTGCGGGATGCACCCGTCAATGGTCGCACGGCGACAAACCCCCGTACCATGACCGCGGTCACATGAAAGGATTGGCGCCATGGCCCTCAAACAGACCTTGCAGTCGGACCTGCAGGCAGCGATCAAGTCCCGCGATGAACTCACCGCAGCGACTCTGCGCATGGCCCTGGCCGCGGTGACCAACGCTGAGGTCGCCGGCAAGCAGGCCAAGGAACTGACCGACGACGAGGTGCTCGCGGTCCTCGACAAAGAGGCCAAGAAGCGCCGGGAGTCGGCCACCGCCTACCGCGACGCCAATCGCCCCGAACTCGCCGACCGCGAGGATGCCGAACTCGGTGTTCTCACCGGCTATCTACCGGCACCGCTGAGCGACGACGAGGTGTCGGCCATCATCGACCAGGCGATCGCCCATGTCGCCGCGTCGGGGAAGACGGGCATGGCCGCGATGGGTCCGGTGATGCAGCAGGTCACGGCGGCCACCCGCGGTCGTGCCGACGGCAAGGCCGTGTCCGGCATCGTCCGGCAGCGCCTGCAGGGCTGATCCGCCCTACTGCGCGCTCGCTCGGACTTCGAGCCCGTTGCGGCGCAGCGTCTCATCGATGATCTCGCCCCACGGCGACGGCCTGAGGCCGAACGTGTGCTCGGTCAGGGACGAATCCAGGACGAACGGCCGGTCGAACTCGTAGAGCATCTCCACGAGTTCAGCGGCCGGGCGGTTGAACAGCCCGACCAGGCGCAGCGTGCCCGCCCCTGCCGTCCGGATCTTCGGTGCTGGCACATCCATGGCGGCGGCCAGATCCCCGATCACCTCGGTCTGCGTGCGGGCGGGGTTGGTGGGCACGTGCCAAGGCCGGCCCCACGCCCGCGCGTCCTGGCCCACGACCGCCAGGAGTGCGGCGGCGTCGCCGGTGTAGGTCCAACTGTGCGGCTGGTCGGTGCGTCCCATGAGCAGAACCGGCTTGCCGGCCCGCAACCTGGGGATGACTCGCGACCCGAAGTTCGTCTGATCACCGGCCTCGCCGATGTAGTCGCTGGCGCGCACCTCGGTTGCCCTGATCCGACCGGCTTCGTGTGCCGCCAGCGCCTGCTCCCACATCGCTGCGCGCACCTTGCCCTTGCGGGTATGGGCGGCCATCGGGGCCTGCTCGGTCATCGGGCCGTCCACCGCCCCGTAGCCGTACAGGTTGCTGAGCGTGACCAGCACGGCGCCCGTGCTCTCGGCCGCGGCGAGCAGGTTGTCGGCCATCGGCGGCCAGTCGGTGACCCATCGGTGGTACGGCGGGTTGATGCAGTTGTACATGACGTCGGCTCCTGCGGTCGCCGTCAGCAGCGCCTCACGATGGCCGGCGTCAGCCGAGCGCGCCTCCACACCGGGGACGGTGTTGCCGGACCGGCTCACCAGGCGCACGGTGTGACCCTGCCCGGCGAGCAGCGCGGCCAGTCGGGTTCCGACCTGACCGGCGCCGACGATGATGTGTTGACCCATGATCTCTCCTAATGTGCGAGCACTGCTCACACTACAGAGCAATGCTCGCAAAAGCAAGAGCAGTGCTCGCATATACTCGGACCATGACTGAATCGGGATTCCGCGCACGCAACCGGGCGGCGATCATGGCCGCGATCACCGAGGCCGCGAATCGGCAACTCGTGGAGGTGGGTCCCGCGCAGCTGTCGGTGCGTGCGATCGCGCGCGACCTCGGCATGGCGTCCAGCGCGATCTACCGGTACGTGAGTTCCCGGGACGAGTTGCTCACGCTGCTCATCATCGACGCGTACGACGACTTGGCAGCGGCCGTCGAGGTCCGGGCTGACCGGGCGCCGGACCCTGGCAGGCGCTGGCGGGCAGTGGGCCTGGCCTGCCGGGAATGGGCACTGGCCAATCCGCAACGTTTCGCGCTGATCTATGGTTCCCCCGTCCCCGGTTACGCCGCTCCGCAGGAGACCATCGCGCCCGCCACCCGCATCCCGGCCCTGCTTGTCGGGATCATCCAGCAGGCCCGCGTCCAGATCGCCCCCGCCGCGTACAGCGACCGCGTGGCCCGCAGCCTGCGCCCGGGGCTCACCGGCATGGCGGCGTGGACGGGGATCACGCAGCCGGCCTACAGCGAGGCGGCCTTCGCCGTCGGTGTCATGGCGTGGACGCACATGATCGGATCGATCTCGTTCGAGCTCTTCGGACATCGCCACGGCGTCGTCGGCGATTCCGGGGCCGACCGCCGTGCCTATTTCGAGTTCGAACTGGCGGTGCTTGCCGAGAACCTCGGCGTGTCCTGAATTACGGTGTCGGCAGCGGGGTCGGGGTCGACGGCACGCCCGGCACCGGCGCCGGCGTGTAGGTCGGCGGGATGTAACTGCCGCCACCGCGGGCGGTGCGCAGGCCGAACAGCGTCTGCAGTTCGAACGACTTCGGCGGAGTTTCCGAGAGGGCGCCCAACATGGCCTGCTTCCAGATCGGACCCGGCAGGCTGGAACCGAAGACCTGACCGTAGTACGAGCCGTTGATGTAGACGTTCTTCATCGGGTACTGGAAACCACCGCGCGGGTCGCCCACCCATACCGCCGCCGCGAGTTCGGGCGTGTATCCGGCGAACCAAACGGCAGCCGAGGAGTCGGTGGTGCCCGTCTTGCCGGTCGCGTCCCGGCCGAGGCTCATCGCCGCACCGGTGCGGCCCGGGATACCGCCGTCCACGACATGGGTGAGGATTGCGGTCACCGAGTCGGCGACCTCCCTGCTCACCGCCGCGCGGCACTGGGGGTCGACCTTCGAGACGACCTTCTTCTCGCTGCTCTGCTCGTCGACGATGCGGGTGATCGCGTGCGGCTTGCAGTAGACCCCGTGGTTGGCCATGGTGGCGTAACTCGTGGCCAGGGCCAGCGGCGACACCTCGACCGAGCCGAGGGTGAAGGACTGGACCAGCGGCAACTCCGCGCCGTTGGCCAGGGACATGCCGGTGCGCTGGGCGATGTCCACCGTGCGGCACAGGCCCACCTGCTGCTCGAGGCCGACGAAGTAGGTGTTCACCGAGAAGGCCGTGCCTTGCAGCATGTTGAACTGCCCGGAGGAGGTGGAGTTGCTCACCGTGTAGGCCCCGAAGTAGTTGCCGTCGGTGCAGCCCCACGGGCCGGCGGGGAAGTTCTTGTCGTCAGAGGAGTCAAGGACCGTGAACGGTGAGAATCCGGCTTCCATCGCGGCGGCAAGCGTGAAGATCTTGAACGTCGACCCGGCCTGCATACCGGTGGTCCCGCCGTCCTTCTGATCGACGGCGTAGTTGTACGTGGTGCGACCCTTGCCCTTGGTGCCCCACAGCCGGTTCTGCGCGAGCGCGACCACCTCGCCGGTGGGCGGGTTCACCATGGCGATGGCGGTCCCCTTCTTGCTCGGGTCCTTGGGGGGAATGGTGTTCATCACCGCGTTCGTCGCCGCAGCCTGCGCCTTGGGCTGCATGGCCGTGTGGATGACCAAGCCGCCGCGCTTGAGGAAGTCCTCACGGTCCTGAACGGTCTTGCCGTAGTTCGGGTCGTTCAGGATCTGCTTGACCGCGTAGTCGCAGTAGAAGGGGTACTTGCTTTCCGCGCAGCCATTGCTGATCTTCTTCGGTTCGAGGTAACTCTTCACCGGCTTGGCGACAGCCTTCTGGTACTGCTCGGGGGTGATGTAGTCCAGCGACTCCATCTTGGCCAGCACCGCGTTACGCCGGGTCTCGGAGTCCTCCGGGTTGATCAGCGGGTCGTAGCCGACCGGGGCCTGCACGATGCCGGCCAGCGTGGCTGCCTCCACCACGCTCATCTTGTCGGCGCCGTGGCCGAAGTACCGGCGCGAGGCCGCCTCAACGCCGTACGCGCCGGAGCCGAAGTAAGCGATGTTGAGGTAACGGCGGAGGATCTCGTCCTTGGGCAGTTCCCGCTCGAACTGCACGGCGTAGCGGATCTCCTGCAGTTTCCGGGCCGTGGTGCGCTCGAGGGCGGCTTCGACCTCCTGCTCGTTGCGGGCAGCGGTCACGAGCACGTTGCGGACGTACTGCATGGTCAGAGTGGACGCGCCCTGCTGGATCGAGCCGCTGGCGGTGTTCTCCAACTGGGCCCGGATCAGGCCCTGGACGTCGACTCCGTGGTGCTCGTAGAAGCGCTCGTCCTCGACGCCCACGATGGCGCGCTGCATGTTGGGACTGATCTTGTTCAGCGGCACCTCGATGCGGTTCTCGTCGAACAGTGTCGCCATCCGGTTGCCGTCGGCGTCGAGCATGTAGGTGCGCGCCGGCAGCGGCGGGGTGGCCAGGACTGCAGGCAGCGATCCGATCTGCTCGGCGGCCACCTCGGAGGCCTTGCCGAATCCGGCGACGAAGGGCACCGCCATGGCGGCCAGGATCGCGCCGCCGACCAGCCCGACGAGGCCCAAGCGGGCGAGTGCGGGCACCGGGCGATCCGCAGTGGACTTCTTACGAGCATTCGACACAGCCATCAGACGTAAGGGTACGTGGCCCTGGTTCCCGCGCCACCCATGTGGTGTCCGTTGGGCGATGGACGATGTGCGCTTCCCAGGTAACGAGAAGGTATACCCCGGGTTCACAGACCCCGGGGTTATGGGCCATGCTGTTACCAGCAGATGTGACGCAGATAACGCCGACACTGCGAGGGGCCAGTGGCAAATGGTCTGAAAAGACTAGGTGTCATAGTACGAATGGCCCTCAACGGTAGCGGAGCGGTTGCTTACTGTTACCGAGAGCTTCGGGGGATGGCTCAGAACCGGACTGAGGGGAAGTACCAAAGTGCTCAACGTCGTTGCCTGGAGCGCCCAAGCCGCGTGTCGTGACACGGATCCGGATGAGATGTTCGTCCAGGGGGCAGCCCAGAATCGCGTTAAGCAGATCTGCAACGGGTGCCCGGTCAAGATGGAGTGCCTCGCTGATGCGCTGGACAACCGGATCGAGTTCGGGGTCTGGGGCGGAATGACCGAGCGCGAACGCCGAGCCCTGCTGCGCAAGCGGCCGCATGTGAAGTCCTGGACGGAACTGCTGGAGACTGCGTCGACGCGTCAGATCCCGGCGCAGGCGGACGCCCGGCGCCACGCCTTCGCCTGAGACACCGCGCGACGAGGCCCCGTTCCCGGACTGGGAACGGGGCCTCGCGCGTTGGTGAGCCGCCCGCTGGGGGAGGGTTGGGCGGACACCGGTCACATGGTCAGGAAGCCTTGGTGGCAGACACGTCGAGCTGGATCTTGATCTTGTCGCTGACCAGCACGCCGCCGGCGTCCAGCGGCACGTTCCAGGTCAGGCCGAAGTCCCTGCGGCTGATCTCCGCCTCGCCCTCGAAGCCGGCGCGGGTGTTGCCGAAGGGGTCGGTGACGATGCCGTCGAGCTCGACCTCGATCTCCACGGGCCGGGTCACGTCCTTGATGGTCAGGTCGCCCAGCAGGACGAACTCGTCGCCGTCGGTCTGCTTCACGCCGGTGCTGGCGAAGCTCATCGCCGGGTAGGTCTCGACGTCGAAGAAGTCAGCGGACTTCAGGTGGGCGTCGCGGTCGACGGTGCCGGACTGGACGCTGGCCATCTGAATGGTGACGGTGGCGCTGGAGGCGGTGGGGTTGGCGCCGTCGAGGGTCAGCGAGCCAGCGAAGTCGGTGAAGGATCCGCGGACCTTGGTGACCATCGCGTGCCGGGCGACGAAGCCGAGGCGCGTGTGGGTGGGGTCGATGGTCCAGGTGCCGGTGTACTGGGTCAGGTCTGCCATGGGATATCTCCTAAGTCGTTGTGTCTTCAACTAGATTGTTGAGCATTCAAGCAATCTTGTCAAGTGGAAACGGGACAATGGCGGGAAGAATTCCCGGGGTTGCTGGTGGTGACGACGACCCGGCCGGGTCCTCAGTCCTTCGCCAGCAGGTCTCCCACGGTGCGCAGGCCTTCGAGGTCGTGGACGTCATCGGCCAGGGCGATCACCGAGGCCACCGGAACCCGCGGGTGGGCGCCGGTGAACGAGCCCGCGAGGTGCTCCTGGCGGGCAGCCGTCTCCATCCGATCCGCGTGCAGCCGCAACAGTTCGGCCACGAGCGAGTGTTCATCGTTGAGGCGTTCCGCGCCGGCCCGGGCGGTCGCTGCGGACAGGTCGGGTAGCCGAACCTCCTGCACGCGGTTGAGCACCAGCCCGGCCAGCGGCATGCGTTCGGTCTCCAGGCGCTGGACGAAGTACGACGCCTCGCGCAGCGCGTCAGACTCCGGCGCCGCCACCACGACGAAGCGGGTGTCCGGTGCCTGCAACTGCGCGTAGGTCTGCTCCGCGCGCTCCCGGAAACCGCCGAACAGCGCGTCGAAACTCGTCACGAACAGCTGCACGTCGCGCAACACCTGAGCACCCAGGATCTTGCTCATCGCGCCGGTGAACAGCCCCAGCGAGGCACTGAGCACGCGCGCGGACATCCGTCCGGCGCCTCGTGCGGGGGCGGCGAGCACGCGGATCAGGCGCCCGTCCAGGAACGAGCCGAGGCGCTTGGGCGCGTCCAGGAAGTCCAGCGCCGAACGCGACGGCGGGGTGTCCACGACAATGAGGTCCCAGTGTTCCCCGCTCTGCGATTGCGAGCGCAACTGCCCGAGTTTCTCCATCGCCATGTACTCCTGCGTGCCGGCGAACGAACTCGACAGCGCCTGGTAGAAGGGGTTCTCCAAGATCGCCTTGGCGCGTTCCGGCTCGGCGTGTGCTTCGACGATCTCGTCGAAAGTCCGCTTCATGTCCAGCATCATCGCGCTGAGCGAACCACCCTCGATCCCGGGAACCGGGCGAGGTGTGTTGTCGAGCTCCGTCAGGCCCATGGCTTGCGCGAGGCGCCGGGCCGGGTCGATGGTCAGCACGCAGGCGCTGCGGCCGCGCTGTGCCGCACGCAGCGCCAGGGCCGCGGCGGTGGTCGTCTTGCCGACCCCTCCGGAGCCGCAGCAGACGATGACCCCGACGTCGCGGTCGTCGAGCAGTGCGTCGATGTCGAGTCGTGGCGCGGTCATCCGGGCAGCCCCTGTGCGTGCAGGTCACGGGCCAAGGCGTACAGGGCAGCCAGGTCGACGCCGCCGGCGAGCAGCGGGAGTTCCATGATCGGGCGGCCGGTGTCGACCAAGCGCTGCCGTTCGGAATCCTGCAAGGCCACCCGCGTGGCATGGTCGGCGGCCTCGTCCTCCAACGCCCGCAGGGTGGCCGGCGTCGGCTCGACGGAGGCTCGCAGCAGCCCCTCGCGCAACTCGGCCTGCGGCAGCCTGCGCGCCGATGCCAGCGCCAGTTCCTCGGGACCGAGTTCGGAGTGCCGGGCCTGGTTGATGACGATCGCGCCGAGCGGCAACCCGGCGGACTGCAGTTCCGTGATCCCGTCCAGGGTCTCCTGCACGGGCATCTCCTCGAGCAGCGTCACCAGGTGCACGGCAGTGCGCGCCGACCGGATCACCCCCATCACCGAGTCGGCCTGGGAACGAATGGGCCCCACCTTCGCCAGGCCCGCGATCTCCGTGTTGACGTTGAGGAAGCGGGTTATCCGCCCGGTCGGAGGAGCGTCGAGGACCACCGCGTCATAGGCCGGACGGCCGACTTTCTCCCCGCGCTTGACCGCCTCGGACGCCTTCCCGGTCAGCAGGACGTCGCGCAGACCCGGGGCGATGGTCGTGGCGAAGTCGATGGCACCCAGCTTGCGCAGGGCGTACCCACCGCGCTTGATGCCGTAGAACATCTCCAGGTACTCCAGCAGCGCCGCTTCCGGGTCGACCGGCAAGGCGTACACGATGCCGCCGTCCTCGGCCACCGCGATCTTGGTCTCCTGGTACGGCAGCGGTGCGGTGTCGAACAACTGCGCGATCCCCTGTCGGCCCTCCACCTCCAGCAGCAGGACCTTCCGGCCGCCGCGGGCCAGGGCCAGGGACAGTGCCGCGGCCACCGTGGTCTTGCCCGTCCCCCCTTTGCCGGACACCACATGCAGGCGCACGCGGGACCAGCTCGGCACCCGATTGCTCACGTTCCCAGAGTAGGGGGGAACGCCCGTCCTGCACCCGGGCACCTGGCAGGGGGAGTGCGCTGCGAGGGGCGGTGTCCTAGGGTCGGGGCATGACTACGTGGGAGTATCTGACCGCGCCCCTGCTGATCCACAACACGAAGGCGATCCTCGACAACTTCGGAGCCGACGGCTGGGAGCTGGTGCAGGTCGTTCCCGGCCCGACACCGGAGAACCTGGTGGCGTACTTCAAGCGGGCGAGGCCGTGAACGTCGAGCAGCGACTGGCGGAGTTGGGCGTGACGCTGCCGCCGGTGCCCGCGCCGGTCGCGGCCTACGTTCCGGCAGTGCGGTCCGGCTCCATGATCTACACGTCGGGGCAGTTGCCCTTACATGATGGCGAGCTGCTGCACGCGGGCCTGGTCGGATCCGAGGTCGGTCTGGACGATGCGGTGGCCTGCGCCCGGCAGTGCGCGCTGAACGCCCTGGCCGCCGTGGCCGAGCAGGCCGGCGGACTCGACGGTGCGCATCGTCAAGGTCGTGGGATTCGTGGCCAGCGCGCCCGGTTTCACAGCTCAGCCGCAGGTGGTCAACGGCGCCTCCGGACTCATCGGCGAGGTCCTCGGCGAGCACGGCGTGCATGCACGCTCGGCGGTGGGCGTGGCTGCGTTGCCACTCAACGCACCGGTCGAGGTCGAGGTCATCGCCGAGGTGCTCTGATGCGCATGCCTCCGGAGCTGCTCGAGCGAGCCCGCGCCATGGTCTACGGCGGTCAGTGGTCCGCGCCCGATCCGCGGCCGGCCGCGACGCTGGTGCTGCTGCGGGACGGCGCAGCGGGGATCGAGGTGGCGCTGCTGCAGCGATCGGCCCACCTGGGCTTCGCCCGCGGCATGTACGTCTTCCCCGGCGGTGCGCTCGACGCCGCTGACGCCGATCTCGGCGACCCGTGGCTGGTGGCAGCCATCCGGGAGACATTCGAGGAGTGTGGGGTGCTGCTGGCCGAGCCGGACCCGCACGGGGACGTGCAAGGACTGCGGGAGCGGGACTTCGCGGAGGCCCTGGGCGAACTCGGTGCCCGGCCGGCGGTGGCGGCCTTGCACACGTTCGCCCACTGGGTGACCCCGGAGATCGAGTCGCGGCGCTTCGACACCCGTTTCTACGCCGCGGCCCTGCCGCCGGGGCAGGACCTCATGGCCCTGACCAGCGAGCATCAGGCGGTCGGCTGGTACCGGCCGCAGGACGCCACGGCCCTGCCGATGCTGCCGCCCACGGCCGCCGCCCTCGCCGAGGTGGCCCGGTTCGCGACCGTCGCGGAGGTGCTGGAGGTGCAGCGGCGTCCCGTGCCGATCATGCCCAGGCCGGTGGCGGCCGGCGAGGACGACATCGCGTGGATCCTGGTCAACGCCGTCACCGGAGAGGCTTTGTGACGGGCTACGTCGCAATGCCCGGGTCCATGGGTCCGTGGGCGGGTGGGCGTTTCGACGGGGGCACGTGTGTCCTGGCCGGCAACCCCGGACCCATGACCCTGGACGGGACCAACACCTGGCTGATCGACGTCGGCGACGACGCCGTGATCCTCGTCGATCCCGGTCCGGACGACCCGGCGCACCTGAGGTCGGTGGAGCACTCGTTGGCCGGGCGCCGGGTGGTCGACATCCTGCTCACGCACGGGCACGCCGATCACAGCGCCGGGGCGCGACTGTTCGCGCAAGCGCTCGACGCCCGGGTGCGGGCCGTGGATCCGGCGCTCCGATACGGCGACTAGGGGTTGGCGGCCGGCGAGGTGCTGGTGCGCTCCGGTGTCGAGGTGCACGTCGTAGCCACCCCCGGGCACACCTCGGACTCCGTGTCGCTGTACGTCCCGCAGGTGCGGGCGCTGCTCACGGGAGACACGATCCTGGGTCGCGGGACCACCGTCGTGGCCCATCCCGACGGCCGCCTGGCCGACTACCTCGAATCGCTGCAGCGGCTCTCGGACCTGGTCGCGGCGCAGGATGCGGTGCAGGTCTGGCCGGGCCACGGGCCGGTACTTCACGACGCCGCCGCGGTGCTGGCCGCGTACTTGGACCACCGCCACGCACGCCTTGTGGAGGTCCAGGAGGCGCTGGCCGGCATGGACCCGGACCTGCCCATCGACGTGGTGACGCAGCGGGTCGTGGAAGCCGTGTACGCCGACGTGCCCCGGGGCGTGTGGGCCGCGGCAGCCTTGAGTGTGCGTGCCCAACTCGAGTACCTCGGCCGCTGAGCGCCGGGAGGACTGTCCAGAACCGGCAGGTGCCACCGCGCTACTTCGTGTCGTCGGCCTCCACCCGTGACCAGTACCAGAGAACGCACGCCATGGCCACGACCAACGTCAGCCAGGTGAAGGTGTTGCCGAAGAACAGTTGCTCGCTGCGCGGTTCCACCAGGATCTGCGCGGTCTCCTGCGGGCGCACGACGCCGTAGAGCAAGGCGACCCCCAACAGGCCGGCCAGCACCTGCAGCAGTGGCACCGGGCGGTCCGGCAGTGCGGCCACCAGCAGCAGCGGCAGGATGAGCACCCAGTGGGCCGTCCAGCTGATCGGGGAGACCAGCAGGATCGCGGCGAGCACGAGCGCATCGGTGAGGTGCGGGAAGCTGCCGTACAGGTGGTGGGCGACGATCAACGTCGCCAGGGTGACCACCGCGGCGAGCACCAGCCAGACCAGGCGGGTGGCGGTGGTGTCGCCGATCAACCGTTGCAGGAGCCCGTTGATCGACTGGTTGCTGATGTACGCCACCCCGACCCGGTCGGACTCCAGGAAGGTCCCGGTCCAGTAGACCCAGGAGGCCTGGGGAAGACCAGCCAGGCGGCTGCGTTGCAGGCCAGGAACGTCCCGGCGGCCCACAAGGCGGGCTTGATCCGGCGGGTCACCAGGAAGTACACGACCAGCAGCAGGGGCGTCAGTTTCACCGCTGCGGCGATCCCCGTCAGGATCCCCTGCGGCAGGCGCCCGGCGCGATGACTGAGATCCAGCACCAGGAACATGGCCAGCAGGATGTTCACCTGCCCGAAGTTCAGGCCCGACTCGGTCGGTTCCATCGCCAGCGTGAACGCCACGGTCACAGAGGCCACGGTCACGGTGTGGAAGCGCTTGGCCGCGAAGTTCTCCACGCAGATCAGCGCGTACACGATGACGGCCACCAGGGTGATCCCCGTCCACACCACTTGTGCGGACAAGTCCGACAGCCATGCCAGCGGGGTCAGGAAGAGGATCGCGAAGGGCGGATAGAGGTATGGCAGTTCCACGTCGGTGAAGCGCAGTGCGTAAAGGTCGTCACCGTCCCACGCTGCCTTCGCGGCATCGCGATAGACGTCGAGGTCGAGCAGGTAGGCGTCAGCGGCCTTGGTCATGTAGTGCAGGCACAGTGCTGCGCCGACCCCGATGGCGACCCAGGCGATGGCCCCCGGGCCGCGGCGTTCGAGCACGTCCTCAGCGGGCGCGACGCTGCAGCCGGTCCATGTCGATGAGGACCACCGAGCGGGACTCCAGCCGGATCCAGCCGCGGCTGGCGAAGTCGGCCAGCGCCTTGTTGACGGTCTCGCGGGAGGCGCCGACGAGCTGGGCGAGTTCCTCCTGCGTCATGTCGTGGGAGACATGCAGGCCGTCGGGCAGTTCGCGGCCGAATTTGTCCCCGAGTTCGAGCAGGATCTTCGCGATGCGCCCCGGAACGTCGGAGAAGACCAAGTCGGCCATTGCCTCATTTGTCCGGCGCAGCCGCTGGGCCAGAGCCTGCAGCAGCGCCTCGGCAACCTCGGGACGCCCGGTCAGCCAGGGCCGCAGGGCCGAGTGGCCGACGGCGATCAGCGTGGCGTCGGTCAGTGCAGTGGCGGTGGCGGTACGCGGGCCCGGGTCGAACAGCGACAGTTCGCCCAGCAGTTCGCCGGGTCCGAGGATCGCCAGCAGACTCTCCCGGCCGTCGGAAGCGGTGTGCCCCAACTTGACCTTGCCCTCGGTGATGACGAACATCCGTTCGCCGCGCTCGCCCTCCAGGAAAAGGTCCTGCCCCTTCGACAACCGCACCTCGACAGTGGATGACTGCAGGGCGGTGGCAGCCTCATCGTCGAGGGCTGCGAACAGGGGGGCTTGGCGTAAGACGTCGTCCACGCCTCACAGTGTGACTCAGGAATCGGTCCTCACGCCTGTCGTTCACACAACAGTTACCGATGCCGGACGGGGAGCGCGGTCAGCGCCAGTGCCGGATTTGCCCGGTATCGCCTAATGAGCTCCTCCGTCACAGCGTCGATCTGGCGGTGCAGGGCGTGCCGGTTGGCGGACAGCGACGACTCCATCGCCTTGAGCAACTGGATGTACGCGTGGCGCTGCACCTCGTCGTTGAGATCGACCACGCGGCTCCACAGCGACTGTGCCTCAGGCATGGAGGTGTCTATGTCGGCCGGGTGCAGGCCAAGTGCCTGCCAGCGGCGGGGGGCGTTGTTGGCGTCCTGCAGGACCTTCTGCAGGTCATGGGTGTCGACACAGTCGGTTTCGTTCAGCATGTCCAGCCGCGCCTGGAACAGCCTGCGCCAATAGGACACCCGGCTCTCCTCGTCGGTGAGGTGCTGACGCAGGATACGCAGGTCGTCCAGGGACAGGTCGCAGAGCAGGACCTGAGCGTCCGCGTGGGTGGTCATGGCGTTCCTATCGGACGGAAGGCGCGCTTCCCTGAACGCCCGCCCGGCGTATTGACCCCGTCAGGTGACGCCCAACCGGGTGGTTCGGTGGCCGCCGGGCCGGGGTGACCGCCACCACGTACCCTGGGTCGGTGGACCCCCGCCCCCCGTTGTCACTGGTGCGCCGGGCCCGTTCCGTGGACCGCATCCTGCAGCAGGCGTACCCCGATGCCCACTGTGAACTGGACTTCCACGACCCATACGAACTGCTCGTGGCCACCATCCTCAGCGCCCAGTGCACCGACGAGCGCGTCAACCAGGTCACGCCCGCGCTGTTCGCGAAGTACCCGGACCCGGCTGCCCTGGCTGCAGCCGACCGCGCCGACCTCGAGGGCATCATCCGGCCCACGGGATTCTTCCGGAACAAGGCCGCGTCCCTGCAGGCGATGGCCGCGGTGGTGTGTGAGAGGCACAAGGGCCAGATCCCGCGGCCGATGTCCGCACTCACGACCCTGCCGGGGGTGGGCCGCAAGACCGCGCATGTGGTGCGCGGCAACGCGTTCGGCCAGCCCGGGTTCACCGTCGACACGCACGTGCAGCGGCTGTCCCGGCGGCTCGGCTGGACGGAGGAGACCGACCCGGTGCGCATCGAGTACGCCCTCGACGCCCTGTTCCCGCGCAAGGACCGCACGATGGTGTCGCACCGGTTGATCTTTCATGGCCGTCGCTGCTGCTTCGCGCGAAAGCCGGCGTGCGCCGCCTGCCCGGTCGCGAGACTGTGCCCCTCGAGCGGGGTCGGGGAGCAGGACCCGCAGCGGGCCTCCCAGATGATCAAACGGCCATGAGTGTTCCGCACTGGCTCGATCCGCTCGTGACGGCGACCGTGGAGCTGTCCGGGGAGGCGCTGTCCAGGTTCACCCCGCCCGACGACGGCGGCCGCCGGTCCGCAGTGCTGGTGTTGTTCGGGGAGGGCGACCAGGGCCCCGATGTACTGCTGATCCAGCGCGCCCCGGACATGCGCTCGCACGCCGGTCAGCCGGCGTTCCCCGGCGGTGCCGAGGATCCGCAGGACGGCGGGCCGGTGGGTGCGGCTCTGCGGGAGGCGCAGGAGGAGACGGGCCTGGACCCGGCCGGGGTCGAGGTGATCCACACGTTGCCGGAGTTGTGGTTGCCGCCCACCGGCTTCGTGGTGACCCCGGTGCTGGCGTGGTGGGAGCACGACTCCCCGGTCAGCGTGATGGACCCGGCCGAGGTGGCGCAGGTGCACCGAGTGCCCCTGTCGGAACTGACGGATCCGCAGCGACGGGTGAGTGTGCGCCACCCGACCGGTTACGTCAGTCCCGGCTTCACCGTCCGGGGGATGCTGGTGTGGGGTTTCACGGCGTTGCTCCTCGACCGGATCATCGCCCTGGCCGGCTGGGAGCGCCCTTGGGATTCCGGTCGTATCGTGGACATCGGATGGACAGGTTGAGCACCCTCACGGATCGGCGCGGCTGAATGGGCGCCGTGGATATCGTCGTGCTCGGAGTCCTGGGCCTGGTCGCACTCATCGGCTGGCACCAGGGCCTGGTGCGCAGCGTCCTGTCGGTGGCGGGGACCGTGGGGGGCGGGCTGGTCGCCGCGGCGAGCCTGCCGTGGATCCTCGGTCAACTCGGTGCGCTGGGACCGGCGGCAGCGGCGATCAGCGTCGGGGTGATCCTGCTCGGGGTGGGCATCGGGAACGCCCTGGCAGTGACGCTGGGACGGCCGTTGTGGATGGCCATGCAGGCCGGCCCCGCGCGGGTGCTGGACGCATCCGCCGGCGCGCTGGTCAGCGTGGTCGCGGGTCTGGTCGCCATGTGGTTGGTGGCGGCCGCAGTCGCCGGCCTGCCCTCGCCGGCGCTGTCGTCGGCGGTCCGGTCCTCGACGTTGCTGCAGCAGGTGGAACGCCTCGCGCCCGCGCGGGCGACCGATCTGGCGTACTCCATGCGGGAGTTCCTCGACCAGGTGAACCTCCCCGACGTTTTCTTCGGTCTCGAGGGACTGCCCGGCAACCGGGTCCCGGCTCCGCCGAAGAACATCTCCCAGGCCGCGGTGACCGCCAGCCAGTCGGTCGTGCGGGTCTCCGGGCCGACGCCGTCGTGCGGCCAGGGGTCGACTGGTTCCGGGTTCGTCTACGCCACCGACCACATCGCCACCAACGCCCATGTGGTGGCTGGCATGAGCCAGGTCCGCGTCGTCACGTCCGACGGCCGCTCGTGGGGTGCTGACGTGGTCCTGCTCGACGCCGACCTGGACCTGGCGGTGTTGTTCGTGCCGGGGCTCGGGCTGACGCCCCTGGAGATGGCACGCGACGTGCAGGACGGCGAAGCGGCGGTCATCGCCGGCTATCCCGGTGGCGGGCCGCTGGACCTGCGCAGTGCCCGCGTCGTGACCCGCACTTCGGAGAGCCCGGTGTTCTCCGACAACATCTACGGCGACCCCACGAAGCCACGCGAGATCTTCGTCGTGCGCGGTCGCGTGATCCCGGGCAACTCCGGCGGGCCGCTGCTCACCCGGGACGGTCGCTACGCCGGCATCGTCTTCGCCAGTTCGCAGCAGTACAAGCGCACAGGTTTCGCCCTGACGCTCAAGACGGTGGCGCAGCAGTTGCGCAGCGTCGCCGACCGGACCGTGCCAGTGGACACGGGGCTCTGCTCGCGCTGAGCCGCCCTGCACCGCTTTTTGTGCCGGGCTCTTGTGACGAAGGTGCCGGTCCTTCGGGGTGGTTTGTGAGGAAGGTGCGGGGTCTGCGGCGCCTGACCGCGCACCGTCGTCGCAACCGGGCTTGCGCGGGCTGCACCTTCGTCACAATCGTGACACCACCCGGGCTCTTGTGACGAAGGTGCCGGTCCTTCGGGGTGGTTTGTGAGGAAGGTGCGGGGTCTGCGGCGCTTGACCGCGCACCGTCGTCGCAACCGGGCTTGCGCGGGCTGCAACTTCGTCACAATCGTGACACCCCCGCCTTCTGTGACGAAGGTGCCGGTCCTTCGGGGTGGTTTGTGAGGAAGGTGCGGGGTCTGTGGCGCTTGACCGCGCACCATCGTCGCAACCGGGCTTACGCGGGCTGCACCTTCGTCACAATCGGGGTGCAGATCGCGACCACCCGGCCGTCACGGGCGGTGGTGCGCCAGCCACTCCAGCAGCATCGGCAGCACGACATCCGGTCGTTCCTCGTGGGGGAAGTGCCCGCAGTCCTCGATCGCCGCCAGCTGATAGGGCCCCGCGACGTGGTCCTCACTGCCGGTGGTCGTGGCCGGCAGCACCGTCGGATCCTGTGCGCCGTGGATGTGCAGGACCGGTTGCCGGATCGGCTCGGCGGCCATCAGGGCGTTGAAGCGCCGGCCGTCGGCGCGCACGTAACTGCGCCAGGCCCAGCGGTGGTACTCCATGGCGCAGTGCGCGGTGTTGGACGCCAGGAATGCGGCGCGGAAGCGATCGGTCACCTCCGGCGTGAGCCACTCCCGGCGCACCGACCACGAGTGCAGCACCTCGGCCACCCGCAGGGCGTCGTCGGTGGCGAAATCGCGTTCGGGCAGCCACGGCCACTGGTAGCGCAGGGCGTAGCGCCAGGCCTTGATCTGGGGGTGGGTGCGCGCCGCTTCCCGCAGGCGCGTCGGGTGGGGTGCGGAGATGGCCGTCAGCCCCGTGATGATGCGGGAACGACGCGCCGCCGTCCAACCGATGTGGGCGCCCCAGCCGTGCCCGACAATCACAGCTGACTGCTCGCCCAAGCAGGCGATGACCCCGAGCACGTCGTTGGACAGCGTCGTTGGGTCGTACCCGCGCGGCGCGTGGTCGGATCCGGCGTAACCGCGCAGGTCCATGGCCGCAGCCCGGTACCCCGCGGACGCCAGAGCCGGGAGGTACTCCCGCCACGTCCACCAGAACTGCGGGAACCCGTGCAGCAGGAGGACCAAGGGTCCGTCGCCGGACTCCGCGAGGTGGAACTGCGCGCCGTTGGCCGGCACGAGGCGGTGCGACCACGGGCCGGGCGTGTTGATCGCCTCGTGCGGGGTGAAGGGGAGAGGCACTACCCGCGAAGGGTCGATTTGGTGGCCTCGAGGGCGGCCATCGACCGCTCAGGGCCGTGCACCGACTTCGCCCGGCTGCGTCCCACGAGGACCAGGATCAGGCCGAAGAGGATCAGCACGAGCGTCACGATGCCGAATCCGGCCCACACCGGCAGGCCGACCTCCACCAGCACGTAGGCGAGCGTGACCAGCAGGAAGATCACGCCGAGGAACAGGATCACCCCGCCGACGGCCAGCAAGCCGAAGGACGAACCCGCGGTGCGCATGTTGTCCTTGACCTCGGCCTTGGTCAGTTCGATCTGCTGCTTGACCAGTTCGGTGGTGTCGGCGGCGGCCGACCGGACCAGCTCGATGAGGCCGGGGTCAGTCTGCTTGGTGTCAATCGCCATGAGATCAGGGTAGTGGGCGCTGCTCGTTGTAGACGTCCGGAATCCCATCTTGGTCCTCGTCGCGCTCCTCCTCGTCGAAGAGAGCGCGGTATGACCGAGCGCGCATGCGCAGCGCGATCACCGAGAGGACCGCCGCGATCAGGCTGGCCGCGAGGATCGCGCTCTTGGCAGCGCTCTGCACGGGGCTGCCGTAATCGAACGCCAGTTCGGCGATCAGCAGGGACACGGTGAACCCGATCCCGGCAAGCAGACCGAGTGCCAGGATGTCCAGCCATCGCAGTCCCTGCGCCAGCGACGCGCGGGTGAAGCGGGCGGTCAGCCAGGCACCGATCAGCACGCCCACGGGTTTGCCCACCACCAGGCCCAGAACGATGCCGATGGCCACCGGATTGTCCAAGGCGGAGATCAGTCCCTGCCCGCGCAGGTCCACCCCGGCGGCGAAGAACGCGAATACGGGCACGCAGAAGCCCGCGGACAGCGGGTGCAGGGTATGTTGCAGCCGTTCGGCCGGCGCTTCGTGCTCGCCCGGGTCCTCCCGGATCCGGGTCAGCATGGCCAGGCTCACCCCAGCCACCGTGGCGTGGACGCCCGACTCGTGCATCAGCGTCCATGTGAGCAGGGCCAGCGGAACGTAGAGGAACGGCGAGCGTATCCGCGCGCGCTGCGCCAGCCAGTAGCCGAACATGCACGCCAACGAGCCCAGGAAGGGCACGAGGTTGAAGGCCTCGGAGTAGAAGATCGCGATGACGATGATCGCGCCGAGGTCGTCGACCACGGCCAGGGTGAGCAGGAAGGCCCGCAGGGCCACGGGCAGGTGCCGGCCGGCCACGGCCAGGACCGCCAGCGCGAAGGCGATATCGGTGGCCATGGGGATCCCCCAGCCGATCGGCTCGCCCCCGCTGGCGGTGAGGTTCACCGCAGCGTAGATGCTCGCCGGTACCACCATCCCACCCAGCGCCGCGACGACCGGTACGGCCGCTTTCGCCGGGTTGTTCAGCGAACCCTTGACCAACTCGTGGCTTGAGTTCCAGGCCCGCCACGAAGAAGAAGACGGCGAGCAGTCCATCGGCGGCCCATGTGGCAAGCGACAGGTTCAGGTGGAGGGCTTCGGGGCCGATCTTGAAATTCGCGAGCGTGAAGTACGCGTCCGACCACGCCGAGTTGGCCCAGACCAGCGCGATGGCCGCCGCCAGGATGAGCAGCGCGCCGCCGACGGTCTCGTCCTGCAGTTGTCGCAGGACCCATACCCGCTCGGTCAGCGGCGGCCGTTCGAAGACGGCTGACCGAGCGGGCCGGTCAGTCGCCACCCTGCCCCAGGCCTTCGCTGATCAGGCTCATCACAGCCGGATCAGCCAGGGTGGTCACGTCGCCCAGGGATCGGTGTTCGGCCACATCGCGCAGCAGCCGCCGCATGATCTTGCCGGAGCGGGTCTTCGGCAGTTCCCCCACAACGAGGATCTGCCGCGGCTTCGCGATCGGCCCGATCTCCTTGGCCACGTGGTTGCGCAACTGGGCCACCACATCGTCGGGGGCGGTCATGTCGGTGCGCAGGATGACGAAGGCCACGATGCCCTGCCCGGTGGTCTCATCGGCGGCACCCACCACGGCGGCCTCCGCGACCAGTTCGTGGGAGACCAGCGCCGACTCCACCTCGGTGGTGGAGATCCGGTGACCAGAGATGTTCATCACGTCGTCCACCCGGCCGAGCAGCCAGATGGCGCCGTCCTCGTCGAGTTTCGCGCCGTCACCGGCGAAGTAGTACTTCGGCCAGCGGCTCCAGTACGTGTCCTGGTACCGCTGCGGGTCACCCCAGATGCCGCGCAGCATCGAGGGCCACGGCTGGCTGAGCACGAGATAGCCACCGCCACCGGGGCTCACCACATCACCGTGGTCATCGACCACGTCGGCGTTGATCCCTGGCAGGGCCCGCATCGCCGATCCGGGCTTGCACGCCGTCACCCCGGGCAGCGGGCTGATCATCATGGCGCCGGTCTCGGTCTGCCACCAGGTGTCCACGATGGGGCAGTCGCCGCCGCCGATGTGGTCGCGGTACCAGATCCACGCCTCCGGGTTGATCGGCTCGCCGACACTGCCGAGCAAGCGGATCGACGACAGGTCGAACCGCTCCGGGATCTCGTTGCCCCACTTCATGAACGTGCGGATGGCGGTGGGTGCGGTGTACAGAAGAGACACCCGGTACTTCTCGATGATCTCCCACCAGCGGCCTTTGTGCGGGGTGTCGGGGGTGCCCTCGTACATCACCTGCGTCGCGCCATTGGCCAACGGGCCGTACACGATGTAACTGTGCCCGGTCACCCAGCCGACGTCCGCGGTGCACCAGTAGACGTCCTCGGGCTTGAGGTCGAAGACGGCGTGGTGGGTGTACGCGGTCTGGGTCAGGTAACCGCCGCTGGTGTGCAGGATCCCCTTGGGCTTGCCCGTCGTGCCGGACGTGTAGAGGATGAACAGCGGGTGCTCGGCGTCGAATGCCTCAGCGGCGTGCTCGGGGCTGGCGGCCGCCACCGCCTCATGCCACCAGACATCCTTGTCGGTCCAGTCGACGTCCTGGCCGGTGCGCCGGACCACGAGCACCTTTTCCACCGACGGGCACTCGGCGACCGCCTCGTCGACCGCGGGTTTCAGGGCTGTTGCCGAGCCGCGCCGGTAGCCGCCGTCGGAGGTGATGATCACCTTGGCCTGTGCGTCTTCGATGCGGCTACGCAACGCCTCCGCGGAGAAACCACCGAAGACCACGGAATGCGGAGCCCCGATCCGGGCGCAGGCCAGCATGGCGATCGCGGCCTCCGGGATCATCGGCAGGTAGATGGCGACCCGGTCGCCAGCCGCCACGCCGAGGTCGGTGAGCGCGTTCGCGGCGCGGCTGACCTGGTCCTTGAGGTCGGCATAGGTCAGCGTGCGGGTGTCGCCGGGTTCACCTTCGAAGTGGATCGCGACCTTGTCCCCGTGACCGGCGTCCACGTGCCGGTCGACGCAGTTGTACGCAACGTTGAGCTGGCCGCCCACGAACCACTTCGCGAACGGTGCGTCCGACCAGTCCAGCGTCTGCTGCCACGGGGTCTGCCAGTGCAGCCGTGACGCCTGCGTGTCCCAGAAGGCGAGCCGGTCGGCGGCGGCGAACTCGTACATCTGCGCCGTCGCGTTGGCCTGAGCCGCGAATTCCGGCGTCGGTGGGAAGAGCCGGTTCTCGTGCAGCAGGTTCTCCAGGGCATCGTCGGACATTCACGACCTCCTCGGGCGTTGTTCCCCCTATCCGATCAGGTCGCAGCGGCCGGGTGCAAGCGGGTCCCCCCAGGCCCCTCGGCTCTCGTCTGCAGAGGGAGCGACGCCACCGGTCGTTCTCCTGGGCTCCGCTCAAGGCGCCGGCTGCACGCCATTCGCGAGCGAGCGGTCGGCACACGCCCGTCGCTAGACTCCGGGCCATGACCGCACCGTCGGGGGCTGAGCAGGTTCCGGTCACCATGGACCAACTCATCGAGGCGTTGTGGCGCGTCGGCGGGACGGATCTGCACTTGTCCGGTGGCATGGCGCCGAAGTTGCGCCTCGAGGGCCAACTGCACGACGTGCCGGGGGTGGGCAGGCTGCTGCCTCCCCAGGTGGACACGTTGCTCTCCGAGGTCCTCAGCCCCGAGCAGATGGCGTACTGCCGCAGCGGAAAGGGTGACCTCGACTTCTCCTTCGGGTGGCGCCGCACGTTGCGCATCCGGGGCAACGTATTCCGTCAGCGCAACTCCCTGGCGGTGGCGCTGCGCATGATGCCCTCGGAGGTCCCGAGTTTCGACCAGTTGCGCCTGCCCGACTCTGTGCGCCGCTTCGCGCAGAGCGACCACGGGCTGGTCCTGGTCAGTGGCCCGACGGGATCGGGCAAGTCAACGACCCTGGCAGCGATGATCGCGTGGATCGCCAGCCACCAGGCCAAACACATCATCACCATCGAGGACCCGATCGAGTTCCTCCACCGGCACGGTCGCTCGGTGGTCAACCAGCGCGCGGTGGGCGAGGACTCCCCGTCGTTCGCCACCGCACTGCGCAGCGCCCTGCGGGAGGACCCGGATGTGCTGCTGGTCGGCGAGCTGCGCGACCTGGAGACGATCCGGGTGGCGCTGACCCTGGCTGAGACCGGCCACCTGGTCTTCGGCACCGTGCACACCAACGACGCCGTGCAGAGCATCGACCGGCTCGTGGATGTGTTCCCCGGGGAGGAGCAGGCGCAGATCCGTACGCTGCTGGGCTTGTCGCTGGCCGGCGTGGTCTACCAGCGCCTGCTGCCGCGCATCGGCGGCGGCGTGGTGGGCGCGTTCGAGGTGATGGTCGTCAACTCCTCGCTGCGCAACCTCATCCGCGAAGGCCGCACAGGCCAGATGCGCAACCAACTCGTCGTCGGTCAGGCCGACGGGATGCTGACCCTCGAACAGTCCCTGAGCGAACTGGTCCAGGAGGGTCTGGTGACCTACCAGGACGCCGTGGCCCGCTCGCGGTACCCGGCGGACATCGCCCGCCGCCGCGGGTACTGAACCGTCCCGGCTACGGTCGGGGCGTGGACGCCTTCGCCGCAGTGGCCGCCCTGCCGGGGGAGCGCAGGATGCCGCGGCGTCGGCCCGTTCGGCATTCGACGCGATCCTGTGGGACCGGCAGTTGCGGGCCAGGGCCGAGGATCTGTCCCGCCGTTCCGCGCTGGCGGGGGCGGCGAGTTCGGCCGGCATCGACGGCATCGAGATCGAGTGGAGCGTGTGGGAGGCCGGCCAGGCCGCCGACGACACCCCCATGGGCCGGGCCGCCGCAGGAATCGTCGCGATGTACGCCCAACTCCCCGCCATCCGTGGGGTCTGGGAGACCGCCCCGCTGCAGGCGCTGGCCAAGTTGCACACTTTGGTCGCGGTGCCGGTCGCGGCGGAGGATGTTGGCCGCCCCCGGACCGGTGACCCGCAGGATCCGCTGCGCATCGGACCGGCTCCGGACGCCACGACGGTCAGCCCCCGTCTGACCGATCTCGCGCGGCGCCTGACCACACCCACCGAGGCGCCGGCGTTGATCGTGGCCGCCATCGTGCACGCCGAACTGATGACCCTGCAGCCCTTCACGTACGGCAGTGGGCTTGTGGTCCGGGGCGTCGACCGCCTCCTGCTCAGCAGTCGCGGCGTCGATCCGGACAACTGGGCGGTGCCCGAGGCGGGCCTGCACGCACAGGGTCGCTCGGCCTATGCCCGCAGCCTGCGGGCCTACGCGCAGGGTGACGTGGTGCAGTGGGTCGGCTTCTACTGCTCCGCGCTGGCCGAGGGGACGCAGGGTCTGGCGGAGTTGGTGGGCTGAGAGCCGGCGCTTGTGCTCAAGGCGGGAGTGAGTCGGGCATCCGGGAGCGATCCAACCGGTCTTCTTGGGCCGAGGGGGGTTTGCGGGGGCTTTCTGCGCGCTTGTGCTCAAGGCGGGAGTGATTCGGATATCCGGGAGCGATCCAACCGGTTCTTTTCTCTCCCGCCTGTCCGGATCTCTCCCGGGTTGGGCTGTGGGGGCCCGGGGCACTCTCGCGCGCGTGTGCTCAAGGCGGGAGTGACTCGGATATCCGGGAGCGATCCAACCGGTTCTTTTCTCTCCCGCCTGTCCGGATCTCTCCCGGGTTGGGCTGTGGGGGCAGCGGCACGCCCGGGCGATACTGGCCACATGGCCCTGTCCACCTCCGGCGTGATCCGCTCGGCGCGCATCGGGATGCTGCCCGTGCGTGCCCTGGGGCGCTCCGCCAGGGTGCAGTTCGACGTGCTGCGCGGGGGTGACCGCGTCCAGCTGTCCAATGCCGCCCGCGCCGCGACCGCCGATGACACCCGCCGCGTGCTCGGTGAGCTCAAAGGCGGGGCGCTCAAGGCCGGTCAGTTGCTCTCGACGGTGGAGACATTGTTCCCGCAGGATCCCGATGGCAGTTGGCGCGCCGCGCTCACGGCGATGCAGCAGGACAACCCGGGCCTGCCGCTGGCCGAACTCGAACCGGTGCTGCGCGAGGAACTCGGCCGGGGCTGGCGCCGGCGGTTCGCGCAGTTCGACCCGGACCCGGCCGCAGCGGCGTCGATCGGGCAGGTCCACCGGGCCGAACTCGACGATGGCACGCAGGTGGCGGTCAAGATCCAGTACCCGGGGATCGCCGACGTCCTGGCCGCGGACGTGCGGGCGTTGTCCCTGGCTCTGCGCGCGACGTCGCTGGTTGCGCGGGGCATGGCCATGCCGCCGCTCGTGGCCGAACTGCGCACCCGGCTGTCCGAGGAACTGGACTACGAGCACGAGGCGGCGGCGCAGAACCGCTTCGCGCAGGAGTACCGCGGGGACGCAGAGGTGTTCGTCCCGCGGGTCCTCGAGGCGACTCGTCGGGTCATGGTCTCCGAGTGGCTGCCCGGCACCGGTTTCGCCGAACTGGCCGCGTCCGGGAGTGCGGCGGACCGGGACCGGGCGGGGGAGTTGTACCAGCGCTTCTTCCTCACCAGCCCGACCCGGGTCGGCTTGCTGCACACCGATCCACACCCGGGCAACTTCCGGCTGACCGAGGGCCGGCTGGGCGTGCTGGACTTCGGATCCGTACTGGCCACCCCAGCGGGGCTTCCGGAGACGTTCGGCCGGCTCATCGCCGGCATGCTGGCCGGGGACGACGCGGCGGTTGAGGCGCGGTTGCGCCAGGACGGGTTCATCCGGCCCGGCAGGCATCTGGAGGTGGACAAGCTCGCCGGTTACCTGGCGCCCTTCACCGAGGCCCGCCCGCCACGAGACGTTCACTTACTCCCGGGAGTGGCTGCGCAGCACCTTCGGCACGATCAACGACCCGCGCAACCCGGACTTCGCCGTGGCGTTGCAGATGAACATGCCGGCCGAACAACTCTTCACTCACCGGGTGTGGCTGGGACTGGTCGGGGTGCTCAGTGGGCTGAACGCCACCGTCGCCGTCCGCTCGGAGTTGCGTCGCCACCTGCCGGGATTCGCCGCCGGGCTGGACACGACACACCGCCCGTTCGGGTGAACGCCCCGGCGTGTTATCAACAAGGCTTCCCGCCGCGCCGATCTCAGGTATACAAAGGAACCAGATGGCGCAGGCCATCGACAACCGGGTCCGAGTACCCACGCGGCGCTTCACCCCACGTCGGGGATAGGTCGGCAAGACCGACCACCGAGCACGCTTGATCACTCGGACCCGGTTTACTGTCCGCCGAAACTCTGTATGCGCCCGCCGACTGCTGGCAGGATTGAACGGGTGAGCCTGGGTTTGGACTTCGACGCAGCGGCACGAGCCGCGGCCGAGCACCTGCGCACTACCGAAGGCCGGGTCCGACTGCACAAGACCACGTCGAACCTCTTCCGCTCGCGGGCCGCCACCGAGTCCGAACTCGATCTGTCAGCTTTCGGCCGGGTGTTCGACGTCGATCCGGCCACCCGGACCGCCAGCGTGGGCGGGCTCACCACATACGAGGACCTGGTCGCCGCCACCCTGGCCCATGGGCTGGTGCCGCTGTGCGTCCCGCAGTTGCGCACCATCACCCTCGGCGGGGCGGTCACCGGGCTGGGCATCGAGGCCGCGAGTTTCCGCAACGGTTGCCCGCACGAGTCGGTCAGTGCAATGGATGTGCTGACTGGTGACGGGCGGGTCGTGCGGGCCACCGCGGACGGCGAGCACCACGACCTCTTCTTCGGCTTCCCCAACTCCTACGGCACCCTCGGCTACGCCCTGCGCCTGGACATCGAGTTGGAGCCGGTGCGCCGGTTCGTGTCGCTTCGCCACGTCGGGTTCGATGACGCCGCCGCGCTCGCAGCGACGATGGCGGACATCACTGCGACGCGGCAGTTCGACGGGGTGCCGGTCGACTACATGGACGCCACGCTGTTCGAACCCCGCGAGATCTTCCTGACGCTCGGCTCCTACAGCGACCTGGGCCAGCCGTCGGACTACACCGGCCAGCAGATCTACTACCGCTCGATCCGGGAGCGCGGCGCGGACGTGCTGACCATCCACGACTACCTGTGGCGGTGGGACACCGACTGGTTCTGGTGTTCCTCGGCGTTCGGTGTGCAGAACCCCGTGGTCCGGCGGTTGTGGCCCGACCGCTACAAGCGCAGCGACGTGTATTGGAAGATCATCGCCGCGGATCGCCGGTGGCGGCTTTCCCGGCGCTTGGACCGTATGCGGGGCAGGGCACCCAAGGAGATGGTCGTGCAGGACGTCGAGGTGCCGGTGGCCGCACTACCGGAGTTCCTGGACTTCTTCCACCGGGAGGTCGGTATCACCCCGGTGTGGTTGTGCCCCCTGCGCCAGCGCGACGCGGACCTGCGGTGGACGCTGTACGAGTTCGACCCGGCGACGACCTACGTCAACGTGGGGTTCTGGTCGCGGGTGGCGCTGGGCTCCGGCGAGGATCCGGATGCCGGGCGGGTGAACCGTGCCATCGAGCGCGAGGTCGCCGGACTCGGCGGCCGAAAGTCCCTGTACTCCACGTCCTATTACGGCCGTGAGGAGTTCTACGAGATCTACGGGGGAGCCGCGTACGCGGGGTTGAAGGAGCAGTACGACCCCGACGGACGTTTTCCCGAGTTGTACGACAAGACCTGCGTGGAGGTGCGATGAAGATCGCCGAGGCGTTCGACATGTTGGCCGGACCCGGTACGGACGTGGAGTTCGTGGCCTACGACGGCAGTAAGGGGGCCGGATCGGCTCGGACATCCGCCTGGAGGTCAGGTCGCCCAAGGCGATCGCGGCACTGCTCGGCGCACCCGGGCAACTGGGTCTGGCCCGCGCTTATGTGGCTGGCGACCTCGAGGTCACCGGCGACCTGTACACCGCTTTCGACCGCCTGGCCACCGCCGCCCTGCGCGACGTGTCGTGGCGGGAGAAGGCCGCCCTGGGGCGGCACTTCGCGCCGTTGTTCCTGCGCAAGCCTCCGCCGCCGCCAGAGGAGGTGCACAACAACGGCATGAAGCACAGCCGCCGCCGAGATGCCGAAGTGATCTCCCACCACTACGACGTCTCCAACACCTTCTACGAATGGGTGCTCGGTCCCACGATGGCCTACACCTGCGCCGTCTTCCCCGGTCCGGACGCGACCCTGGAGCAGGCCCAGGAGGAGAAGTTCGAGCTGGTGTGCCGCAAACTCGGGCTGCAACCGGGCATGCGGATGCTCGATGTCGGATGCGGATGGGGCGGGTTCGCCATCCACGCCGCCAAGCACCACGGTGTCGAGGTCATCGCGGTGACACTGTCAGAGCAGCAGGCCCGCTGGGGGCAGCGGGCGGTGGTTGGGGCGGGACTGGAGGAACAGGTCGACCTGCGCCACGGTGACTACCGCGCGGTGCGGGAGACGGGTTTCGACCGGATCGCATCCATCGGCTTGACCGAGCACATCGGCAAGGAGAACTACCCCGCCTACTTCTCCTTCCTGCGGTCGCGACTGGTGGACGGTGGCCGGCTGCTCAACCACTGCATCACCCGCACCGATCCCAAGGAGAAGACCTACACCCGCAACGGGTTCATCAACCGCTACATCTTCCCCGACGGGGAGCTCGTGCACGTGGGCACGCTCGTCGATGCCATGGAGCACGAGCGTCTCGAGGTCCAGCACGAGGAGAACCTGCGTGTCCACTACGCGATGACCCTCGGTGTCTGGCTGGCCAACCTGGAATCGCACTGGGACGAGGCCGTGGCCGAGGTAGGCCTGCGCAAGGCCCGGGTGTGGCGGCTCTACCTTGCGGCCAGCAAGTGGGGCTTCATGCGCAACCGCATCCAGTTGCACCAGATCCTGGCCACCCGGACCTCCCCGACAGGGGACAGTGGGATGCCGCTGCGGTTGTCGCTGGAGGGGTAGGGCCCGGCCTCCTCGCCGCCGCCGACTGCATCGGTTAGTGAATCGGATAGGCGTTGGCGAAACGGGCCATCTTTTTCGCTCCCGGATGTCCGTATCACTAACACCCTCGCCGGGAGGGCGCCGCTCAACGACCCCGGCGATACCGGGAGTACCAGGCCAGCCCCAACGCGACCGCCCCCGCCGCGGCCCCGGCGCTGGCGGCTGCTCTCTGCTCCCGGCTGATGGTGCGGTGCATGGACTGCGGCTTGTCGAACTCCAGGATCGGCCACACCCGCTCCCGGGCCACCCGGCGCAGTTGCTCGTCGGGGTTCACGGCGTACGGGTGGCCGACGGCTTCGAGCATCGGCAGATCGGTGTAGGAGTCGCTGTACGCGTATGACTCGGCCAGGTCGTAGCCCTCCTCGGCAGCCAGCGCGCGCATGGCTTCGGACTTGCCCGGCCCATAGGCGTAGAAGAGGATGTCGCCGGTGTACTTACCGTCCTCGATGGCCATCTGTGTGCCGATGGCCTTGTCCACTCCCAGTCGTGCACCGATCGGTTCGACGATCTCCGTACCGGACGACGAGATGATGATGACGTCGCGGCCGGCGCTCTGGTGTTCTGCGATGAGCTTCACCGCCTCGACGTACACGATCGGATCCACGATCCCGTCGAGCGTCTCCGCCACGACCGCCTTGACCTGGTCGACGTCCCAGCCCCGGGACAGTTCCGACAGGTAGACCCGCATCCGCTCCATCTGCTCGTGGTCCGCCCCGGCGGCGAGGTAGACCAGTTGCGCGTATGCGCTTTTGAGCACCGCCGAGCGGCCGATCAGGCCCCCGGCGTAGAGCGGTTTGGCGAAGGCCAGCGAACTGGACTTGGCCAGGATCGTCTTGTCCAGATCGAAGAACGCAGCGGCACGCGCAGGCACGACCACCATGGTGTCACAGAGGCCAGTGCGCATCGTCCTTTCGGCTGCGCACCATCGGCTGAGCCGGTATTTTCTCCACACCGTCCGGCATCCGGGGGTATTCACTTGCATCTATTGCGGGATGGCGGGATAGTTGAAGAGCCCAACTGGGCGCACGGCCGATCTTTCCCCCCAATCATCGGCCCCGAAGGCCCCCGCATCCCCCCCTGCGGGGGTCTTCCCTTTGTCCACAGATCGTTCTGCCCACCTTGGACCGCGGCCACCTTCGGCGCAGGGTGGATGTGTGGCCGACGTTCTACTCCTCGGGCGGGATCCGGAAGCCGTCGACCATGTGCTGGCGCTGGCTTCGGCCGCCGAACTCACCGTGCAGGTCGAGGAGCAGGCGAGCGCGGCGGCGTTGATCTGGACGCGGGCCCCGGTGGTCGTCGTGTGCACCGAGGTGCTGCTCGAGGTGCGTGCTGCGGCGCTGCCTGAGCGTCCCGCGGTGGTGGTGTTCGGTGAACCGCACCCTGACCTGTGGCAGGTGGTCTTCGAGGTGGGCGCCGAGGAGGTGGTCCGGCCGCCGGGTGAACCGGGCTGGCTCACCGAACGGGTGTCGCGGCGGGAGGAGGACCGCGGTGCACAGGGGCGAGTGGTGGGCGTGCTCGGATGCCGCGGCGGCGCGGGTGCCTCGGTGTTCGCCTGCGCCTTGGCCATGTCCGCCGTGCGCGCCAAGTTGGGGGTCTACCTGCTCGACCTCGATCCGCTGGGATGTGGCTTGGGCGTGGTCCTGGGGGCCGACGAGGTGTCTGGTCTCACGTGGGATCAGGTCCGTGCCGGAGCCGGGCGGATCCCTGTGCGGTCCCTGGAATCCGCTGTGTCACGGGTGGAGGGGGTGGCGGTCCTCGGGTGGCCGGACGACGGTACCGCCGGACTGCCGACGGGTGTGGCGGCGGCGGTGCTCGACACCGCGCGCCGGTGCGCCGCGGTCACAGTGGTGGACCTCGGCCGCGGCGTCACGGATTACCAGCGCGAGGCGATGGCGCGCTGCGACCAGGTGTTCATGCTGGTGCCGGCAGATGTGCGCGGTGTGCGTGCGGCGCGGCGGGTGGTGGCGAGGCTCGGGGCGGCTTTCGACATCGTGGTCCGGGGCCCGAATCCCGGGGGGCTGACCGGGGCTGATGTGGCGGCGGCGGTCGGTGTGCCGGTCATCGCCGCGATGGCTCCGGACCGGGGTCTGGATCAGCGCCTGGAACGCGGCGAGCCGCCGGGATGGCGCCGCCGCAGCCCGCTGGGACGGGCGGGCGACGGGCTGCTGGCGGAGGTCCTGCAATGAGCGCCCCCGAGGCTGTGGTGGACCGGGTCCGCCGCCGGTTGGCTGCGGAGGGGTGGGCGGCAACGGCCCTGTCGGTCACGGAGGCGCTGCGCTCCGAAGGGCTGGTGCTACCGGAGTCGTCGATCGTCGAAGTGGTCCGCAGTCTGCGCACCGAGATCGCGGGCCTCGGCGTGCTGGAGCCCCTGGTCGCCGCTGACGGTGTCACCGACGTGCTCGTCAACGGACCGCGGGAGGTCTGGATCGACGCGGGCGAGGGCCTTAAGCGCAGCGACGTCCGGTTCCCGGATGAGGCCGCGGTGCGTCGACTGGCGCAGCGGCTGGCCGGAGGCGTGGGTCGCCGGCTCGACGACAGCGTCCCCTACGTCGACGCCCGGCTGGCCGGCGGTGTCCGGCTTCACGCGGTCCTGCCGCCCATCAGCGGGCAGGGCACGTGCCTGTCCCTGCGGATCCCGCGCCGCCGCGTGTTCACCCTTCCCGAACTCGTCGACGTCGGTACGCTCCCGGCGCAGGGCGCGGACATCCTCGCCCGGCTGGTGGCCCGGCGGGCCGCGTTCCTGGTGAGCGGGGGCACCGGGTCGGGCAAGACCACGTTGCTCAATTCGTTGCTCTCGGCCGTGGACCCGGCGGAGCGGGTGGTGGTCGTGGAGGACTCCGCGGAACTGCAACCGGACCATCCGCACGTGGTCCAGTTGCAGGCGCGGCCACCCAACACCGAGGGGTCCGGGGAAGTGACGGTGCGAGACCTCGTCCGCCAAGCGCTGCGGATGCGGCCAGACCGGGTGGTGGTCGGTGAGGTCCGCGGTGCCGAAGTCGTGGATCTGCTCGCGGCCCTGAACACCGGACATGAGGGTGGATGTGGCACGGTCCACGCGAACAGTGCCGCGGACGTCCCGGCCCGGTTGGAGTCCTTGGCGCTGCCGGCCGGGCTGGGCAGAGAGGGTCTGCACGCCCAGGTGGCGGCTGGCCTGCAGGCGGTCGTGCACGTCGTCCGGGATCCGCGGCGGCGCGTGGCCGGCGTAGCGGTGCTGCAGCGCGATGCAGCGGGTTACGTGAGCACCGTCCCGGCGGTGGTCTTCCGGGACGGCCATGTGGTGCCAGGACCTGCCGCGGACCGCCTGCCGTGATCGGCGTGGCGGTCCTGACGGTGGGGGTTCTGCTGCTCGTGCCCGCGTCGGTGCGTCCCCGGGTCATCCGCCGGTCGCGGTCCTCCTGGCGGCGTTTCGGTTCCTGGCGACGCACCTCGTCGGAGGCCGCCGTGATGGAGGTGCTCGGGGCGTTCCGTGACGAATTGCGCTCGGGGGCCGCCCTGCGGGACGGTTTCGAACGTGCCGCAGGCGACTGCGCCGATGAGATCGTCCGCCATGCCGTTGCGACCTCCCGGCTCGGCGGCGACGTCGCGTCGGCCCTGCGGACCGGTGCCGGTGGGCAGTCACTCCTGCTGGCGCTGGCTGCGCTGTGGCAGGTGTGTGAGGGATCCGGGGCCGCGATGGCAGCGGCCCTCGACCGCCTCGTGCAGGGCGCTGAGCAAGCCGCGGCGGTGCGCCGGGAGGTGCGGGCGCAATTGGCAGGGCCGCGGGCCACAGTGCGGGTACTGGTGCTCCTGCCCCTGATCGGGGTGGGAATGGGACTGCTGATGGGGGCCGATCCGGTCGGCTTCCTGCTGGGCACGATCTGGGGTTGGGGGTGCCTGGGCCTCGCCGGGCTGCTCGAGGTGCTGGGCGTGGTCTGGATGCGCAAGCTCGTGGCCGGTGTGGAGGCGTCGCTGTGAGCGTGCTGCTGCTGTGCCTGGGGGCGATCCTGCTCATCGCGCCTGGCAGCCGGGCGCGCGTGGTGCACAGGTCCCGGGGTCCGGGGGTGGACGCACCGACCGCGGCCGCGGCTGCCGCCGCGCTGGGCGTTGTGGCCCTCGTGGGCCGCTGGTGGGGGCTGCCGCTGGGACTGGCCGCCGGGTGGGCTTCCCGCCGGTTGTTGGAGCGTCTCGCCGCCGCGGACACCACCGACCGCGAGGGACTCCTGCGCCAGGCGCCGGATGCCGTGGACTGCCTGGCATCCTGCCTGGCCGCGGGTGCGCCGTTGTGGACGGGGATGACGGTGACCGCCGATGCGTTCGGCGAGCCCGTTGCGGGGCTGTTCAGGCGGTGCGCCGCACGCCATCGGCTCGGTGCCGGATACCCGCTGACGTTCGCGGAGTTCCTCGACGACCCTGCGCTGGCCCCCGTGGGCCGGGTGCTGCTGAGGTCCGTGGAGTCCGGCGCTGCGCTGACCACTGCCCTCGTCGCCTGCGTCGGGCAGCTGCGCGCGGAACGGGGCGCGGACCTCGAGCGCCGGGCCCGGGCCGTCGGGGTCAAGGCGGTGCTGCCTCTGGCGGTCTGCTTCCTGCCAGCATTCGTCCTGCTGGCTGTCGTGCCCATCGTGGGCTCGCTGGTCATGGACCTGTTCTGAGGTTGTGGACGCGCTCGGGCCGTTGTCCCCAGATCCGCTCCGGGCCCTGTTGGCCACCTTCCCGCGGCGGGAAAGTGGTTGAGCCGCCTTGAGTTCGGGGCGGACCAACCACAAGGAGGTAATCGATGGAGGCTGTCATCCAGCGGGTCGTCGCGGACGATGGGATGTCCACCGCGGAGTACGCCGTCGGGACCGTTGCCGCATGCGGGTTCGGTGGCGTCCTGGTGAAGCTGCTCAGTTCACCGGATGTCCAGGACGTTCTGTGGCAGGTGATCCAGAAGGCGTTCTCGTTCATCCTGTGAGGACGTCCTCTGCGCGCGGCGGTGGTGCGGCCCGGCTGCATCACCGCATCCGCGCCTCCGCCGGGATGTTCACCGCTGAGTTGGCCGTGGGGCTGCTGGCGGTGATCCCCGTGGTACTGGCCCTTGTGGGGGTGGTCGCTGCCGGCGCGGTACAGGTGCAGACGACGGAGGCGGCGCGCACCGCCGCCCGGATGCTCGCCCGTGGCGATGACGAAGTGGCCGTGCGCGAGCAGGTGGTGTCTGCCCTGCCCGGGGCGCAGGTGCGGATCCACGATGAAGCCGGGCGCCTGCGGGTCGAGGTGAGCAGGGTGGTCGGGGGGCGCGGGCTGCTCCCGCGCTTCACCATGCGCGCCGAGGTGAGGACCGTGCGTGAGACGTGAGGAGCGGGGTGCCGCCACCGTCCTGCTCGTAGCGGGACTGTGCGTCGGGCTGGTGGCGTTCCTCGGCGCTCTGGGCGTGGTCCGGTTCGCGGTGGCTCGCGCCGAGGTCTCAGCTGCTGCTGACCTGGCGGCACTGGCCGCTGCCGGGCCGATGGATTGCACCGAGGCGCGCGCGACTGCGCACGACAACGGTGCCGAACTCGTCTCGTGTGAGGTGTACGGGGCCGACGTGGAGGTGGTGGTGGGCCGCGAGCTTGAGCTGGCGATGGGCCGCACCGTGCGCGTGACCGCCTGGGCGCGGGCGGGGCCGCCGTGACTGACAGGGGTGTCTGCCATGGCGTTGTCTGGCAAAGTGGCGGGCAGCGGATCCGGGAGGCGACATGCACGTGCAGGTCAACAGCGAGCAGCAGGGTGCAGCGACGGTGGTGCACGCCGCCGGCGAGGTCGACCTGCACACCGCAGCAACCCTGCAGGCGGAACTGGAGTCGGCAGTGGCCGCGCAGGCACCGCTCATCGTGGTCGACCTCGCGGCCGTCGACTTCATGGACTCGACTGGGCTGTCGGTGATCGTGGCCACGGTGGCGGCGGTGCGGGAGTACCGCGGTGAGGTGCGGGTGGTCACGGCGGCGGGCAAGATCACGAAGGTCTTCACGCTCACCGGCGTCGACCAGCAGGTGGGCATGTACGCCACGGTTGAGGAAGCCCTGACCTGATGGCCGCCTGCTCGCTGAGGATCCCCGCGGATTCCGCGCAGGTGCGGGTGGCCCGATTGGTCGCCACTGCGGCTGCCCGGCGATGTGGGTTGACCGAGGACGACGTGGACGACGTGCGCCTGGCGGTGGGCGAGGCGGTGGGCCGCGCGGTCGTGCGGCACGAGCGCGCGGGCTCGGCCGCCGGAGTGGACGTGCGGATCGTCGACTCTGACCGCGATTTCGTGATCGAGGTGCGTGATTCCGGCGCCGCCGACGACCCCGGGATGGCTATGGCCGTCATCCGCGCACTGGTCCCCGGGACCGAGGTGACCTGGCCGCCGGAGGGGGGCCAGGTGCTGCGGATGTCCTGGTCACGGCCGGAAACGGGCTGACCTGTAAGCGGGACGTAAGTTACCCACAGGTAGAATCGCGCCCAGTCGGTCCTGGGAGGGCCCGGCTCCACCAAGGCGCACCGGTCAGGGGACTGTCTCCGCCCGGCGCCCGCAAGGGAATCCGAGGAGCAAACCGTATGTCCGCAGGCACTGCCGCAGCGAACGTAGTGACTCTGTCGGGCGGCAACTACACCACTGTCATCGTCGTGGCGCTCATCGCGCTGCTCGCGCTGGCGGTGGCCGGGTTGCTCGTCCGCGAGGTACTCGCCGCCAGCGAAGGCACTGACTCGATGAAGAGCATCGCCGGAGCCATCCAGGAGGGGGCATCGGCTTATCTGAGTCGCCAGTTCCGCACGCTGAGCATCTTCGCCGTCATCGTCTTCTTCGTCCTCTTCCTGCTTCCGGCAGAGACGACCAACGAGAGGATCGGTCGCTCGATCTTCTTCCTCGTCGGCGCGGTGTTCTCCGCGGTGACCGGCTACGTCGGCATGTGGCTGGCCGTGCGCGCCAACGTGCGCGTGGCGGCCGCGGCCCGCGAGGGCAAGAGCGGAGAGACCAAGGCCATGCGCATCGCCTTCCGCACCGGTGGTGTGGCGGGCATGTTCACCGTCGGCCTGGGCCTGCTCGGTGCGGCGATCGTGGTGCTGGTCTACAAGGGCGAGGCGCCGAAGGTCCTGGAGGGCTTCGGCTTCGGCGCAGCCCTGCTGGCCATGTTCATGCGTGTCGGTGGCGGTATCTTCACCAAGGCTGCTGACGTCGGCGCGGACCTCGTCGGCAAGGTCGAGCAGGGCATCCCCGAGGACGACCCCCGCAACGCCGCGACCATCGCCGACAACGTCGGTGACAACGTGGGTGACTGCGCCGGTATGGCCGCGGACCTCTTCGAGTCCTACGCGGTGACCCTGGTGGCTGCGCTGATCCTCGGCCAGGCCGCCCTCGGCAGCCTCGGCCTGGTCATCCCGCTGGTGATCCCGGCGATCGGTGTCATCACGGCGATGATCGGCATCTTCGCGGTCTCCCCGCGCCCCAACGACCGCTCCGGCATGAGCGCGATCAACCGCGGGTTCTTCATCTCCGCGATCATCTCGGCTGTGCTGGTAGCCATCGCCGCCTTCATCTGGCTGCCCGACCGCCTGGTCAAGCTGACCGACTGGACCGTGGTCGGCGAGCGGCTGCAGTTGAGCGTGACCACCGCCGAGACGCTCAACCCGCGTTTCCTGGTGATCGCCGCCGTGTTGATCGGCATCATCCTGGCCGCCGCCATCCAGCAGTTGACCGGGTACTTCACCGAGACCAACCGTCGTCCGGTGGACGACGTGGCCCGCACCTCGCTGACCGGTCCGGCGACCGTCATCCTGTCGGGTATCTCGCTCGGCCTGGAGTCCGCGGTGTACTCCGCGCTGCTCATCGGCGCCGCGGTGTACGGGGCGTTCCTGCTGGGTGCCGGTTCGATCACCCTGAGCCTGTTCGCAGTGGCGCTGGCCGGTACCGGTCTGCTGACGACGGTTGGCGTCATCGTTGCGATGGACACCTTCGGTCCGGTCTCCGACAACGCGCAGGGCATCGCCGAGATGTCCGGCGACGTCGAGGGCGAGGGTGCCCAGGTGCTCACCAGCCTGGACGCGGTGGGCAACACCACGAAGGCGATCACCAAGGGGATCGCGATCGCGACCGCCGTACTGGCGGCAACGGCGCTGTTCGGTTCCTTCCGCGACGCGGTGCAGCAGGCGACGGCTCAGGCCGGCGATGCGCTGCAGGGCCTCGGCGCGCAGGACGCCTCCCAATATCTGGGCATCCTCGACGTCTCCAACCCGCGCAACCTGGTCGGTCTGCTGATCGGCGCCTCGGTGGTGTTCCTGTTCTCGGGTCTGGCGATCAACGCTGTGACCCGGGCGGCCGGCGCCATCATCTTCGAGGTGCGCAAGCAGTTCCGGGAGCACCCGGGAATCATGGAAGGCACTGAGAAGCCGGAGTACGGCAAGGTCGTGGACATCTGCACCCGCGACTCCCTGCGGGAGCTGAGCACGCCGGGTCTGCTGGCCATCCTGACGCCGATCGCTGTGGGCTTCGGCCTGGGCATCGGCGCCCTCGGATCGTTCCTGGCGGGCACTATCGCCACAGGCGCCCTGATGGCCGTGTTCCTGGCCAACTCCGGTGGGGCCTGGGACAACGCGAAGAAGTTCGTCGAGGACGGTAACCACGGCGGCAAGGGCTCCGAGGCCCACTCCGCCACGGTCATCGGTGACACCGTCGGTGACCCGTTCAAGGACACCGCCGGTCCGGCGATCAACCCGCTGATCAAGGTCATGAACCTGGTCTCGCTGCTGATCGCCCCGGCTGTGGTGTCGATGTTCCTCGACGGCAACGCGCTGCGCTGGGCCATCGCGGCCGGTGCGCTGGCTGTGGTCGTGGGCGCGGTCGTCATCACCAAGCGCCGGCCGATCGCGGTCAGCCCGGAGGAGATCGCTTCGCAGGTCTCCTGAACAGCACCAGCGGCCCCCGTTCCGGTTCGTCCGGACGGGGGTCGCGGTGTGTCCGGTGCCCGTGGTGCGCGAGAGTTGGCCTGTGAGCGTAGCCATCGTCACCTGCCAGGTTCTGCCGGAACCCGACCCCGACGAGGACTTGTTGCTGGCGGCTCTGCGCGACGCCGGCCTGGAACCCACACTTGCGGCGTGGGACGACGACACCGTGGACTGGTCGCGGTTCGGCATCGCGGTCCTGCGTTCGGCGTGGAACTACATCGACAACCTCGACGCGTTCCTGGACTGGGCGGTGCACGCGGCGACCGTCACCCGGCTGTTCAACCCGGTCGAGGTGGTCCAGTGGAACACACATAAGGGCTACCTGCGCCAACTCGCCAAGCAGGGCGTGCCGGTCGTGCCCACGGCCTGGCTCGGAGTGGGCGAGGAGGTCGACCTCGCCGACCTCATGGCCGACCGCGGATGGCACGACGTCGTGGCCAAGCCGGTGGTGGGGGCCGGGTCGTTCCTCACCGATCGGATCACCGACCCCCAGTCGCCAGCGGCGAGGGCGTTCTGGGGCACACTGTGCGGCGACCGGGAAGTCATGGTGCAGCCTTACCTGTCCTCAGTCGAGACGTATGGCGAACGTTCGCTGATCTGGATCGACGAGGAACTCACGCACGCGGTGCGCAAGAGCCCCCGCCTCGGCGACGCGCAGGAGCAGGTGTCCGCGGCGCTGCCCATCGCCCACGCCGAGCGAGAACTGGCCGAGGCGGTGATCGCGGACATCCCGCACGAACTGCTCTACGCGCGCATCGATCTCATCCGCGACGACCACGACCAACCCCTGCTGGCCGAACTGGAACTCGTGGAGCCCTCGCTGTTCCTGCAGCAGGAACCCACCGCTCTGCGGCGCCTTGTGCGGGGGATCGCCGCGCGGCTATGACCGACGTCCTGCTGCTGACCGGTGCGACCGGCATGGTCGGTGGCGAGGTGCTCCGGCGCGCGGCCGCGGACCCGCGCTACCGCGCGGTGCTGTGCTTGATCCGCCCCACTGCGGACGCGACGGCGGAGCAACGGCTGGTGGCCCTCTCCGAACGCAACGACAGCGACACCGGGCGGCTGCACGCGGTGGCCGGCGATGTCACCGAACCCGGCCTGGGTGTGGATCCCGCGCTGCTGAGCGAGGTCACGCAGGTGATCCACTGCGCGGCCAGCGTGTCCTTCGACCTGCCGCTGGCGGCAGCGCGGCGCATCAACGTCGATGGCACACGCAACGTCATCGACGTCTGCGCTGGGCTCCCGCGACTGCGCCGTCTCGACGCGGTTTCGACGTGTTACGTCGCAGGACGCCGCGATGGCCTGATCCTGGAGTCCGACCTCGACCACGACGCGGGCTTCCACAACACCTACGAGCAGACGAAGTACGAGGCCGAGCACCTGCTGCGCGCGGCGATGGCCGACCTGCCGGTGGCCGTGCACCGGCCCTCGATCGTGGTGGGTGACTCCCGGACCGGTCGCACCGGAGCCTGGAAGGTCCTCTACTGGCCCCTCAAGGTCATCGCCCGCGGCTGGCTGCCGGTCATCCCCTACGACCCCGGTGCGCGCCTGGACGTCGTGCCGGTGGACTTCGTGGCCGACGCGATCCTCACGCTGTCGGCAGATCCTGCGACGCTGGGCGGCACTTTCCACCTGGCCGCGGGTCCGGGCCGCGACACCACCACCGGTGAGATGCTCCCGAGGGTGTTCGCCCTGCTGGAGCGGGGGGCGCCGATCCGCGTCCCGCCCGTCGTGTTCCGCAGGGGCGTGCGCCCGCTGCTCATGCTTGTGCCCGACCAACGCCTGCGGCGCACCCTGCAGGCGGGGCTGGTCTACCGTCCCTACCTGCAGATGCGGCCGCAGTTCGACACGACGCATGCCGACGAGGTCCTCGCGCCAGCCGGTCTGGAATGTCCGGCAGTGCTCGACTACATCGACACCGTCGTGCGCGCCGCGCTGATTTCCGATTTCGGGCGGACTACGTGAACGCGAGGGCGAACATCGCCACAGCGATCAGCAGATTCAGCACCAGGGCGAGCACTGCCGCGGCAGTGCCCCCGCCGCGGCCGGCCTTCGCTGCCAGCCACACCCCGATCCACGCCGGCAGTCCGCAGATCAGGCCGTAGCAGGCCGCGGCGATGATTCCGTCCAGCCCGGTCTGGACCAGGGGGACCTCTGTGGACGGATACGCATCGAACGTGGCGGTGATCCAGTATCCGAGGGCGAACACGATCGGGAACCAGATCAGATAGGTGACAGGCATCAGGAACGCCGCGGTGGTGGAGCGTCGTGCCGTGTCCGGAGTTGACATGGAAACCACCCCTGTTCCCAGTGTCCCGCAAACGCGGCAACGGTACGGGTGACGGGACGATACTGGGCCTCATGGCCCAGCGACTGACAGGCAGGCAGCGGTTCGGCTATGCGTTCGGATCGTTCGGCACCGGTGGTTTCGCGACGGTTCCCGGCCTGGTCCTGTTGTTCTACCTCACCGACGTGCTCGGGGTCGCCGCCGCGATCGCCAGCCTCGTGGTCTTCCTGCCGAAGGCCTGGGACGTGATCATCGCGCCGGTCGTGGGCAGCATGTCCGACCGGACCATGGTGCGCTCCGGCCACCGCTCCAAGTGGCTGCTGATCGGCGGGCTCATCCTCGCTCCCATGTTCGCCCTGACGTTCGCGGCACCCGGCGCCCTGGAGGGCAACGCCGCCGCCTTGTGGGTGGGCGTGTTCTTCCTGTTCGCCATCACGGGTTTCGCCACGTTCCAGGTCACGTACCTCGCGATGCCCGCGGAGTTCACCGACGACTACGGCGAGCGCACCCGGATCACGGCCATCCGCATCGTGTTCCTGAGCTTGTCGATCCTGCTGTTCGGCGCAGGTGCCCCCATCCTCGTCAAGGCGTTCGGCTCGGGCCGCTCGGGCTATGCCGGGATGGGCGTGGTCGTCGGGTTGTTACTGCTGGTGAGCACCGTGGTCTGCTGGTCCATGCTGCGCCGGGTCCGCTCCTACAGCCAGGCGCAGAGTGAACCGACGCTGCAGGAACGGGTCGCCGCGGTCCGGCAGAACCGCTGGTTCCTGCTGCTCATGCTCACCTTCGTCCCGCAGGCGCTGGCCACCGGCGCGATGCTGGCGTCCGTGCCTTACCTGGCCACCTACATCCTCGGGGGTGGGGAACTGCAGCAGACACTGCTCTTCGTCTGCATGGTGGCACCGGCGGTCATCGTCATGCCGTTGTGGGCGATGGTCTCCAAGCGGGTGGGCAAACAACGCGGCTTCGTGATGGCCAGTGGCGTCTTCCTGGTCGCGGCGGTCGGACTGTTCTTCAGCCGCAGCCTCCCGGACGCCGCCGTGTACGTGCTCGTCGGGATGGTCGGGGTGGCCTACGCCGGCATGCAGATGTTCCCGTTGGCGATGCTGCCGGACACCGTGGCGGCGGACGCCGCCCAGCACGGCCGGCAGCGGGCCGGGGTGTTCACCGGCGTGTGGGCGGCCGCCGAGACCGTCTCGCTGGCGCTCGGCCCGGCGGTCGTGGGCCTCATCCTGGCCGCGACCGGCTTCATCTCCAGCGAGGCCGGGCAGACCGTCACGCAGCCGGGCAGCGCCCTGACCGGGATCGTTTTGTCCTTCTCGCTGTTCCCGGCGCTGATGATGCTGCTGAGCCTGCCCACGTTGTTCAAGTACGACCTCACCGAGAAGACACTCAACGACCTGCGAGGTGCACATGACCCTGCCGCCGCTTCCTGACCACGGCCTGCCCGCCGCCGAGATCCTGTCGGCGCTGGCCGCTCTGCGCGCCGTGGACCTCGACTACACCAAGGCCACCAGCTACCACTTCGAGTCCGGCAACGCCCAGTTACGGGAGGTGGCCAACGCCGCGGCCGCGACCGCCTGGGGTCGCAGCGGCCTGGACCCCACGGCGTTCCCCAGCATCGCGGCGGTCGAGAACGACCTGGTCGGCGCCGCCCTCGACCTGCACGGTGGCGGTCCGGACGCCGTGGGCACGGTGACCAGTGGTGGCACGGAGTCCTGCATGCTTGCCGTGCTCGGCGCCCGGGAGCGCTACCACCGCCGGGGTGGGCAGGGCCGGCCGAGGATGTTGTTGCCGGTCACCGGGCACTCGGCGTTCCGCAAGGGAGCATGGTTGTTCGGCGTGGACGTGGTGGACATCGGGGTCGACGACGGGTTCAAAGCCGATGCCGCCGAGATGCGCGCGGCCATGGACGAGCGCACCGCCCTGGCAGTCGTCTCCGCGCCCAGCTACGCCCACGGGGTGATCGACCCCGTCGAGCAGGTCGCGGCCGACGCCGCGCAGCGCGACATCCTGTGCCACTTGGACCTGTGTATCGGCGGGTGGGTGCTGCCGTTCGTGCGGGAGGCCGAGGGTCTGCCGCCGGTGGACATGAGTATCCCGGGTGTCACGTCGGCGTCCATGGACCTGCACAAGTACGGGTACGCCCCGAAGGGCGTGTCGATCGTGCTGCACGCCAATCCGGAGTTGCGCCAGTACCACTTCTTCGCCGACGCCGGCTGGCCCGGCTACCCGCTGATCAACAACACCTTGCTGTCCAGCCGCTCCGCCGCACCGGGTGCCGCCGCGTGGGCGGTTCTGCATCTACTGGGCCGCGAAGGGCTGCGGGAGCTGGCGCTGAAATCGCGAGCCGGCGCCGTGCACATCGCTGAGGAGGTGGCCACCATCCCCGGGCTGCGGGTGGTCGCGGCCCCGGAGTCTTCGCTGGTCTGCATCGGCGACACCGGAGATCCGGACGGTCCCGACGTGCGGATCGTCGCCGACGAGGCGCACGCGCTGGGATGGTCGCTGCAGGTCCAGCCGGCGCGGCGCGGCGGGCCGACGAACATCCATGTGACGGTGTCCGCGGGCATCGGGGACCGGGCAGACGAGTTCCTGGCGATGCTGAGGGAAGCGACGGAGGCTGCCACCGGCAAGGGGCGAGCCGACATCGACCCGAACCTCGCGGCGGCCGCGGCCAGCATCGACGTGGACGCCCTCGACGCGGCCACGATCGACGGCCTCATGCAGATCGCGGGATTCAAGGGTCAGGGCGGCCCGGTGGCCCTGCCGGAGGAGATGGCGGGCATCAATGCGCTGCTGGAGGGATCCCCGGCGCCATTGGTGGAGGTGCTGCTCAAGGCGGTGTTCAGCGAGGTGTTCACACCCAACCGCTGAGGATCGCCCAGTCGTCCAGGTAGGCGATCCCCGCTGGCGCAACCCCACCCCGGTGTCGTACTGTGCCGATTCGTGCCCGCATCATGGGGTCGGGGAAGGGAAATATGCCTGAAAGCACCGTACGCCGCCTTGTCATCGTCGAGTCGCCCGCGAAGGCCAAGACGATCCAGGGGCTACCTCGGCGACGGCTTCGAGGTCACCGCGAGTGTGGGCCACATCCGGGACCTGCCCGACCGTGCCGCCGACATCCCGGCCAAGTTCAAGTCCGAGCCGTGGGCGCGTCTCGGCGTCGACATCGAGAACGATTTCGCTCCGATCTATGTGGTCAACGCGGACAAGAAGGCGCGGGTCAAGGAGCTCAAGGACAAGCTGCGCGACGCCGACGAACTGCTACTTGCCACCGATGAGGACCGGGAGGGTGAGGCGATCGCCTGGCACCTGCTGAAGGTGCTCGACCCGAAGGTCCCGGTGCGGCGGATGGTGTTCAACGAGATCACCCGGGACGCCATTCAGCACGCGCTGCAGAACACCCGCGAACTCGACCTCGACCTGGTGGACGCGCAGGAGACCCGGCGCATCCTGGACCGGTTGTACGGGTACGAGGTCTCGCCGGTGCTGTGGAAGAAGGTCATGCCGCGGCTGTCCGCCGGGCGTGTGCAGTCGGTGGCGCTGCGGATGGTCGTGGACCGTGAGCGTGAACGGATGGCGTTCGTGCGGGCCGGTTACGCAGACATCGAGGCGCTGCTGGACCCGGGCAACTTCACCGCCACCCTGACCCACGTCGACGGCGTGCGAGTGGCGCGCGGGGATTCCTTCAACGACCTCGGGCAGTTGAAGAAGAAGGACGTGCGGCACCTCGACATCGCCGCTGCGGAGGCGCTCGTCGCGGGTCTGGCCGACGCCCGGATGGCTGTGGAATCGGTGGAGGAGAAGCCGGGCACGCGGCGGCCGTCCCCCCCGTTCATGACCTCCACGTTGCAGCAGGAGGCCTCCCGCAAACTGCGCTGGGGGCCAGCGCACGATGCGCGTGGCCCAGGGCCTGTACGAGCGCGGCTTCATCACCTACATGCGTACCGACTCCACCAACCTGTCGGCCACGGCGATCCAGGCCGCCCGGGCGCAGGCGCGGGCGCTGTACGGCGACGACCACGTGTTCCCCGGTCCGCAGCGTGACTACACCCGCAAGGTGAAGAACGCGCAGGAGGCGCACGAGGCGATCCGCCCAGCCGGTGACTCCTTCCGCACCCCGGGCCAGGTGGCCTCGCAGGTGAACCCCGACGAGCTCGCGCTTTACGACCTGATCTGGAAGCGCACGGTCGCCTCCCAGATGGCCGACGCGAAGATCGCCACCACGACGCTGCGACTGGCCGCCACGACCGCCGATGGCACGGCGACGACGTTCTCCGCCAGCGGCACCGTGGTGACCTTCCCCGGCTTCCTGGCCGCGTACGAGGAGAGCCGCGACGACGAGGACAGCGGGCAGCAACGCCGCCTGCCGCGCCTGGCCACCGGTGACGAGGTGACGGTCCGGGCGCTGACCGCCGAGGAGCACTCCACCAAGCCGCCTGCCCGCTACACCGAAGCCACGCTGCTCAAGGCCTTGGAGGAGCGCGGCATCGGCCGGCCCTCGACGTGGTCGAACATCATCGGCACGCTGCTGGACCGCGGGTATGTCTTCAAACGCGGCACCGCGCTGGTGCCGGCGTGGCTGGCATTCGCCGTGGTGCGGCTGCTGGAGGACCATTTCTCGGCGCTGGTGGACTATGACTTCACCGCGGAACTCGAGGAGATCCTCGACACCGTCGCCGACGGTCACCAAACCCGCACGTTCGTGCTGGGCACGTTCTACTACGGCGGCGTGGACCCCCGCGGGGGCCGTTTCGTGGGCCTGCACCCCATGATCGAGAAACTGCCGGAGATCGACCCGCGAGAGAACTCGTCGTTCCCGATCGACCAAGAGATCGTCCTGCGCGTCGGCAAGTACGGACCGTACCTGGAGTCGGGCGAGAAGCGTGCGAACGTGCCGGCCGACCTGCCGCCCGACGAGCTCACCCCCGAGTCGGCCCTCGAGTTGCTCAACGCGCCCAAGGAGGAGCGGGGGCTGGGCGTCGACCCGGACACCGGGCACGAGATCGTGACCAAGACCGGACGGTTCGGCCCCTACGTCACGGAGATCCTGCCGGAACTCCCCGAAGGCGCGAAGAAGCCGCGCAAGACGGTCAAGCCGCGCACCGCGAGCCTGTTCCAGGGCATGGACCTCACGACGGTCACCCTCGAGGACGCCCTGCGGTTACTGTCGTTGCCGCGCGAGGTCGGCAAGCACCCCGAGGACGGGGAGCCGGTCATGGCACAGAACGGTCGGTACGGCCCGTACCTCACGCACGGCAAGGACTCCCGCTCGCTGCCCGACGAGGCCAGCATCTTCACGTGCACCCTGGACGAGGCGCTGGCGTTGTTCGCCCAGCCCAAACGCGGCCGGGGCCGCGAGCAGGCCGCGCCCGGCAAGGAGGTCGGCGTTGATCCGATCACCGGCAAGAAGATCGAACTCAAGGAAGGGCGCTTCGGCCCCTACGTCACCGATGGTGAGACCAACGCCTCGTTGCGGGTGGCCGACGACCCGCTGACGATCACGCTCGAGCGTGCCAGCGATCTGATCAGTGAGCGGCGCGCGAAGGGTCCTGCGCCGAAGAAGCCCCGCAAGAAGGCAGCGTCGAAGAAGTAGCCCGACCGCCGTCACGCCCAGCGACCGACGCGAGACGTGCTACAGGGCCTTGATGATGTCCCGGTCCTTGGCGTCGCCGAACGGGCTGGTGGGGTAGTTCGCCGCTCCCTGCTCGCCACAAGTGGGCGAACCCGCCCCCTGGTCGCCCACTTGTGGTCCCGATCGACGGGTGTATACCGGGCATTCGGGATTATTCCGGCCCACAAGTGGGCGAAAGCGGCCTGAATCCCGCCTGTCGCGCCCAGTTGTGGCGTGGGTCGTTGGAGGCTGTTCACCGCGTTGGAGAACCAACGTGTGGGTTCTCCAACCTCGTGGGCGCTCTCCAACGGGACGCGGCGTACCGACGCGACCGCCTGCTCGGGGCAGCGTGAGAGGGTGACCCATGTGAGGGGTTTGTTCGTCGCGTTCGAGGGTGTGGACCGGTCAGGCAAGACGACCCAACTGCGCCTGCTGGCCGAACGGCTCGGTGAGCACCACGAAGTGGTTGTCACGCGCGAACCGGGCGGAACCCCCGTGGCCGAGGCGATCCGGGTGCTCCTGCTCGCCGATGATGTCGACATGTCGGCACGCTGCGAAGCGCTGTTGTTCGCCGCTGCCCGCGCAGACCACGTGGAGCGGACGATCCGCCCTGCGCTGGAACGCGGGGCCGTCGTGCTTTCCGACCGGTTCGTGGACTCCTCGCTGGCCTACCAGGGTGTGGCGCGCGGCTTGGGGATCGACGAGGTGGAGCGTGTGAACCTGTGGGCGACTGACGGCCTCATCCCGGACCTGACCATCATGCTGGACCTGCCGGTGGGGACGTCCCAGCAGCGCGACGGTGAGGTGGACCGCATGGAGAACGAGGGGGAGTTGTTCCAGGCCCGGGTCCGCCGCGGCCTGCTCGACCTCGCCGCCCGCGAGGGGCACCGCTACTCGGTCATCGACGCCTCCGGGTCGGTGGAGGACGTCGCGGACCGGGTGTGGGCCTCGCTGCCCGAGGAGTTCCGATGAGCGTGTTCGAGACCCTGGTCGGGCAGGACCATGTGGTCGAGGTGCTTCAGGTGGCCGCCCAGGACGCCGCGGTCGAACCGGCGGGTCCCACGATGACCCACGCCTGGCTGTTCATCGGGCCGCCGGGCTCGGGCCGGTCCAATGCCGCCATCGCCTTCGGTGCCGCACTGGTGTGCCCGCAGGGGGGGTGCGGGGTGTGCCAGGACTGCCGGGCCGTCCTGGCCGGCAACCACCCGGACGTCCGTGTGGTCCGCCCAGAGGGCCTGTCCTACAAGACCGAGGAGGCCCGCGCACTCGTCGGCCGCGCTGACATGGCCCCGACCCGCGCCCGCTGGCACGTGATCGTCCTGGAGGACGCAGACCGCCTCACCGAGTCGGCTAACAACGTGCTGCTCAAGAGCATCGAGGAACCAGCCAGTCGCACGGTCTGGCTGCTGTGCGCGCCCTCGGTGGAGGACCTCCTGCCGACGGTCCGGTCCCGCTGTCAGGTGATCGGTCTGCGGACACCCGCGACGCGCGCCGTCGCGGCGTTCCTCGAGCGGCAGGGGGTCGACGCCGGAACCGCCGCGTTCGCCGCCCGCGCTTCCATGGGCCACATCGGCCGGGCGCGGGCGCTGGCCACCATCGAGTCGGTCCGCAACCGGCGCCACGACGTGCTCGTGATGATGCGCGACTTGTCCGACCTCGCAAGCTGCATGGCCGCGGCGGGCAACATCGTCGAAGCCGCGAAGGCAGACGCCGAGGCGCTGCTGGCCGACCGCGAGGAGACCGAACGCGCCGACATGATGCTCGCGCTGGGCTCCGGCGCGGAGGGCAAGGGGATCAAGCGCGTGACCAAAGCCGCGCTGAAGGACCTCGAGGACCGTCAGGCCGCCCGGCGCAATCGCAGCGTGCGCGACGAACTCGACCGTGTGCTCGTCGACCTGCTGGCGTGGTTCCGCGACGTGCTCGCGTTGCAGGAGGAGGCGCCCGTCGAGTTGGTCAACGAGGAGATGCGCGCGGACCTGGCGAGGATGGCCGATGAGAGTTCGACCAGCGACACCCTCCTGCGGTTCACCGCCATTCGCGACGCCCGGCAGGCGCTGGCCATGAACGTCGCGCCGCAACTGGCCATGGAGGCGATGGTGGTGAAACTCCGGGCGCCGCGGCTGGCGGGCCGCTGAGCCTCCGACCGTGGTGGCACCTGACGCGCAACGAGATATGCCGAACGTCACCGGAGTGCCCCGGCGCACCGCACAATGACTCCATGAGCAAACCCGCCATCGCCCCCACCACGTGGCAGCCAGCCGGTGCGGCGAGCAAGCCGCCAGCCACCAACCTGCCCGCTTTGCACATCCTTCCGGTGCCCGGCGTCGGCCCCGAGGACGCGCTGTTCGTCGGGGACGCGATCGTCACCGGGCTGGAGGACGGCCGGATCATCTCGGTGAGCCTCGACGGCTGGCGGATCGAGGTGCTCGCCGACACCGGTGGCCGGCCGCTTGGCATCGAAGCGCACCCCGACGGCCTGCTCGTCTGCGACGCCGAGAAGGGCCTGCTCCTGCTCAACGCCGGTGTCCTCACCACGCTGGTCGCCAAGGGTGAGCACGGCTTGCGGGTGTGCAACAACGCCGCGGTCGCCGGCGACGGCACGATCTACTTCACCGACTCCAGCCAACGATTCGACCTCGAGCACTGGACCGCGGACATCATCGAGCACTCAGGCACCGGCCGGCTGCTGCGCCGCACGCCCGACGGGACCGTGGACGTCCTGGCCGACGGCCTGCAGTTCGCCAACGGCGTGGCGCTGTCGAGCGAGTTCGTGGCGGTGGCCCAGACCGGGGCGTACTGCGTGGACCGGGTGTGGCTCGACAGCGGCCGGCACGAGCCGTGGATCACGAACCTGCCCGCCTTCCCGGACAACATCGCCGCGGGCGATGACGGGCTGGTGTGGGTGACGATGGCCAGCGCCCGCAAGCCTGCGCTGGACAAGACCGCGGGCAGGCCCTGGCTGCGCAAGGTGATCTGGGCGCTGCCCGAGGCCCTGCACCCGAAGCCGGACAAGCTGGTCTGGGTGCGGGCCTACGACACCGACGGCCGCGTGGTCTACGAGTTCTTCGGCGAGCACGAGCAGTTCTACATGTGCACCGGGGTGCGCGCCCGCGACGGCAAGGTGGCCATGGGGAGTCTGAACACCACCGCGCTGGCCTGGTTCGGCGGCCAGGCGCGTTGGTTGACGTTCACCGCGCCGCGCCCCAACCAACTGCCCGAGCCCCAGATCCCGCGACGACTTGGCGCGTTCACCCCGACGTCACGTACCGTAGACACATGGCCAAGGGAAGCAAGCAGAACGAACCCTCGCTGAAGGTGCTCGAAAGCGGTCTCTCCGCCAGTCTCGAGCGCTACCAGCAGTACCGGGCGAGTAAGCCCGGGCGTCCGACCGACCGCGAGCTCGTCATGCAGCAGCGGCAGGCGATCATCGCCGGGCATCAGACCCGTGTTGCCGGGCACGAGCGGCGTCTGCAACGGATGAAGAGCCGGCAGGTCATGTGGACCGCCGGTGCCGCCGGCGCCTCGACCATGGGGGTCGTGGGCGCCGTCACCCCGCAGCCCTCCCTGCTGTGGTTCACCGTCGCCGGGTTCTCCGGGATGTTCGCCTACCTGACCAAGGAGAAGCGGGAGCACCTGCAGGCCCCGGCCATGCCGGAACTCCCCGCCCTGCCCGTCGAGCCGCTGCCGGCCGGGACCCCGGGTTCCGCGGAGGTCGCGCGCTGGTCGCGGGCGGCACACCGCTGGGACGATCTGCTGCCCCTGGTCGACCAGATGCACCCCGACGCCGGGCAGCAGCTCCGCAGGGCCCTGGCCGAGGTCGACCCAGCTCTGCGATCCCTGGTCGAACGCCTCGGCACGCTGTACCGGACGACCCAGCAGATGCCGGGCACCCAAGCCGCCACCGTAGCCCACCACGCGAGCATCGAGGTCGCCGCGCGGCTGCGTGCGGGCGTTGAAGCGTACGAAGGCTTGGTGGCGGCCGCCGCCGAGTTGATCGCCGCCCCCGATCTGCAGCAGTCTGTGACACAGATCGTGGGTCCGGCGGTTCTGGACGTGCAGGCCTACACCTCGGGCCTGCGCACAGCGGCCGGCTTGTTCGACCCGAATTACTGACGAAAGTAGGAGCCCGTGGCGCGCAAGAAGAAGGCAGTGGAACTGCCCGCAGTGGTCGACGTGAGTCTGGCCGACTCCGATCGAAACTACGACACCGCGGTGACCTTCCTGGAGAACGATTTCCGCATTCTGCGCCTCGGGGCCGACGGGGATGTCGACCGTGCCGAGCAGATGATCAAGGAGTGGATGCCGGGCACAACGGTGTTCGCCATCACCGGTGCGCGGGACGCGCGCACGGTCGGGATCCTGTCCGGCGATGAGAAGGCGGCGCTGCGTCGTCTGGAGTCCGCCACCGGTGAGGTCCCCACGACGAACGGCCACCGTCTGCGCGACGTCCTGCAGGAGTGGACGGTCCGTAAGGTGCAGGCCGACCAGCCCGGACTGTTCAGCAATGCCCGCACGGTTGTGCTCGGCGGCTCCCACCACCGCCGGACCGCACGCGTGCTCTCCGAGTTCACCGACAACATCCGATTCGCCGACGCGGTGCTGCAGATGGGCCTGCCGTCGATGCTGGACTCGTTCAACGCCCTTGACCGGTTCCTCGGGGTGAGCACGTGGTTCCTCGACCGGGTGCCGGACCAGGTCAGCACGCCGATCACCGCGCCGGGCCGCCGCTTCAACCAGTCCCTGCTGCGCAGGGCCGTGCGTGATGCCGACGTCCTGGTCGCCACGTACGACGAGTTGATGATGTTCGGCCTGGAGGAACTGGCCGGCAAGACCCTCATCACCTCGGCGGTCTCCGACGAGCGCCTCGACGAGTTGCACCGCCTGGGTGTCGACCTCGTCCTCGACGACACCCCCCAGCCGTTCGAAGGCGTCACGGTCAACGCCGCGGTCCTCGAAGCCCTCATGCTCGCGGTCACCGGCGCCGAGGAGGCGCGCCTGACCGATGACGACCTGCTCGACATGATCACCTCGGCCGGACTGGAGCCGCGCTCGCTGTACCCGGGCGGGTTCAAGCGCAAGAGCCGTTTCGCGTTCGTCATCCACCCGCTGTCGCAGCAGTACCTGCGCAACGTCGAGCCGCTGAACACGATGGCCAAGATCTCGCCGCAGGTGGTCATGGACGGTGTGGAGAAGGCGATCGCGTATGCCCCACCGTTCACCTACAGCCACATCAGCGGGGTCAAGTCCCCGACCGGGGCCGAGGCGGAGGGTTGGCTCATCACGGTGGGCGGTACCCCGAAGCAACTGCTCGCCCATGACCCCGAGTTCACCTACAAGCGGCTGTTGCAGGCCGCCGACATGGCCAAGAAGCTCGGCGCCCAGATCATGGGCCTCGGCGCGTTCACGAAGGTCGTGGGGGACGCGGGGGTCACGGTCGCCAAGCGCGCCCCGTTGCCGATCACCACGGGCAACAGTTACAGCGCCTCAGGTGCGCTGTGGGCTCTGCACGACGCGCTGCGACGGCTCGGGATCTCCGACGTCGACGAGCAGGGCCGGCTGCTGGGCAAGGCCATGGTCGTCGGGGCCACGGGCGCCATCGGCTCGGTGTGCGCGCGGCTGCTGGCCATGGCGTGCGACGAGTTGTGGATGGTCAGCCCGGAGGCGGCCAAGTTGCTCGCACTCAAGGCCGACATCGAGAGTGAGAATCCGCGGGCGAAGATCTACGTCGCTGCCACCCCCGATGAGGCCCTGCCCGACATGGACGCCATCGTGACCGCCACCTCCGGGGCGGGCAAGCGGGTGCTGGACATCATGCAGGTCAAGCCCGGCGCGGTGATCACCGACGTCGCCAGGCCGCTGGACCTGTCCGCCGAGGACGTCGCCAAGCGGCCCGACGTGCTGGTGGTGGAGTCCGGCGAGATCCATCTGCCCGGCGATGTCCACATGGGCAACATCGGCCTGCCGCCCGGCGTCGCCTACGCGTGCCTGGCGGAGACCATCGTGCTGGCCCTTGAGGGCAGGTACGAGACCTTCACCATCGGCCGCAACATCGAGTGGGCGAAGGTCAAGGAGATCTACAAGTTGGGCCTCAAGCACGGCATGAAGCTCGCGACGATCAGCGGCGTCAACGGCGTCTACACCGATGAGGATCTGGCTCGGGTGCGGGAGTTGGCGCTGGCCAAGCGTGCGGAGATGTCGGAGGCCTGAGGCTCGCGGCCGGTCGGTCAGCGCAGGGCGGGAGAGTCCTCTGGTGCCGGATCGCCCCCGGGTGTGGCTGGGGGTTGGATCGCTCTGGTGGCCGCGGTTCTTGCAGGTGGGAGAGTTGCCTCCATCGGGGAGCGATAAGGACCGGTTGGATCTCTCCCGGCTGTCCCGATCTCTCCCGGGTTGAACTGGAGCCACGCTCCGGCCCGCTACGGCGCGACCTTCGCCCTGATCAGCATGTCCGACGGCGCTGAACCGTACCTCCCGCTGCCGACCACGTTCAACCCGTGCAGCCAGGCCATCGTGAGGTCGTAGGTGGTTGCTGCGTTGTCGGCGCCGCGGCGGAAGTCGTCGGGGCGCCCGCGCATCGGCCACGGCCCGGGCAGGTACAGCACCACCCGGTCGTCCACGGTGCGCAGATCCCGGCGTACTTGCTGGGCGGCCATGATCGCGGCGGTGCGCAGCAGCCGTCCGGTGGCCGTCTCCTCCTGCTGCGGCGCCATGACCGTGAAGCCGCAGTCGAGCACCACGATGGTCGCGGCGCCCTGGGCGGCCGCGATTCCGATGGGAACGTTGGCCACGATGCCGCCGTCCACGAGTTTGCGATCGCCGCGCTGCACCGGGGGGAATACCAGCGGGATTGCCGCACTGGCCAGCAGCGCCGAGACGAGGTCCCCGGAGTTCAGCGGCACGGGTTCGCCGGTGTCGAAATCCGTGGTGACGGCGGTGTGGGGGAGGGTCAGTTCCTCGAAGGTCCGCGCCCCCACGGCGTTCTCGATCACCGCCCGAAGTCCGGTGCTGGGGACTGCTGACGCTTTGCCCTTGGCGAGGTTCAGGGCCGTGCCGAGCATCTTGCCGAAGACCACGGCCCGGGTCATGCCGCTCCACAGGTCCGCCAGCCGTTCGTGTGCGGTGGCCGGGTGCTCGGCGAGCACGGCGCCGTTCAGCGATCCGACCGAGGTCCCCACGACGAAGTCCGGGGTGATGTCGGTCTCCGCCAAGGCCCGCAGGTGGCCGACCTGCACCGCGCCGAACGATGCGCCGCCGCCAAGCACGTATGCGATCGGGCGGGGCAAGGAGTCGGCGATCCTCAGGCGGGCCACAGGCTCATTGTCCACACCCCGGCTCCGCTCGTCGTGGTGGTGGCTACAGTCGAGGGGTGAATCCACGCCTGCTCGCCGTCGGTGCTGCCGCGCTCGTCGCGCTGTCCGGGTGCACCTTCTTCGGCGGCGGCGATGAGCCCACCGCCTCCCCGACGGCAACCGTCCAACCGTCCCCGGAGGAGCCGGCGCTAGCAGATTTCTACGGGCAGAGCCTGGCCTGGAGCGGCTGCGGCGGACGGTTCGAATGCGCCACGCTGACCGTGCCGCTGGCCTACGACGACCCGGCCGGGGACACCATCGAGGTCAAGGTGGTGCGACTGCCGGCATCCGACCCGGAGGACCGCATCGGGTCGCTGGTCGTGAATCCCGGGGGTCCCGGCGGGTCGGGCATCGAGTACGCTCGGGCCGCCCGAGCGGTTGTGAGTGAGGACCTGCTCGACCGCTACGACATCGTCGGTTTCGACCCCCGCGGCGTGAGCGACAGCACGCCGGTGGAGTGCCTGACCGATCGGCAACTCGACCGGTTCCTCAATGTCGACCCGAACCCCGAGACCGATGAGGACGTGGCCGCGACCGTGGCCGTGTCGAAGCGCTTCGGGCCGCGCTGCGAGCGCAACTCCCCGGAGATGACGCCCAACGTCGGCACGCCCTACGTCGCCCGCGACATGGACATCCTGCGCGCGGCGCTCGGCGATGAGCGGCTCACCTACTTGGGCAAGTCGTACGGGACCTACATCGGCGCGACCTACGCCGAGTTGTTCCCGGGCCGGGTGGGGCGGTTGGTGCTCGACGGGGCAGTCGACCCGAAGCTCACCAACGCCGAAGTCAGCCGTGGGCAGGCGGTCGGTTTCGAGAAGGCCTTGCTGCGTTATGCACAGTGGTGTGCCGACGAGAAGGACTGCCCGCTCGGTGACGATCCGCAGGCGGGGGTGCAGAAGGTCGCGGACCTGCTCAACGATCTGGAGCAGAACCCGCTGCCCGCAGAGGCGGGACGCCCACTGACCGCCGCCCAGGCGATGAACGGTGTGGTGGGCAGTCTCTACTCCGCGGACTACGGTTGGCAGGCGTTGTTCTACGCCCTCGACAGCGCGTTCGACGGCGACGGCTTCTCGCTGCAAGCGCTGTCGGACACGCTGACCGAGCGCAAACCCAACGGCACGTACGCCAACAACTCCTACGAGATGCTCTACGCGGTCAACTGCATCGACCGGCCCGACCGCTTCGACCCCGAGGAGACGCAGCAGCAGGCGCAGGAGTGGAGCCAGGAGGCTCCCGTGTTCGGCGCGGCGCTGGCCTGGGGCAACCTGCCGTGCTACTACTGGCCGGTGCCGGCGGTCGATGAACCACACGCGATCACCGCTCCCGGCACGCCGCCGATCGTCGTGATCGGCACCGAGTACGACCCGGCCACACCGTACGACTGGGCGGTCTCACTGGCCGACCAACTGGAGTCGGGGGTGCTGGTCAGTTGGATGGACGCTGACGGGCACACGGCGTACTACTCCGGGTCGAAGTGCGTAGACCGTGCAGTGGACGCCTTCCTCGTGGATGGAGAGGTCCCCGAGGACGGTTTGAAGTGCACCTGAGCTGGACTAACCTGAGGCCATGGATTACCTCTGGGGCCTGATCGTGGCGGTGGCCTGTGCCTGGTTCTGCTTCTTCATCGCCGAGCGCAACGGGATGAACAGAATCGGCTGGCCGGTCCTGGGTTTCCTGCTGCCTGTGGTGGGCGTGATCGCCACGATGGTTGTGGCTTTCATGAAGCAGAAAGATGCCGCCTGACCTGCCCGGGACGTGTAGCCTCGCGGTGTCCGGGAGGAGAGACACCATGAAGAAGTTGCTCGCGATCACCGCGGCGGTCGGGATTTCTGCTGGGAGTCTGGCGATGGCGCCAGCAGCACAGGCGAAGACCATCAAGGCCTGCGTGAAGAAATCGAACGGGGCCGTCAAGTTCATCAACAAGAAGAACAAGAAGTGCAAGAAGGGCTGGGTGAAGACGTCCTGGAACTCCAATGGCCCACAGGGTCCCGGTGGACCGGCGGGACCAGCGGGTCCGAACTGGCTGGTCAAGGACAAGAACGGCACCACGCTCGGGACGTTCTCGGGGTACTACACCACCGGGCTCGTCCCGGAGGTCGTCGTCACGGCGGCTGACGGTGCGGTCTTCCGCTACGGCATGGACGGCAAGTTGGACAACGACAACACCGCCCTGCTCTTCCTGAACAACGGGTGTACCGATGCAGTGATCCGGCGCACGCTGAAGGCTGACCTGGTGCCCTACCTGAATGCAGCCGGTGGCAACGGCCGAGCCGTGTTCCAGGTCGTCAACGCGACGACCGCCAGTGCCTGGAAGGTCGCCGCCACGACGGTCACGGACGTCCCGATCGGCGCGAGCATGCTGTTCGCGAAGGACGAGACCACGGGTGCCTGCGCCGCCTTCGCCAACCCTGCCGGGTTCTACGTGCCGCTGACGCCCGCCGACGCGCCGGTGGTCGCTGCCCCGGGAGCGTTGCAGATCGTTCGGTAGCGAGCCGCTGAGGTCGGACGTGCTCGTGGTGAACTCCGGCGTGCGCGCTGCCTGAAGCGGGAGAGTTGCCTCCATCGGGGAGCGATAAGGCCCGGTTGAGTCGCTCCCGGGTGTCCGCAACTCTCTCCGCGTGAGTTGTGCGGAGGCTTGGGAGTCTCCCCACCTCAGGCTCCGACCAGCCGTGGGGCGGCACCGCGGCCGTCGTTAGACTGATCGGGTCGGGCGGTGCGCCGCCCACGCCGCCTTAGCTCAGTCGGCCAGAGCGACGCACTCGTAATGCGTAGGTCAAGGGTTCGATTCCCTTAGGCGGCTCAGTGAGAGGCCTGGTCACAAGCGCAAGAGCGGGTGACCAGGCCCTTTTTGCGCGACGAAGGCGCCGGAAGTCACTAAGAAGTCACTAGCCGCTGAGAAGGCCTCCGAGAAGGCGTATCGGGCATCATCACGGCCTCGTCGTGCCCGTGCCACTCCGCGACCGCCATGTCCGGGACCCCGGCCTCCCGCATGGCCGTTACCGACGAGTGCCGCGCCTCGTGCAACTCCTCGGCCACCGGGTCGCCGAAACCCACCTCGCCATCAGCCGAGTGGTGATGCCCCGGTGGTTGAGGTCCACCCGCGACCAGCGCAGGTCCAACACCACCCCGGCGTTCATCTTCAGTCTCCCAACCAGCACCAACGCCAGGTGCAGCCGCGACGTCACGGCTCCTGCCAGTCCGCGGCACTGCAGGATGGCGTCGGGCGGGGACGGCGGGAAGGCAGGTGCGCTGCAGGGCGGGCCAGGGAGTGCAACAACCGTGGTGACGGACCGTGCGTAGCGCGTTCAACGATGGCTGCGCCGTGCGCCGACGAGGTGTTCGCCGGCTATGACGGGGCCGCGGTCCCTTCGAGCCGTACGTGGTGACCCTGCAGCGTCGCACGAGCCCGATCGGGTACCGGATCAGTTCCCGGACGGCACTGGAACCAGAGATTCGCCACTTGCGGTGCGCGCATGATGCCGGCGTGTGCCAGCAAGTCCGACCCTGAGGTCCGCGGCGTCATGCACCTGCACAGAAGACGACCTTGCCGCTGGCTCGCTCCACGACAGCGACCGAACTGATGGGCGAGGCCGCAGTAGCATCCCGCTGCGCGCGCACGAGGGCATTGCCTTGCGCGTTCGATCGGAACCCGTGAGTGAACAGCGGCTTCGCACCTGGAACGCAGCCGCCGGGCAGAGCCGCGGCGCGGTACCTGGTGTTCGGCTCGAGGCCCGTGACCGATGTCATGAGCACCCATAGCGCGTTGGCTTCGGAGGTCATGACCACGGCCTTGGGTCGGGCGACCTTTATGCCGGTGTTGTCCGCTCCCACGTGGATCGCGGCCTTGCCGGAGCAGGCCACAGTCGTCCCGGACTTGCGCTCGCGCAGGGAGAAGGACTTGATCCGGCTCGCGTCGGCGCGGAATGTGACGGGGTCCCACGATGTGCCGCGGGGGTCAGATGTGAACGCCCGCGCGAACATGCGCCCGCCGCTCGCGCCGCACCTCCTGCTGCTGGCGACCAGCCGGTACTTGGTGTTCGCGCGCAGTCCGAACAGGTTGAAGGCGAGCGTGACGTCAGCGTCGTTCTGCGTGACCGTGACCAGACCCTTCACCGCCCCGCGGAACGACCAGCCGCCGGAGTGCCCGCTGATGACGTCACCCGAAGCAGGGGCCACAGCCATCAGGGAAGCGGCGAGGCCGGCAGCGGCGAAGGGGACGAGACGGTGCATGGGGAACATGGGAACCTCCCGGAGGACACGGCGAGTGTAGAACTGCCGGCGATGGGCAACAAACCCCCGTCCGGGCAGATCAGCCGTGTGCCCGCGACGGGGCCCGCTTCAACCAGACGTCCCGGCGCCGACCAGTGCCTTGGCTGTCGCCCTGGCCGCGACCGCGCTCTCCGGACCTCCGTCAAGCGCGCCGCTGGCCAGGCCGCCGTCGAGCAGCAGGGTCAGGGCCCGGGCCAGTTGCTGCGGGTCTGCGGCACCAGCCTCGCGCGCCAGGTCCGTGACCCAGGCCAGGATCCTCTGCTTGTGCGCAACGGTACGGTCGTGGACGGGCGTCCCCGGGGGAGCCTCGGCAGCCGCGTTGATGAATGCGCAACCCCGGTACCCGGGTCGGCGGCAGGCGCTGGTCAATGCGTCGAACAGGCCGACGAGTTGCTCTCGCGGCTCGGTTCCGGCTGCTGCGGCCGCGGCCTTCAACTGCCCAGTCCAGATCTCGTCGACCCGGTCGAGGTAGGCCACGATGAGGTCCTCCTTGGCGGGGAAGTGCCGGTAGAACGTCGCCTTGGCCACGCCGGACTCGGCGATGATCGTGTCCACCCCGACCGCGCGCAGGCCTTTGGCGTAGAAGAGCCGGAAAGCTGTATCCAGGATCCGGTCGCGCGCCGTCGGGGCAACAGTTGTGGTCACGAACCGATAATACACAGACCCCTCTGTCTTGTGCTAGACAGACCTGTCTGTTACGTTCGTCGTGCAACGCAGACCACCAAAGGAGTCCCCATGAAGATTGCAGTTCTCGGCACCGGAGCGGTCGGCCAGGCACTGGCCGCAGGATTCGCCGGACTCGGCCACGAGGTCGTCGTCGGCACGCGTGATGTCGCCGACACGATGAGCCGCACCGAGCCCGATGGCTGGGGCAGGCCCGGCTACGGGGCGTGGCAGACCGAACACCCCGACGTGCGCCTGGTCACCTACGCCGAAGCAGCCGCCACTGGCGACATCGTGGTCAACGCCACGAACGGGGCCGGCGCGATGGACGCCCTAGCCGCGGCCGGCGCGGACGCCCTCGCGGACAAGGTGCTTATCGATGCGTCCAACCCGCTCGACTTCTCGCAGGGCATGCCGCCCACGTTGTTCGTCAAGGACACCGACTCCCTGGGCGAGCAGATCCAGCGGACCTACCCCGACGCTCGCGTTGTCAAGACGCTTAACACAATGACGGCCGCGTTGATGACCGACCCGGGCTTGCTCGCCGCCGGCGACCACACGGTGTTCGTCAGCGGTAACGACGAGGGCGCCAAGCAGGCGGTGACCGGGCTGCTGCGCGACTTCGGCCACACCGACGTCCTCGACCTCGGGGACATCACCACAGCCAGAGGCACTGAGAGGTCGCGCTTCACTCCGGCGAAGCTCGCCTACGGCGGGCCGGAGAGCGCTGAGCAGGAGGCGAATGCATTCCGGGCCAGCCTCGACGCCGGCGTGAGGCTGTTCGACACCGCGGCCATGTACAGCAACGGTGCCTCGGAGCAGCGGCTCGGCGAGCTGGCCGAGGGCACGCCGGCGCTGATCGCTACGAAGTTCCCGCCCGGGATGCGCGGGAGCGCAGACGACCTGCCGAACGCGTTGGCGGCTAGTCTGGACCGGCTGCGGCGTCCGACGATCGACCTGTACCAACACCACTTCCCGAGCCGCCGGATCGACATCGCGGACCTGATGGTGGGGATGGCGCAGGCCGTGCACGTGGGCAAGGTGCGGGCGGTCGGGGTGAGCAACTACTCCGAGGCGCAACTGCGGCTCACGCACCGGGTGCTGGCCGACCATGGTGTCCCCCTGGCCTCGAATCAGGTGCAGTACTCGCTGCTGCATCGCAACCCCGAGTCCGACGGCGTGCTGGACGCCTGCCGTGAACTCGGCGTGACGCTGATTGCCTACCAGCCGCTTGCGTCGGGGGCGCTGACCGGCAGGTACCTCACCGTGCGGCCGCGCGGCCTCCGCCGGTTCATGCCCTTCTTCCGGCGCTCGGCACGCGAGGGTGTTGCGTCGGTGGTCGAACTGCTACGCGAGATCGGTGCGGCACATGATCAGCCGCCGACGGCCGTGGCGCTGCGCTGGCTGATGCAACAGAAGTCGGTGCTACCCATCCCCGGTGCCAAGGACGCCGAGCAGGCGCGCAATAACGCCCGGGCACTTGGGTTCGAGTTGTTCAGCGGCGAGGTGGACGCGCTGGAGCGGGCGACGCGGGGGTATCGCTAGCCGGGAGACAGGTATCTGGAGTGGGAGACCGAAGGGGGGCCCACATGCCCGCCAAGAAGTCCAGTACGCGAATTTGAAGGACAAGGGCCATGTCCAAGCACGCGTGCGGAGGTCCTCCCGCTCCAGACCGGGCGATGGCGTGCCATCCGGTCGGAACGCAGTCGCAGCATCGACACCCCCGATCGTCTCGAGGTCGCTCAGTAGATCGTTCATGAGCCCCAGTCGCACAACGATGGTGTCCCGGTCCAGGGTCATCACGCGAGTTCCTCCAGGGCGAGGCGGCGCAGCCAGTCGGTATCCATGCGCTCCATGGTTGCCGCGATTGCGGCCTGGGTGTGCACGGGTTTTCGCGCTTCATACAGGACCTCTGCACCGACGAGCGCGCGTTCGCGGATCACTGGCCCGGCACCGTTGAGCACCACCAGATCAATCCCCTCGTATCGAGTTTGGCGCCACGAGGCCGTCCCGCAAACCGAGGACATCGTGCTCTCCCGCGTAATCGAACAGCACGCCCAGATCCAGGTCGTGGGGTTCGGCCTCCGAGCGCAGAGCGCTTCCGAATGCTGTCAGGAGGATCACGGCGTGCTCGTTCGGCGCAACCAACTGCTGCGTCGGAGACGAGAACCTCAATCCGCGGACGATCCGAGGTCGGGAACGGGTTCCATCGTCACCACGACCTTGCCGGCCTTGGTGCGGCCCTCCTCGACGTAGGCCAGGGCCTCTGCTGTGTTGTCGAACGGGAAAGTCCTGTCGATGACCGGCCGCAGCACGCCAGCGTCGTACAGGGCGCCGAGTTCACGCAACTGTGAGCCGCTGGCCTGCATGAACAGGAACTCGTAGCGCACGCCGAGTGCCTTCGCCTGGTTGCGGACCGTGCGGCTGAGCAGGTTCATCACGACGCTCAGGATCGCCGGCGCGCCGAGTTGCCGTGCGAACCCGGAATCGGGAGGGCCCGCAACGCCGATGGCGAGGCCGTCGGGCTTCAGCACAGTCAGGGACTTCTCCAGGTTCTGGCCGCCGAGGGAGTCGACGACGAGGTCATATCCCGACACGACCTCGGAGAAGTCCTGGGTGGTGTAGTCGATGACGACGTCGGCACCAAGATCCCGAACCAGGTCCGCGGTGGAACCGTTGGTGGTGGTCGCCACGGTGGCGCCGAGGTGCTTGGCCAGTTGGATGACAGTCGAGCCGAGGCCGCCGGCGCCGGCGTGGACAAGCACCTGCTGACCCGGTTGCACGTGCGCCCGATCCACCAGGATCTGCCAGGCGGCCAGCGCGACGAGCGGGACGGCGGCTGCTTCTTCGAGCGTGAGCGACTTCGGCTTGAGGGCGACGTCGTCCGCATCTATCGCGATCAGTTCGGCGAACGTTCCGGCCCGGAGGTCGCGAGGACGGGCGTAGACCTCGTCACCGACCTTGAAGTCACGTACGTCGGCGCCGACCTCCGTGACGACGCCCGCCATGTCGTGGCCCAGCACGAACGGCGGCTTGCGCTTGATCAGGCGCTTGAACTCGCCGTCGCGGGTCATCTTGTCCAGCGGGTTGATGCTCGCGGCGCTCACCCGGACCAGCACGTCGCCCCTTGCGACGGTCGGCTCCGGCACGTCGGCGGCGCGCAGACCGTCCTTGCCGTACGTCTCGACGACGAATGCTTTCATGAGGGGTCCTTCTTCTGAGAGGTGACTATGAGGCAGCGAGGAAGTCCAGCGCTTCCGGGACGAATGATGCGTGGTGTTGGAAGATGCCGCCGTGGCCGGCGTCGGGGTAGATCGTGAGCTTGGCGTTCGGCAGCCGTCGCGCAAGGTCCGCCGAGTTCTGCGTGGGCACCATCCGGTCGTGGTCGCCGTTCGCGACGAATACCTCTTGCCGAATACGCGAGAGATCGGTCGGCTGTCGGTCGCCCCAGCCGTGGATGGCCTTGAGGTGGGCCCGGAACGAGGCGACGGAGATTGCCTTGTCGCGGTTCTCCGTGCGCTCCTTCAGCCTCTTCAGGAACGCTCGCGCCTCTGACCGGCCGTTCTCAGTACCTGTGAAGAACAAGTAGTACTTCGCGTCGCGGAACGTCACAGCACCCCTGGCCACGTCCAGGTAGGTGAGGAGCGTGACTTTGTCGATGCCTTCGCCTCCCGCGGGGCCGGTGCCGGCGAGGATGACCTTGCGGACGAGGTCGGGGTGCTGTTCTGCGATGACCTGAGCCACGAAGCCGCCCATCGAGAATCCGAGCAGATCGACGTGGTCCAACCCAAGCGCCCGGATGAAAGCGACGGCGTCGTTCGCCATCGCGGCGATCGAGCTCGGTGTCCTGCCCTCCGATGCACCGACGCCCCGGTTGTCGAAGGTGATCACCCGACGCTGCGAGGCGATGCCGTCGACGACTCGCGGATCCCAGTTGTCCAGTACCGCCGCGAGGTGGTTGAGGAAGATGACCGGCGTCCCGGTCCGACGACCTAGGTCCCGGTAGGCGAAACGCGTGCCGCCGACATCCACTGTCGTGGTGGCGGCGTCCTGGTACGAGGTGGTGGCGGTCATTGTTCGGGCTCCTAGGAATTATATTATGTTCGTACGGTAATCGAGACGACTGACATTGGCAACCCCCCTCGTATCCTGGGGAGCGCTTCGGCTACTGCTGGTTCGCCCCGCCGCGGATCAGGGCCTGGGCATTACGAACACCCTGCTCGAGGACGGCGTCGGACAGTTTCCCGTCATCTACGGCCCGAGCGAGTTGCACCGAGCCCACGAGCATCGTGAACAGCGCGAGCGCCGTTCCCTTGGCAGACTCGGGGTCGTCGGGCCTCAAGCGGATGCAGATCTCATCCAAGATCGCCTTGGTGCCAGCCGTGTACGCCTTCTTGGTCGCGTCGGTACAGCGGCCCACTTCGTCGAGAAGGGCCGCTGACGGGCAGCCGGCGGCGGGATGGTCCCGGTGCGCAGGCGACAGGTACTCGCCGACAAAGACCTCGAGCCCGGCGCGGCCGCCCGGCAGTTCGCTGAACTCCGACGCCTGTCGGCCAACCTGGTCCCCGACGACCGTCGCGACCAGGTCGTCCTTGGAGTCGAAATGCGCGTAGAAGGCGCCGTTTGTGAGTCCGGCATCGGCCATCAGAGTGGCGATGCCGGATCCGTCGATGCCGTCTCGCTTGAGCCGGTGACCAGCCGCCTCGACGATACGCCGACGGGTGGCTTCCTTGTGCTCGCTGCCGTAGCGCGCCATGCGGTCCTCCCCGACGACCCTTGCCTCTTGACAACACCATATCCTATGGTCTGATGACTGTAATATCATCCTTGGACAGGCGAGCCTGTGGGCCGACTTGGGAACCGGCCGCACGATCGCTCTGTGAGCTCCTGGGCCTGCGCATTGAGCAGCCGGTGGGTGGTGTGAGGCCGTGAAGGGGGTTGACACCGGCGCGACAATGACCATGTCACTCGTCGGAACCAACTGGTCCGGCTGAGAGGCAGTGGGGGCCGAGGCTGTAGGAGCGGCCGATGGCAGAAGTGCGCACCACGGACCGGGACACCCCGAGGCGGAGTGCCCCGCACCACATCAACGGGAGCCACGCCTGCGTGAGCCGTCGTGCTCGCGGCCGCTCCCACAACCATTCACAGGCGGACCCAGGAGAACACCATGACTTTCATTCAGATCATTGAGTACCGGACGAGCCGGATCGACGAACTCGGCGCGCTCATGGACGAATGGCTTGCACTGACCGACGGCAAGCGCAGCGCCACCCGATCCACGCAGGCACAGGACCGTGAGCAGCCTGGCACCTTCGTGCAGATCGTCGAGTTCCCCTCCTACGAGGTGGCGATGGCGAACTCGGACCTGCCGGAAACCGGCCGGTTCGCCGCCCGGATGGCGGCGCTGTGTGAGGGGAGCCACCTTCCGGAACCTCGACGTGATCCGCGCCGAGCCCATGTAGGACGGTGGCTGCGGTGTCCAACAAGACCGTGAGCCAACTGATCCCGCAACAGGTTCCAGCCGAACCCGGGCACAGATCGATCGCGCAACTGCTGGCTCACGCCCGTTCCCGCTTCATGCGGCTTACACCGCGCGAAGCAGACAGCGCTGTGCGTCTCGGCGCTCTGCTCGTGGACGTCCGGGCAGAATCGCAACGCCGCAGGGACGGGGAGATTCCGGACGCGCTCGTCATCGACCGCACAGTGTTCGAGTGGCGGCTCGACCCGCTGAGCCCGAGCAGGATCGAGCCGGCGGTGGACCGCCACGCCTGGGTCGTGGTCATCTGCAATCAGGGCTTCTCCTCAAGCCTGGCGGCCGCGACGCTACTGGACATGGGATTCACACGCGCGACCGATGTGATCGGGGGTGCGCAGGCATGGCGGGCGGCGGGACTACCCCTGGTGCGCGTGGATGAGCCCACGGACGGCATCTGCTGGCCGCGGTGAACTGAAGGGGCTGCCCCTACTGGGCCCGCTCCCGAACCACATCCGCCACGCTCATGTGCCTCACCCGCAGCATGCCTGACACTCGCGAGAGCAGGGCTACGAGCAGAACGCCCAGCCCCACCAGGAGCGACGGTTCGGCGGGTGGTTCCGCGAGTAGGGCGCAACGCGGATAGCGTGAACAGGTCGGGTTCTCAGGCTGTGCCCGGTGCCGGTCACGCGATGACGAAGAACGTGAGGAATCAACGGGCGATGCATTCCGGATGTTGCCTGAGCGGGCTCACCCTGCCGGCAGTGGCTGGGACAGGAAGGCGCGCAACGCGGGCAGCACGACGGCCGGTTGTTCGTCCTGGGGGTTGTGGCCCGCTTTGTCGACGAGGACCAGTTGTGCTCCGGGGATGCCTTGGGCCAGCTGCTCCTGACACGTGGGCGGGAAGATGAAGTCCTCGCGTCCGGCGATCACCAGCGTCGGCGCGGTGATCTCCGACAGGCGGTTGACGACCGACCAGCCGTCCATGAGGTGTCGGCCGGCGTAGATGAGCGCCTCCGGGCGCATCCGGGAGCGCCATCCGCCTTCGGCCATCAGTCGAGCGGCGGCACGCCACCCGCTGCCGGCCATGTAGGCGCCGCTGATCCGGGCGAAGATCGGGAAGTACTCCCGGGGAGCGAAGTCCCCGTGGAACCACCGCCGCACCAGTTCCACCCGGGCCGGGCTGTACCCCCGGCGGGCCAGGAGTTCCGGCGCCTTCTCCCGGGCCCATAGAGCGTCGGCCCCGGTGTCGAGCAGTACCAGGCGGGAGACGCGATCGGGGTGGCGAAGGGTGTACTCGAGGGCGACCTGGCCCCCGAACGAGTGTCCGAGCACCGACCACTTCTCGAAGCCGAGGTGCTCCCGGAGCGCCTCGGCGTCCGCGGTCAGGTTGCCCCACGTCATCGTCGAGACCGGTACGCCAGTGGAGCGGCCGTTGCACCGGTGGTCGTAGAAGACGAGGGTGGCCTGATCGGCACAGGGACGGAACGCCCCCAAGGTCCACAGGTCGGCACTCGGGCCGCCGTGCATGAGCACAAGCGGGTCGCCCTGCCCGACTACGTCGACGTACAGCGACAGGTCTCCCAGCGGCACCCTCCGGGGCCACCCGGTGGGTGCTGACCGTGGGTTCATCGCCCTCCCTTGCCGCCAGCCGGCGGGCGCTCCGCTGGACTGGCACCGGTCGCGACCTCCCGCAGGATCAATACCACCATGCCACCGGGCGAGCAGCTGAAGCTTCACTTCCGTGGGACGAGCCAGACGCCCTGACTCATGTCTGCGGTCCCGCCGCCCTTGGTGGTTCGGGTCAATACGTGGCCCAGTCGTCAGGGGATAACGACGACCTTGCCGCGGACGTGCCCGCCTTCGAGAAGGCGGTAGGCGTCGGCTGCATCTTCGAAGGGATACGTTGCGGCAATGTCCACCTTCAGGTCGCCGCTGTCGATCAGCTGCGCAAGTTCAGTCAGGCCGTTCCGGGAGGGCCTGACGAACACGTAGACCCCGTTGCGGGCCAGCGCTCCGCGGGCATCTGCGATGGAGCCCACCAGACCACCGGGTGCCAGTAGCGCATCGCAGGCATCCAGCACCCCGCCGATGAGGTCGGCCACCACGTCGATGCCATCGGGCGCCAGGGCCCGCACCTCGTCGGCCATGCCCGGGCCGTACGCCACCGGCTCCACCCCGAGGTCGCGCAGATGATCGTGGTTGGCCGGCGAGGCTGTGCCGATGACCCGGGCGCCGGCCAGGCGCGCGAGTTGCACCGCGAACTGTCCCACGCCACCTGAGGCGTTGTGGACCAGGACAGTCTGCCCGGGCCGGACGTCGAGGCGTCGTACCAGTTGCAGCGCCGTCAGCCCCACCAGCGGCACCGCCGCAGCGTGAACCAGGTCGATTGTGCTGGGGGCTGCGACGACGTGGCGGATGGGCAGGGTCACTTCATCGGCGAGTGTGCCGTGCTGGATCCAGTCCATCCGCGCGTAGGCGAACACACTGTCCCCGGGCCTCATCTCCGGCACCGAGGGGCCGGTCTCCAGCACCGTCCCGGCAAGATCCCAGCCGGGGACGATTGGGAACCGGCACTCGAAGGCCTCCGCGAGGTACCCCCGCATGACCTTGTAGTCGACAGGATTGATGCCGGCGCCGACAACAGCGATCCTCACGGTGTCCGGCCCCATAGGTAGGGGTTCGACCTCTCCGATCCGCAGGACCTCCGGTCCACCGAACTGGTCGTAGTAAACAGCGCGCGCCATGCCTTGAGCCGATCATCCGTGCAGGCGCCTGTCAACCGTGCGGCGGGCTGTGTGGGGTTGTCCCCAGTGTGGGTGTTTGCGCCGCCGTATGTGTCACACCGTGTGCGTAGCGTGGGACGCGTACACGGAGGGGAGGGGGTGTGATGGGGTTCTTTGAGGTGTCGCATGGTGCGGCTCGGCGGGCCCGGATTCGCGCCAAGCTCCCGACGGTGTATCCGGTGGCGTTGGATGTGGTGGATGCTGCCGTGGGTGATCTGCCGGATCCGGAGGTGTTGTGTGCTGAGGAGCGGGCGGGGGTGATGGCGAAGGTCGCGTTGATCAACAACCGGGTGCAGGCGTATTTGACGCGGGTGGCCGCGGTCAGTGATGAGCGGGGTGATTCCCGGGTGTTGGGGGCGGGGACGACGGGCACGCTGGTGGCGGCGGCGACGGGGTCGACGGTGCAGGCGGGGTCGGCGGTGGTGGCGACCGGGCGGGAGTTGCGGGGTTTCCCGGAGTTGTCGGAGGCGTTCGATGCGGGGCGGGTGTCCGCCCAGCATGTGTCGGTGGTGTTGCAGACCACGCAGGGGTTGAAGCAGCGGGGGCAGGTGGTGGCCGCGGCGGTGGTGTTGGCGGCGGCCACGGATCCGCGGGAGACCCGGCATGTGTTGCAGGTGGTGGCCGATGCCCAGGGTGGTGAGCACGGGCAGTTGTCGCATGCGGAGCAGCGGGCGCGCCGGGGGGTGCGGCTCAGTGCCCGGGCGTCGGGGATGTGGCGGTTGTCGGGGTTGTTGGATGATGTGGAGGGGGCCCGGTTGGCGGAGGTGCTGGGGCAGTTCAGTGCCGCCCGGGATGCGGGGGTGGATGCCGGGGAGTCGTTGCCGCAGCGCCGGGCGGACGCGTTGGGCGCGGTGGCGGCCGCGGCGGCGGCGAACCGGACGCCGTTGGGCACGTCGGGGTTGTCGGTGCTGATCGATGTGGCGGACCTGCCGGCGGCCGAGCGGGCGGTGTTGGCCGATGGTGCCCCGATCACCGCCGATACGTTCGATGTGCTGACGTGCACGATGGTGTGTGCGGTGATCTTCGGTACGAAGACCCCTGGCGGGTTCGTGCCGTTGATGTTGGGTCGCACGAGGCGGCGTGCCAGCAGTGCGCAGTGGGCGGCGTTGATCGCCCGTGACCGGGGGTGTGTGCGGTGCGGGCGCAGCCCACGGTTCTGCGAGGCCCATCACATCCTGCATTGGCGTCATGGTGGTTTGACGGATGTGTCAAATTTGGTCCTTCTGTGCTCGCGTTGTCATCACGATCTGCACCACGGCCGGTTCACCGTCACGATGACCCCGGTCGGGATCCCCGAGATCCACACCAGCCGCGGACCACCGGCAGGTGTCCGGGCCTGACGGCCCGGCCATCCCGCACCAGAACACCGCGAAGCCTGCCACACTGTTGGGCATGTTTGGACGCAAGGACTCCCACGACGGCGCGCGCTTCCAGCTCAAGGAGAAGCTGTGGTCGATAGGCGACGACAGTTGGATCCTCGACGAGCACGGGGAGCGCATCTTCAAGGTCAACGGCAAGGCCTTGCGCATCCGGCGCACGCTGGTGATCGAGCCGCGGGACGGTGGCGAGCTGTACAAGATCCAGGAGCGCAAACTCCACATCAAGGACACGATGGTCATCGAGACGCCGGACGGGGCGACGGCGGCGACGGTCAAGGAGAAGCTGATCTCCCCGATCCGTCACCGTATGGAGGCCGAACTGGCCGACGGGACAGAACTGGAGATCACCGGGAACATCCTCGACCACGAGTATGAGATCAAGGACGGCAGGCAACTCGTCGCCACGGTGAGCAAGAGGTGGATCAGGGTGCGGGACACCTACGGCATCGAGATCCTTCCGGGCCGCGACCAGGCGCTCCTCCTCGCCATCGCGGTGTGCCTCGACAGCATGGTCGGCGGCGACTGACCGGCGCCCGTTAGCGCCGCACCACGCGGATGGTCGACAGCGTGGGATCTGCCGCGTACGCGATCCGTACCCCGGCCGCCTGCGCGCCGCGCAGGGCCCCCATGGCCGCCGGCGTGACCTCCTCCCCGGGGGCGAGTACGGGGATCCCGGGTGGGTAGGGCGCGATGAGTTCGGCGCTGACCCGCCCCAGCGCCTCGTCGCTGCCAACCGCTTCGGCCGCTGCGAAGAAGGCCTCGCGAACAGGTACGGCGACCGTCGGTTCGACGGAGTACGCCGCCGGTCCGACGGTCGCGCGCGGGGCGCTGCGATGCCGCTCGACCGACGCGGCGATGGTGTCGGCGAGCAAGCCCAGGGTCTGCGGCGTATCGGCCAGCGATACGACTGCGATGAGTACGTCGCGATCCGCGGACTCCACCGGTAGACCGGCCGCGATGAGGTCGTGCTCCACCGCGTTGCCGTCGGCACCCGTTCCAGCCAGTACGAGGGTCAGCTTGACCGGATCGATACCTGGGCCGTCGAGCACCGTCAGACCTTCGACCTCGCGAAGCCGTTCCCGCGCGGCGCGGGTTGCCGCGATGGCGTCGGCGAGCAGCGCCCGGCCGTCGCGCTCGAGGAGGGCGCGGGAGGCGTCGATGCTGGCCAGGATCGCGCCAGCAGGACTCGTCGTCGCGCTCGCCTCCACACCGGCATCCAACCGGGCAGGGTCGATGCGTTCGGTCCGTGCCAGCACCAGTGCGGCCTGGCTCCAGGCGGGCAGAGTCTTGTGCGCACTGGTGACCATCGCATCGGCGCCCAATTGCAGGGGGTGCGCGGGCAGATCGGGGTGGAAGCCGAAGTGCGCGGCCCACGCGGCATCGACGATCAGGGGGAGGTCGTGTGCGTGGGCCGCATCCGCGAGGCCCTGCACATCCCCGACGGTGCCGACGTAGGAAGGGTCGCCGACGAAGACAGCCCGGGCGTCGGGGTGGGCCGCGATGGTCGCCCGCACGGTCTCCGGAGCGACCCCGAGCGGCAGGCCCGTCGCAGCGTCCACCTCGGGGCGGACCCACACCGGCGTCAGTCCAGCTAGCACGAGTCCGATGAGCAGTGAGCGGTGCAACGTACGGCTCACGATGACTGTGCCGCTCTCACCGCCGACGGCCAGCGCCAGTGCCTGGTTGGCATGTGTCGCGCCGCCGGTGGAGAAGCGGCAGACGTCCGCACCCCACAGTCGGGCGGCCCGGCTCTCGGCGTCGGCGAGCACTCCCGCGGAGAGCTTCATCGTGTCCAAACCGCCGTACAGTGGCACATCGCCGGCCACGACATCGCCCACCAGATCGTGGCGTTGCTTGTGCCCGGGGATGGTGAACGGAGTGGGCGCGGACTCCTGGAATCGCAGCCACGCATCGAGCAGGGGGGCGTCGCCGCGCAGCGAGCGCGGGTCAGTCGGCATCGCGGGTCCTCGCCGAGCGGCTCATGCCGTGAGCATAGGGAAAGTGGCCGCAGCACCCCGGCATCCGCTCATCAGGGGTTTTGTGCCCGCACGTTGCTAGGGTTGGCCCAAGCAGCAGCAGTCCCCGACGCATGAGAGGTCGCAACAATGTCCTACAACGCACCTCCCCCACCGCCTCCCCCTCCGCCCGGCTCGATGGGCGGCCAGCCGATGGGGATGCAGCCGAAGCCTGACAACAACCTGGTGTGGGCGATCCTCACTACCCTGTTCTGCTGTCTGCCCTTCGGCATCGTCGCCATTGTCAACGCGAGCAAGGTCGACTCTCTGTACGCGACCGGTCAATACGCCGAGGCGCAGCGGGCGGCTGACAATGCCAAGAAGTGGAGCATCTGGGCCGCCGCGGTCGGTGTGATCGCGATCGTGGGGTACCTCGTCTTCGTGGTGTTCTTGGGCGTGCTCGCGGAGTCCAGCAGCTACTGAGCCGAAGGCCTCCGCAATGCCCGCGCCGGAATCGACCCGAGTGTCGGCTGGACACACAGCTGTGCGTCCAGCCGGCATCGTCGATCGGTTGGGACCGGGTCTCGTGCCGCTGGGCCTCGTCGTGGCCCTCGCGGTGGCGTTGTCCGTTCGGGACCCGCACCAGTCCGGCTCCTGGGCCGTGTGCCCGACTCGCGCCCTGCTCGGAGTGGACTGTCCCGGTTGCGGGTCCCTGCGGGGCCTGCACGACCTCACGCACGGCAACGTCGCCGAGTCGATCGGGCACAACGCCTTGCTCATCCCCGGCATCCTGTTCCTGATCTACGCCGTGTTCCGGCGGCCGGGGTCGCGCTGGGCCGTGGCCTGGGGGATCGCGTTCGCGGTGTTCACCGTCGCCCGGAACATCCCCGGGAGCCCTCTGGCCGCGTGAGGCCGCGGTCACGTGCGGCACAATCCCTGGCATGGATCCGATTCGCGTGGGCGTGGCCGGGGCTGGGCCCTGGGCGGGCATCCTCCACGCACCGTTGATGGCCGCCGGTCCCTACACCACCCTCTCGGCTGTGTACGGCCGACGGCGCGATGCGGCGACGCAGCTGTCGCAGCAATACGGCGCGCACGGCACCGACGACTTCGACGACTTCCTGCGGCACTGTGACGCCGTCGCTTTCGCGGTCCCTCCGGATGTGCAGGCACAGTTGGCGCCCGTCGCAGCGGCGGCCGGCAAGCCGCTGCTGCTCGAGAAGCCGATCGCACTCACGCTGGCCGATGCCCGCGCGATGGTGGGCTCGATCGACGCCGCCGGAGTGCCGACCCAGTTGATGCTCAGCAAGCGATACTCCTCGCGCATCCGGCATTTCCTCGCCGAAGTGCGCGACTTCGCCGTGACCGGCCTGCGCACGTCGTTCGTCTCGGGGGCATTCCTTCCCGGCAGTCCCTTCGCGACCCCGTGGCGCCTGCGGGAGGGGGCCGTGCTCGACGTCGGTCCGCATGTCCTGGACCTGATGGACGCCGTGGGTGGGCGCATCGACTCGATCTCCTTCACCGGCGACCCGCTGAACGTGGTGTCAGTGACCACGGTCCACGAAGGTGGCGCGATCGGGCAGGCGTGCATCTCGTCGGTGGTGCCGGGGGACCTGTGGGACCTCGACGTCTTCGGGCCCGGGGGCATCCTGTCCGCACCCCCCCGTGACGACGGCGAAAGGGCCGAGATCATGGTGACCATCGCGGAGGAGTTCGCGCATGTGGTCCGGTCCGGCAGGTCGCACGAACTCGACGTGCACCGCGGGCTCTACCTGCAGGAACTGATGCAGGGCTAGGAGAACAGCCCGGCGGTCAGACCGTCGCGGCCCTGAGATCGTCCAAACCGGCCACCAGGTGGGCAGCCAGGCGGTCGAGGTCGGGGATCAACCGGGCGTCGGCGATGAGCCCCATGAGCACCCGGTCGGTGTAGGAGAACATGGACACGCCCAGGCCGACATCCGCAGCGCCAGGCACCCAGCCGATGATCCCGGACACCGGCGTTCCGGCCAGGTGGACCTGCTCCTTCGGCCCGGGCACGTTGCTCACCGTCGCCACCACCTTGCCGGAGAACAGCCGTGTCGACAGATCCTCGACCGGGTCCGGCATCCACCCGATCGCGATCAGGGTGAGGTAGGCGACGAACGCCTCCGGGGAGCCCTTCAACTCCTCGATGATCGAGTGCATCCGCTGGAGGCGATCGGCCGGTGTCATCTCGCCGGTCGGCAGCGTGACGACGTACTCCCCGAACACGTTGCCCAAGTCGGTGGTCAAGGGCTCGTCAAGTGGCCGGAGGTTCACCGGGACCATGACCCGCACGCTGTCCAGGGGCGTGCCCTCCTCCCGCAGGTAGCGGCCCAGAGCATCGGCCAGTACGGACAGGAGCACGTCGTTGACGGTCACGCCGGCACCGCGGCTGATCCGTTTGATGTCCGGCAGCGGCCACTGTTCGGTCCATCTGACCTGCTTGGCCGCGCCGACCTCGCCGGCGAGGGCGCTGCGTGGTTTCCGCGGGATCATCGCAAGGTGCACCAAGCGCCGGGTACCGCGCAGGGTGGCGTTCGCCGCGCCGATCAACCGGGTCGGTTTGCGCACCGTCCGCAGCCCCTGGTCGGCGATGCCCAGCGTCAGCCCGGTCACTTGCTCCAGTGCTCCGCGGGCCGGCTGTGGCTCCGCGAAGCCGGCGTGCTGGGTGCCCGTGGTGGTCAGGGACAGCAAGACCCGGGTCAAAGTGATGCCGTCGGAGATGCTGTGGTGCATGCGGAAGAGCAGTGCCGACCCGGTGCCGTAGCCGTCGATGAAGTGCACCTGCCACATGGGATGGGCCGGGTCCAGGGCCAAGGGGATCTGGCTGGAGATGTACGCGGCGAAGATCGCCTCGTCTCCGGGGTCCGGGAGTCGGTGCCGGATGAGGTGTCGCTCGATGTCGAAGTCCGGGTCGTCCTCCCAGCCTGCGCGGCCGAAGGGGATCGACGGGGGTACCGGGTGCTGCCGGAACTTGGGGAACCGCTCGAGCATGCGGTCACCCACCTCGCTGCGCACCGCGTCCCAGTCGAGGGGATCATCGGTCCACATGATGGCGTGCACCATCATCAGGTTCTCGGGGGTGTCCATGCGGTACCAGGCATGGTCCACCGCTGACATCGTGCGCCGGTTCACGCCTCGCCACCTCCTGGCCGCGAGGCTACCCCGCGGAACAGTCCTGAGGCGCGGGCGTGCACGTCGCCACCACGGTTACGATCGGCCGTGATGTTCTCTGCTCCGCGGTCCGCCGGCCGCGCCGAGAAGGTCCGGGTGGCCATCGGTGGGGTGCCGCAGGGCATGTTCATCAGCGGCAGTTCGCCCGGCCGTCCGGTACTGCTCTTTGTGCATGGCGGTCCGGGCATGCCCGAGTTCTGGCTCACCCGGCGCTACCCCACAGGAATGGAGGACCTGTTCACGGTCGTGTGGTGGGAGCAGCGGGGGGCGGGTCTGTCCTACAGCAGTGCGGTGCGTAGGGAGTCGATGACGGTCGAGCGGTTCATCGCGGACACCCTGGAGGTGACGCAGTACCTGCGCCGTCGCTTCTCGGTGGACCGGGTGCACCTGATGGGGCATTCGTGGGGCAGTTTCATCGGGCTGCAGGCGGCAGCGGCGTCACCGGAGTTGTTCCGCACCTATACCGGGATGGGCCAGATCACCCACCAACTGCGCTCGGAGCAGGAGAGTTACCGGTACCTGCTTGCTGCCTACCAAGCGCGAGGTGACCAGCGCATGGTCCGGCGGCTGGAGGCGGCTCCGGTCGGGGAAGGTGTCCCGCTGCCGGCGGCGTACGAGGCGCTTCGGGACAAGGCGATGCACGGTCTAGGGGTGGGCACCCCCCGCGAGAAGGTCAACCTCTGGCGGGGCAAGGTGTTCTCCCGCCGGTCAGGCCTGTGGGACGCGATGCTGAGCACCGATCTGACCCGGCTGGTTCCGGGCCTCCCACTGCCTGCCTACTACCTGCACGGGAAGTACGACCACACCGTCTCGTATGACCTGGCCAGGGCCTACGCAGGTGATTTTCGGGGTCCGCGGGTCGGCTTCTACACGTTCCCGCAGTCCGCTCACAGCCCCGCCCTCGAGGAACCGGAGCGAACGCTGCGCATCCTGCGTGAGGACGTTCTGACGGGGCGCACGGCCCTGGCCGACGCGCTCTGACGTGTTTGTCGCACCCCCCTGAGACGATGGTCGTGCAAGAGGGGAGATCGCGTGAAGACGCTCTACATCGACATGGACAACACCCTGGTGGACTTCACGGCCCACCTCGAGAACATCGCCCCGGACGTCCTGGCCTTGTACAAGGACCGGGAGGACGAGATGCCTGGTGTGTTCGCTCTCATGCCACCCATGGCCGGGGCGCTGGACGCCTTCCGGGAGCTGTCCAAGCACTTCGACATCTACATCTTGTCCACTGCCCCCTGGCTCAACCCCTCGGCGTGGCAGCACAAGGTCGAGTGGGTCCAACTCCATCTGGGGATTGAAGAAGGCACCCCGGCCTACAAGCGACTCATACTGTCCCACCACAAGAACCTGAACCGCGGCGACTTCCTCGTCGACGACCGTCCGCAGAAGAACGGGACGGACGGGTTCGAGGGCGAGGTCATCGCGTTCGGTTCCAAGGAGTTCCCCGACTGGCCAACCGTCACGGACTACCTGATGAAGCGCGCGTAACCGGCGTCCCGGGCAGTTGGCCCCACGAAGGGCGGGCTTGTCCGCCAGCGCCCGACTGCCTCGATCGCTGCAGGTTACTCTGGAGCACTGGCAGCAGGGGGTACTCGCCTCCAGTGCGACGGTGTCCTCCGACCTGCCGGACCCCAACACGGCTGACAACGCCAGCGTCGTGAGTGCGGAGGTCCCAGCCGCCACCCCGGTGGTCAAGGCGTGCGCCAACGCCATCAAGGGCACGAAGAAGGCCGATCGCCTGCGCGGGACCGCCAAGGGGGACCGGATCAGTGGCCTGGGTGGCAGGGACGTCCTACGCGGACTGGGTGGCGCCGACTGCCTGACCGGCGGCAAAGGTAAGGACCGGCTGATCGCAGGTGCGGGGGACGACACGATCCGCAGCCGCGACGGCGTGCGGGATGTGGTGAAGTGCGGGGCCGGTGATGACCGGGTGGTGGCCGACCGCCGGGATCGCGTGGCCAGGGACTGCGAGCGGGTGTCGAAACGCTGAGCCTGAGCGGTTCAGCCGCGCTGGGGCTGAATCAGTCGTGGTCCCTGCGGGGGATTCATCGCCCGGTCACGCCCGCGGCGGCCGCCACCACCTCCACCCGGGCCGGCACATGCTTGTGCCACGGCGTCCCGACCCACTCGTCGCGGTCCTGCGCGCGGGTCAGGTCGTTGGGCGCGACCCCGGTACGGGTGCCACGGGAGGTCAGCCCGAACCCGTTGGGCAGGGAGATGTGACCGGCCCGCATCGCATCGGTGACCTGCACGCGGACCTCGGTCGTTCCGGCTCGTGTCGTCACACGTACCGAGGCGCCGCTGCTGATCCCCAGGGCCTGCGCGTCGGCGGTGCTCATGCGCAGATCGCCGGAGACGTCGCGCTTGCGCCACGCCGGGTCGCGCATGATCGTGTTCGCGGTGAACGCCCGGCGCTCGCCGGCGGAGAGCACGTACGGGAAGTCGGGGTCCGGCGGGGGCGCCGGTTGTTCTGCCAGCCCGGCCACGACATCGAGCAATTCCGGAAGGTCGACGTTGATGCGTTGGCGCGGCAATCGCTGCCAGGAGGCGCTGTAGTCGTCGTCGGTCGTGACGATGCCGTGGGCACCGGACAGGATGGCGTCGAAGAGGCGCTCCCCGGCCGCCAGGCCCTCGCCGTAGCCGGCGGTGCGCACGCCGTCGGCATTGGCCATCGCCATCTGGTGCGCCGCGGCCCACAGCACGGCCGCCGAGGCCGCGCCATCCGGAAGAGTCGGACCCAGCGTTCGGTACAACAGCACCGGTGCCAGTCGCCGCATCACCGGATCGGCCATCAGTGGCAGGAATGCTTGTGCGAACGCCTCCCTGCCCTGCGCTGCGGCCGATCGGAGCGGTGCGTAGTCGTCCTCGCTCAACGCGCCGGCGGCCTCGACGAGCCGGGCGTGGATCTCCGGCTCGGTGAGTAGCCCGGACGGTGCCGGCAGAACGGGGTGACGCAGGTGGAAGATGTTGCGCGGGAAGTCGAACGTGAAGAACGTGCACTCGAATTTCTCGAACTGCGTCGGCGCCGGCAGTACGTAGTCGGCGTGCCGGGCCGTTTCCGTCATCGCGACGTCGATGACCACGCAGAGGTCCAGGGCGTCGATGGCCTCGACCATCCGGGCCGACCCGGCCAGTGAATGCGCCGGGTTGGAACTCTCGATGATCATGGCACGGTAGCGGGCTGCGTGGTCGGTGAGGATCTCATCGGCGATGACATTGCAGGGCACCAGGCCGCTGATAACGGGAGCGCCGACGACCGGACTGCGCGGACCCTCCCCCGCGGGGCTGCCGCGGTCGCGGCCGATGGCGGAGAGGTTCGACGGAACGTACGCCGTGCCTGGCTTGCCGAAGTTGCCGGTCAGCAACCACACGAGTTTCTCGACGTAGCTCACGACGGTGGAGTTGCGGTTCATCTGGATGCCGAGGTCCTCGTACACGGCCACCGACTCCGCCTGAGCGATCCGCCGGGCAACCTGCCGGACCAGGTCCTCGGAAACGTCGGCGATCCGGCCGCACTCAGCGACCGGGATCCGGCGCAGGACCGGTTCGACCGCGCCGTACCCTTCGAGGTGCTCATCGATCCAGTCGGTGTGCACCAGTTCTTCCTGGACCAGCACCGCAGCCAGGGCGCTGAGCAACCAGAGATCGGTGCCCGGTCGCACCTGCAGATGGAAGTCCGCGAGATCGGCCGTGTCCGTGCGCACGGGGTCGATGACGATGAGGGTGCGGGCCGGATCCTTCGCGATCTGCTTGAGGACCGTCCGGGCGCGTGGGAAGCCGTGGGACTGGTACGGGTTCTTGCCGATGAACAGGGCCACCTCGCAGTGTTCGAAGTCGGCCCGGTGCGGAGCCCCGAGCATGCGGGCGTTGACCCAGAACTCGCCGGTCTTCTCCTGCGCCAGTGCGCTGGAGCGGTAACGGCCGCCGTAGGCGGCCATGGTGGCCGTGGAGTAGGCACCGCCCAGGTGGTTGCCCTGCCCGCCGCGGCCGTAGTAGAAGATCGTCTCCCCGCCGTACTGCTGCTGGATGGCGGTCAGCCGGGCGGAGATCTCGGCGATCGCGATGTCCCAGTCGATCGGTTCGACGGTGCCGTCAGGGCGCCGGCGCAGGGGTGTGGTGAGCCGGTCGGCGTTTTGATAATGGTCGAGCCGCAGGGCTTTGTTGCAGGTGTAGCCGGCTGACGCCGGGTGCTGCTTGTCGCCCCGGATCTTGACGAAGGATCGTCCCTCGAGTTGGACCTCGATGCCGCAGTTGCACTCGCACAGGATGCAGGCGGTGGGATGCCAGGGTGCTTCGGTGGTCATTCTGTCTCCTCGGGCCGGAGTAGGTGCTGGAGCTCGGTCGCCACGTCCTCGAGGGGCCGGACGCTGTTTGTGGTGCGGGAGAGGATCAGTGCTCCCTCAATCGCCGCGACGGTGACGGTCGCCAGGCGCCGGGCCTGCGCACGGGTTCGGCCTTCGGCGACCAGTTTGCGTTCCAGCGCCTTGAGCCAGCGGGTGAAGATGATGCGGACGGTCTCACCGGCAGCCGGGATGTCACTGCGCCTGTCTACGGCCAGCGCCATGACCGGGCACCCCGACGTGTAGTCCGACTCGCGCATCGTCGTCTTCCAGAAGCCGATGAAGGCGGTGATGGCATCCGCGGCGTCGCCGTCGGCCACGGACCGTGACAGCATCGCGGAGATGTTGTCGCCCGCGCGGGTCACCGCTGCGAGGATCATCTCGTCGCGCCCGCCGGGGAAGTGGTGGTACACCGAGCCGCGCGGCGCTCCACTGTGCGCGAGGACCGCGTCCACGGTGACCGCATTCGCCCCACGCTGCTGCATGAGGGTCACCGTGCTGTCCAGCATGCGGTCGCGGGTACCAGCAGCCATATCTGGAGTATGGCATACACCACTTAAGCAAGGCCCGAAGCAGGCCCCGTGCTGGACGCGGGCCACGATTCGGCGGTCACCCAGAGACCTGATGCGATCCGGGGGCCGCAGGCGGATGGCGGCGCCGCTCGCTGCGCGCAGGCCGAACCTCCCCTTCGCTGCCGCCGACCTCGCCCTACCAGCCCACATGGGAGTCGGTCTCAGAGCACCAGGTCCCCGCGTGGTACCACGACGCGAAGGTCGGTGTGTTCCTGCACTGGGGGCTGTATTCAGTGCCCGGGTGGGCGCCGCAGGTCCCGGACATCCAGGAGATGCTGCGCACCCAGGGCCCAGAAGCCATGCTGCGCAACAACCCGTACGCGGAGTGGTACTCCAACAGCATGCGGATCGAGGGCAGCCCGACGTGGCGGCACCACCGCGACACCTTCGGCCCCCAGTTCGGCTACGACGACTTCATCGGCGACTTCGATGGGCGCTCCGCGGGCGCCGACCTTGACGCGCTGGCGGAGGTGTGCCAGGCCGCGGGTGCCCAGTACGTGGTGCTGACGACCAAGCACCACGATGGCTTCACCCTCTGGCCTTCCGACCTCGCGCATCCCCGCAAGGGGCACTACCACGCCCGCCGCGACCTCGTGGGAGATGTGACGGCTGCCGTGCGCGAGCGTGGTATGCGGATGGGCCTGTACTACTCCGGGGGCTACGACTGGCCGTTCAACGACGCCTTACTGGCGAATCCCGCCGACTCAGCGCTGGCGGTGCCACCTGGGGAGGACTACGCGCAGTACGCGACCGGCCATGTGCGCGAGCTGATCGAGCGGTACGCACCATCCGTGCTCTGGAACGACATCTGCTGGCCGCCCAAGGGCGATCTGGCAGCGCTGTTCGCCGAGTACTACAACACGGTGCCGGACGGCGTGGTCAACGACCGCTGGCTCCAGCCCGAGATGGCGCGGAACCCGCTCGCCGACGCCTTGGTGCGCGGGGTGGGATCGCTGATCCAGGCGGGGTGGAAGATGCTCCCCGAGGACGCGAAGAGCCTGACGTTCCCCGCCTCCACGCACTACGACTTCCGCACGCCGGAGTACGCGTCGTTCGGCGACATCCAGACGAAGAAGTGGGAGGCGACCCGAGGGGTCGGGCACTCCTTCGGCGCCAACCGCAACGAGCGGCCCGAGGACATCATCACGGCCACGGAGGTGATCCGGATGGTGTGCGACGTGGTCTCCAAGAACGGCAACCTCCTGATCGGTATCGGCCCGCAACCCGACGGCCACATCCCCGAGGAACAGCAGGTGCCGCTGCGAGGCCTGGGGGCCTGGCTGGCCGTGAACGGTCCGGCCATCTACGGCACCCGGCCGTGGGAGGTCGCCGCGACGACCACGACCGAGGGCACCCAGGTGCGGTTCACCACCCGCGACGATTGCGTGTACGCGCTGCTGATCGACCCGCCGGGGGTGCGGGAGGTCGGGCTGCGCGGGGTGACCGTGGCGGCGCCGACCGTGCGGATGCTCGGGGTGGATGAGGCCTGCCGGTGCGTGCTGGTGACGGCATGCCGGTCATCACCCTGCCCGCGCGCGTGCCTGTCAGCGCCGCGTACGCGCTGGAACTCGGCCCGACCGCGCGGTGGGAGGGCTGATGACGCTGCCCGCGGTGCTTGCGATCCGGTTCGCCCTGGAGCTGACGATGCTGGCGGGTACTTCGCGTGGGGGTACGCGATGGCCGGCGGTGGCGCGGTGGGCGTGCTCGCCGGGATCGCGGTGGCCTTGCTGGTCGCCGCGGTGTGGGGGGTCTTCCTCTCCCCGAAGGCGCGGGTCGCGCTGCACCCGGCCGTGCGCACCGGCGTGGAGGTCCTGGTCTTCATCGGTGCGGCCCTGGCCCCGAGCGCGCTCCGGCTACCCGGGCTGGGGGCTGGTGCTTGTGGTCGCCGACCTTGCGGTGCTCGCGGCCCTCGCCGCGCTGGGGAGGAGTCCGCAGGACGCGTGAGCCCGGCCGCACCGGCCATGGCACGTATGACGCACCTGCGGTGCCAAGGCCGCAATTGCGTGCAAACCTGCGAATGTATGGTCCGCCGCGCTCGCACTCCTGGCCGGATGCACCGGCGATGCAGGCCCCGGCGAACCCCCGCCCGCAGGGGCGCAGGTGACGGTGTTCGCCGCGGCGTCGCTGCAGAAGACGTTCACCCGGCTGGGCGAGCAGTTCGAGGCGAGCCACCCGGGAGCCACGGTCGCGTTCACCTTCGGTGGATCCTCCGACCTGGTGGCGCAACTGCTGCAAGGGGCACCGGCGGACGTGTTCGCCTCCGCGGACCCCGCCACGATGGACGAGGCGGTCTCCGACGGGCTGATCGCGGGGGAGTCGGAGGTCTTCGCCACCAACTCGATGGAGATCGCGGTCCCACCGGGGAACCCCGCCGGTGTCACCTCGTTCGCGTCGTTGGCGGACCCGGGCACCACGGTCGTCGTCTGCGCCCCGCAGGTGCCCTGCGGCGCGGCCACCGTGACGGTCGAGGAGAACACCGGTGTGGACCTGGCGCCGGTCAGTGAGGAGAACTCGGTCGCCGACGTCCTCGGCAAGGTGTCGTCGGGGGAGGCTGACGCCGGTGTCGTGTACGTGACCGACGTCCAGGCGGCCGGGGCCGCGGTCGAGGGAGTCGAGATCCCCGCTTCGGACAACGCCGTGAACATCTACCCGATCGGCGTGCTGGAGGCCAGCACGAACGCGACCCTGGCGGAGGCGTTCCAGGCCCACGTGCTCAGCCCACAGGGACAGAAGGTCCTGACCGACGCCGGCTTCGGGACGCCGTGACGCAGGCCCCCGGCACCGATCCTCGGCTCCGACCACCAGGGGGGCTGGAAACCCGCTCACGCGGCCGCGGCGTGGATGAGCCGGGAACCCTCCGGGGTGACGACATGGACACCGATCACCGGCATGTGCTCGCCGAACGCCGCCGTGATGTGGTCCCGCCACGCCAGGTCGCTGCGACGTGTCATCGGCGAGCCCCTGCGGGCGATCGCGCAGAGCACGCTGCCCTGTGGCTGAACTTCGGCGACGGTGCGGGCCATCCCACTCATCAGGGAGTGCGCGTCGTCAGGTGGCCCGCCGCGGACGCCGTCGATCTGGATCGGCTGCACGGGACGGTGCTGCTCGTCGCACACGAGGATGAACAGCGCGCCGTCGAAGCGCGCCTGCATGCTGACGAACAGATCCAGCACGTCGGCGATGTGTGCGGGGTCGGTCAGGGACATGTCCGGCCAGTCGGCCGGGAGGTCGTCGAAGCTCATAGCAGCAGCCTGCGGCGCCGATGATCGGCCAACAAGTACCCGTCGCGATTCTGTGGACAAGCGCGTTCGGCCCCTTTCCGCGCCGATCAACCGGGCCTATACTCCCGGCATGTCGATCCCGCGTCCTGCCCTGACCCTCGCCGCCCTGGCCGGCGCCAGCCTGCTGTCCCTGACCTCGCCGCTCCTGCCGGGCGCTAGCCCATGAAGGGCGGCAAGCAGACCGTCGAGGGCAAACGACGTGACAATCGTCACCACGGTGCAGGACGAGGGAGACCCATCGGACCTGTCGCGCGTCACCCACAACGACACCACCGAGGAGAACCACACGCTGACGGTCAAGGCCGTCCGGGACCCGAAGTTCACGCGGACCTACGTGTTCAAGCGAGGCAAGGCACCGTACTCCTACACCTACACGAGCAACCGGATCTCGCGGGACCACACGTTCGGGCAGGTCAGCTGTGAGTCGACCACGGTGGCCAACGCCTCGGGCTCGGGCAAGACCGACCTCAGCCCGTCGGTCTTAGGCAAGTACAACGGCAACAAGGACGTGCTGGTGATCGACAAGCGCACGAAGGGGATTTCGGTGCGCGCGTCACTTCCTGGACAGGGGACCTCCACCAGCACGTACCAGGACTTCGGATCCGGTTCGTGTGGCGGAACCTTCACCGACCCCATCGACCAGCTGGGCAGCACGTCCCTGAACGACACGCGCAACGTGTGCCTGCCGGACGGTCTCAAGCGGCCCCCGTCGAGCTACTCCCCTCTGTACGGCAAGTGGAACAACAAGAAGAAGAGTTTCAAGTTCGACTGCAAGCAGACGTTCGTGGACGGCGACGACCACGCGACTCACAGTCGCCGGGACCCTGAAGTACAAGCGGTAACGACCTGCGAGGCTAGTGGATGAGAACAGCTGTCCCCTGGCCGTCGCTGCGTTGTGCGCGACGGCGATCACCGCGCCGGCGACGGCAGACACCCCCACCGACGGGCCGGTCACCGTGACCCTGCCCGCCTGTGCCCAGGCCACGCCGGTGACCCAGGCGGTGGTGCCCGGTTGCAGTTACGTGGCGTTGCCCGCGAAGGACGGGACGGTCTACTACGCGCATGTCACGTCCGGTGGTGCGGTCACGATGAGCGGTTCGCTGAGCGGCGGCGTGCTGACGCTGCCCGCCTCGGGGCAGACCTGGCCGGCCATCTCGCTGGCCGGGGTCCCCGTGATCGTGCAGGTCGCCCGGCCCACGATCACCGGCACCCTTGGTTCCGACGGCGCCGTGACCCTGTCGGTGCCGTACGAGGCGACGGTGGCCGCCGGGATCCTCGGATCCTGCACCATCAAGGGCGCGGCCACGATGTCGTCGGCCGGCAGTGATGCCATCGGAGGTGGTCAGGGCCGTGCGTACGACCCGGCGACGAAGGCCTTCGCAGTCGCGGGGACGTCGGCCGCACCGGCTCTGCAAGGCACGTTGTGCTCCTACGCCGACCAGTTCCTCGACCTCGGTCGTGGCGTCGGCTGGTACCTCGACGGTTCACTGGCCACAGCCACGCCGACCCCCGCGGTACGCTCCCAGACCGCGAAGGTGAAGTGGCCGGGTCGGATCAAGCGCAAGGGCCGCACGGTCCTGCTCACCGGGCCGGTGGCGACCAACGCGGGCAGACGGCCAAGGCCCGGTGCGGTGGGACGAAGCGCAACGCGAAAGGTTCGTCGGCCAAGGCGAAGTTGACCGCGAGGTCCGGCAGGTGATCATCCGCACGACCGGCACCGCGAAGAAGCTCTTCGTCCGACTGACTCTGCGGGCGCCGGCGACCGACGAGTACTCGGCCTTCCGGACAACGCGGCTATGGGTGGTGCGCTGATTTCGCACCGCGGCCGCCGCTAGAGCTGCTGGCGCCCACCAGATCCCGGAGGTGGCAGCCGGCGGCCATGAGGTGTTCGAAGGTCCCCTGCTCCACGACCCGGCCCTGGTCGAGCACGATGATCCGGTCCGCCGACTCGATCGTGGACAGCCGGTGCGCCACCACGATGCGGGTGACGGCCAGCCGCTCCAGGTTGGCCACGATCGCCGCCTGGTTGATGTTGTCCAGTGCGGACGTCGCCTCATCGAGGATGACCATCCGGGGCCGGCCCGCGAGTGCGCGCGCCAGCAGGATGCGCTGGCGCTGACCGCCGGAGATCGTGCTGGCCCCTTCGACAACAGCCGTCGACAGCCCCATCGGCATCGCCGCCACGTCGTCGGCCACTGCCGCCACCTCCAGCGCATGCCGGATCTCGTCCGCGGACAGGCCCCGGCCGAGATCGACGTTGTCCCGGATCGTGCCGGGCAGCAGCTGCGACGATTGCATCACCGTCCCGATCTGCCTGCGCACGGACGCCCGGTCCAGGCCGGAGAGGTCACGGCCGTCGAACGAGACGATCCCCGATTCCGGCTCCTCGAGGCCGAGCACGATCCGCAGCAGGGTGCTCTTGCCGCATCCGGACGGGCCGACGATCGCAACATGGGAACCGGCCGGTATCGACAGACTCACGCCGTCCAGCACCGCCGGCATGTCGTCGCGGTAGCGGAAGACCACGTCGCGCAGATCGACGGCCCCCGCCAACTCCGCGATCTCCTGCCCGGTCCCGGACTCCGGCGCGGACGTCATGACGTCGTCGGCACGCTGCAATACCGCCCGCGCCGACAGCAGTGCCCCGACCGCGCTGATCCCGGCGGCCAGGGCGGATGTGGCCACCGTCAGGGCGGTCTGCGCAGTGACCAACTGCCCGATGCTGCCGCCGGCCGCGGCCGTGATCAGGAACAGCACCGCGAGTCCCAAGGTCGGCCACAACGCGCCGGTCATCTGCTGGACGACCGACAGTCGCCGGCGCTGGACCTCCTTGCTGGTTGCGGTGGCCTGCACCGTCGCCCAGCGCGCGAAGGCCCGGCCGAGCGCCCCGGACACACGCAACTGGTTGACCCCGCGCACCATCTGGAGCACGACCGACTGGCTGTCGCCGCCGCGTCGACCACCTCCCGGGTGAGGCGGGCGGGCGCTTGATCAAGCCGAACTCCACCAGGCCCGACCGCGAGGAACCCGACGAGCCCGAACGCCAGCGGCGGGCTGACGGCGAACACCCCGATGAGCGCCCCGCCCACCGCGGCCACGTCGAGCAGCGCGGTGATCGCGGTGTCGGGGACGGACATCGACGCGACGTCCACCGCGTTGGCATCGGTCATGCGCGAGGTCACAGTCCCCTTGTTGTGCCACGACATGGGCAGCCGCAGCATCCGGTCCCAGACCGCGGACGCGGTGATGGCGACTGCGCGGCCGCGGATCCGCAGCAACGCGAACGACCGGACGGCGCGCACCAGCAGGTCCCCGAGCGCGAGTGCCACCAGCGCGCAGCCCACGACCAGCAGCGTCGAACGCGTTTGGCTCGCCACCGTCTGGGTCAGCGCCCCGGTGACGACCGGGATCACGGCCGCGAGCAGGCCGACCACCACGGTGAGCGCGCCGACGAGCAGCATGCTGTGCCGGCTGCCCCGCACACCCAGCCGGATCAGGTCCCGCAGTCGCGCGGGGCGGGGGGAATCGAGCAGCGGCTCAGGATCGTGGCCCGTCGCCGAGGTCCCCGGCGACTGTCGCATCGACCGGCCCCGCAGTCCGGCATCCGGTGGCCACAGGTGGTAGTGGCCCCGCCGCCACACGGCGGCGGTCACATCGTGCTCGCCGGGCCACACCATCAGCGGTGGTCCCTCGCGGCGCCACCAGCCCGCCGGCAGTTCCACCCGGCGGATGGACGCCCGGGCCGCTTCTGCCAATGCCGTGATCTGATCACGGCCGCTGACCTGGGCGTCGGTCGAGGCCCGCCGCAGCCCGAGCGGGTCCGGATGCAGTCCCACCTGCTGGGCCAGGAAGGCGATGACGGTGGCCTCGCGGGACAGGTCCCACCGCGCCACCGTCGTGCGGTCGCCGGGAACCGTGGCGGCCAAGCCGAGCAGGGCGTCGTCGATCACCCGTTGCTGGTGCTGTTCCTGCACGGCGATCAGCTCCGCCGCGGCGGCCTCGCGGGAGCGGGCGGCTGCCAGGGCGCTAGTGGCCAGCACCTGCATCTGCGCGACACGATCCGCCGTTGGTGCTGCGACCGGCTCGATGCGGGTGCCGGGAAGCGCCGTCGCAACGAGGTGGCCGTCAGGGAGATCGGCACCCACGAGGGTGTGGCCGGCAGTCACTTGCACGACCGGGATGCGCCGGCCGCCGGCCCGTGGCACGACGAAGACCAGCACCGTCCCGTCCACGACCCGCAGGCAGTCCGACGACCCCAGGTGCATCGCGTCCCGGGCGTCGATGGTCCTGCCGGTGTCGAGGCTCATGCCGTCACCAGCCGCATGTAGGGCCCGTCCTGGACGATCAGTTGCGTGTGCGTTCCGCGTTCCACGACATGGCCGTCTGCCAGGACGAGGATCTCGTCGGCGTCGCGCACTGTGGACAGGCGGTGAGCGACGATCAAGCAGGACGCACCCCGGCGACGCAGGGCGGCATCGATGTGCGCCTCGGTCGCCGCATCGAGAGCGGAGGTGGCCTCGTCGAGGATGATGACCGCCGGATCCCGCACCAGGGCGCGGGCGATCTCCAGTCGCTGCCGCTGACCGCCGGAGAGGTCCTCTCCGCCCTCGCGCAGAACGGCGTCGTAGGACCCCGGACGCCGGGCGATGTCGTCGTGCAGGCCCGCGTCCATCGCCGCGCGGATGATGTCAGCCTCGCCGACGGTGGGATCCCACAGCGTGATGTTGTCCCGGAACGAGCCTTCGAAGATCACTGGGTCCTGGTCGACCAGTGCGACGTTGCGGTGCAGCACCGCCGGCGGCCACCACTGCCGAGGATGGCCGTCGAAGCGGATCTCGCCGTCCCACGGGTCGTAGAGGCCGGCGAGCAAGCGGGCCACGGTGGACTTGCCGCATCCGCTGGCCCCACCAGTGCCACCCGCGCGCCGGGGGTCATGTGCAGCGCGAAGTCCAGGAGCAGTGGTGGCCTGCTGCGGTCGTAGCCGAACGTCACGCCCGTCATCTCCACACTGCCGGCCAGGACCGCTGGGCGCTCGGAGCCCACCACCGGCTCGGCCGGGATCTCGGTGTTGAGGATGTCGTCGATCTGGTCGAGTTGTCCCGTGAGCGTCTCGGCCTGCTGCAGCTGGCCGACGATCGTGGCCGCCGGGGCCAGCGCCAGCCCGAGCAGGGTGATGACCGCGACGAACCCGCCGGTCGTCAGACGCCCCTGGGTCACCCCGATCAGGCCGACGATGGTGACCGCCGCGTTTCCCACGGTGATGACGAACAGAGGCAGCAGGTTGGGGAACACGCTGCGTCGCCGAGTTCCTGCGCGGCGGCGAGGTAGCGGTTGTGGGCCGCGACCAGCGGGAGTGGCGGTCCTCGCGCCCGGCGGCCTTGACGACCTCGATCTGGGAGAGCGTGCCGACCGAAACCGCCGCGACATCCGTCTGCTGCTGCACCATCCGCCTTGCCAGCACACGTCGCCGCCGCGAGGCCAGCAGCAGCGCCGCGATCAGGCACACCACGGCGGCCAGCGCCACCAAACCGGCGGGCGGGTAACTGATCAGCAGCAGCAGGATCGCGGTGGCACTACTCACCACCCCAACCGCCAGCGTGGAGAACACCGCCGACACCGTGGCTGCGACATTCCCCGGTTGCACCGCGCGCAGGGCGAGGGTGCTGGATCCCCGCATTGCGTGGAAGCCGGCTGGTAGCGACAGCAGTCGTGCCACCATGCGCGACTGGAGCACGACCGCGAGTTTCGTGGCCAGCCGCATCCCGATGGCCCCCACCGGATCAGCGCTGCCCGCGGACGGCGGCGAACAGCTGGCGGCGAGCAGCGTGCTCATCCGCACTTCGGGTCCGCCGTTGAGCCAGTCCACGAAGAGTCTGGCCAGGCCCGGGAGGATCTGCGGAGATCAACAGCAGCCCGAGCAAGCCATCAGCACCCGTCCGCGAGCCGACGAGGTAGCGGGAGGCGGGCGATGGCGCGGGCGGCCGCCGGGCTGGAAGCCGGGCCGGGGGTCATGAGCAGGCGATGCCTGTGAACGACCGTCGAACCCTCCGGCGCACAGGTCGTCTGCCCAGCCGGATCGTTGAGGTACCAGCCGTCCGGCGACCACCCCTCCACCACGAGGAAGTGCTGGAAACGCCAGAAGATGATGGCCGGCATGGGTGGGCTTCAACCTCCGGCTCGCAGCGGCGCGCCGACACCTGCAGCCCGTAGGGATCGCGGCGTTGACCGCCCGGCGTTGCTGCCGTCCTGGAGATCCCGCAGGCGTCCCGGAGTTCCGCGAGGCCCACCCACTGTGTGCGCCAGCACGATGCCTAGGAGGCGGCGCCCACTCGGGGCCTCCATCTGCAGGCGCGGGGGTTCGCGCCCGGCGGCGGGCGGGGGTCGGTGCCGGACGCGGTGTGCTCACGACATGCCCAGCAGCTGTGCTCAGCAGGTCTCGCTGACCAGCACGGTGCCGTCGATCCCGCCCCGGGTGCGGGCTGCTGGAGGCCCGGCGATGACAACCCGCGGCCCTGGGAGGTTCAGCACCCTGAGGCCCCTCCTGGAACCCGGCCGCGCCACAGTCGCTGGGTCCCCGACCACCCCGCGCCCGGCCGCCAGACCGACACCTGACGGCATCCCGCCTGGACTTTGCCCGCCTCCGCGGGGTCGACCATCAGCGCGGTGCGGCCGTCGTCGACGATTGAGATCTCGGCGATCCAGGAACCCACCTTCACCGGGTCGCCGCGCGGCAGATACCCAGCGGATCCCCTGCGCTGGGCGCCGCTGCTTGATGGATCGGCCCCGAGATCACCTCCGCCACGACCTGACCAGCCTTGACCGCCGTCTCGGCGACGCTGACGCGCCCGAACTGACCGGCCGCCGTGGATGTCACCAGGGTGACACCCTGCTTGCCGACCACCCGGCCCTCACCGGAGACAGTGACGTTGCGCGGGGTGATGGCCGCATACGTCACCAGCCCCACCACCAGGACCACGGCCGCCACGGCCAGCAGCCACACCCGTGATGAGGTGACCGGCAGGAGTTCATCGAGACGTTCGCTGGATTCCACCGAGCGGACCGCGGTGGAGCGGTAGATCGGGCTGCCGGGGGGCTGGGAGCGGGTGTCGGTCATGGCGTCACCCCCCCGACCGGAACGGTGGGCGCAGTCTCACGGCGCCAGGTGTGCACACCTTCTGGGTCGGCCATCCTGTGGACCGCCTTGAGCGAGGTCAGAGCAGGAGGGCGCTCAGGTCGTCGTGCACGGACAGCGACAGGAGGTGGGCGGCGATCCCCGCGACTCCGGTCATCAGCCCGGTGCAGGTGCCTTCGGCCGGGATGTCCATCGGTAGCCGGAACCGGCCGGTGGCGGCGCACCGGTCCGCGACAACCGTGGTCAGATCGTCGGCGGCAGCCAACCACTGCGGCTCGGCCATGGCCCTGCCTGCGATCCGCAGCACCGCCGCCCGCCCGGTCAACCCGCAGCAGAGATGGTCGGTGGCTGTGGGCGGTGCCGTGGCGGTCGTGGTCATCGCGGCGCGCAGGTGCTCCTGCCACGTCGTGGCATCGGGGTGCTCCGGAAGGATCTGCAGAGCCCGCACCCGGCTCAGACCGATGCCGGCGGCCCCGTGGCACCACGCGACCATCGGCACCGTCCCTACCCGCTGATCGCGGAAGTCCGGCCAGTTCCCCAACTGCTCGTCGTACAGCCGGGCCTCGTAGTCGAACGCCGCCGCCCCCGCGTCCACTAGGTCGGTGCGCCCCAGGACGGCTCCCGCTTGCAGCAGAGCCAGACCGCACCCCGCCGCTCCGTGGGCCAAGCCCGTCAGTGGCCGCGATCCCATCCGTGAGGGCCACCCACCGTTCGGCAGTTGCCCGGCGCCAGGTGCTCGGCGGCCGCCGCCGCAGTCCGGTCGCGGGAACCCCGCAGCGGCCAGTGGCCCGATGAGACCGGCCACCCCGCCGATGACGTCGTAGGTCCGGTCACGCTTTATGAGGCTTGCCGGGACGTCCGCCAGTAGGTGTTCACGGTCGCCGGGTGCCAGCCAGCGCAACAGTCCGCCCACCCCGGTGGCTCCGGGACCGAGGGCGCGCAGGTAGCGCGACCGCGTGTGAGGGTCGGCGTGGCGCAGCCGCTCGAGCACCGGTTCCCCCGTCTGCGCCGCCTGTCGCGTCAGCGCCGGGTCATCACCGCAGGTGGCCGCCCACCCTTGCACCGCTGCGATGCCGGCGCGGCCGTCGTACCAGCCGTCGCCCACCGTCCCGAGTTGGAGGTGCTTGCCGTCCGGCAGCAGGGACAGAGTCAGCCAGGTGGGCGGCGCCCCGGCCTGTCGCCGCACGGCAGCCCGTTCGATCGTCGCGAGCAGTGCGGGCACGGTGGGTGCCAGGGGCGCAGCCTGCCTGGTCGCCGGTGGTGCGGTGTCCTGGTCGGCGTCCAGAAAGCGCGCCCGCACCGACCCCCGGATGAGGTGTTCCTGCCAGGACAGTTCCCCGGCGTCCAGCGCAAGGATGCGTTCGGCCGCAACCCGGGTGGCGTCACCGGTCACGAGACCGCTGATGGGACCGAGCGCGCCTACCACGACGTCGCAGCCCAGTTCGTGTTCGAAGTACGGCACGTCGAGGTTCTCCATGTCGTGCAGTTCTGCCTGGAACACCGCCCACGCGGGGTCGCGCTCGCCGCCCACGAGGGCGACCCGGGACAGTCGTTCCAGTTCGAACGCCCGCGCGTTCGCGCTGGTCAGCGCCCGCGCGGACAGGGCGCGCTGCCCGATCACACCGTAGATCCGCGTCGATCGCAGGACCAGTCGTTGCGGCAGTCCCCGGCAGCCGGTCACCGAATCCAGCAGCATGTCGCGGAAGGTCGGCTCGGCACAGGCGAGGTGGATGTCCCGGTAGCCCGCGACCAGGTGCTCCACGTGATCCGGCAGCGGGTTGTCGGCCGGGTCGTCGACGGGAAGCGACGGTGGCACGGAGGTCTGGCGAGGCACCCGCGTCCAGATCATGTCGTCGGTGTTGACATGTGCCCAGCCCGGGGCTGCCGCGGCGTCCTCGGGCACGCTCACGCCCAGCGCGCTCGGGTCGTAGGCCTCCTGTTGTGGTCCGATGAGCAGCCAGCCGGGCAAGAGGCCGGTCCGCAACACCGAATCGCTCAACATGCCGGTGGGCTCGCCTGACGTGTCGGTGTGGAACAGGGTCTCGGAGTCGATCAGGGCGGGGCTGGATCCGGCGGCGATCACATTCTCGGGGTGGGCGTCCGTGGCGCCGAGCAGGTACAGCAATGCCAGCAGTCGGCCGGCCGCGACGTAGAAGCCCGGGAGTTGTTCGCGCGGGCAGGGGCGATGGGCGACGAACGAGGTGAAGCCGTACGGACCGTCGCCGGTAAGGACCTGCACCTCATGCAGCGGGTGGTCCGGGAAGTGCCGGTTGACGCCGGCGACCAACCGCTGGAAGTGCTGCTCGAGACGCAGGTCCTTGGGTTTGTACACCAGCGGGTCACCGGAGGCGAAGTCGAGAACGGCCACGCTGTGGCCGCCGCGGTGGGGGTCGCTGAGCCCTGGCCGAATGTCGGAGATCGGGCGTCAACAGGGGATCCCGAAGACGGCGGCGATCTCGGGCCGGTAGCTTCTGGACGCGCTCCAGCAGGTCCGCGGTGCTCTGCTGCCAGGAGCGGGTGGTGACAGCGAGTAACCGTCCGAGAACCGGATAGTGCTGCAGGACCGCGTCGAGCCCGTCGGTGGACCGGGCCCGGCACCAGGCGCGAATGCCCTGTCACCCCCGCGCCCCACCCCGAGGTGGGACTGCAGGGCCACACCCTGCGGGCGCGTGGCGGAGAAGTCGGCGAACAGCGCTGCGGCACCGACCTCCGCGAGCCGACGCCCGAGATCCCGCCGCAGGGCGGTCTGCGCCGACGGCCCCCACGCCGGATCACGTCCCAGCCGGTTCCACGTGTGGGCGACCATCGGTGACAGCAGCGCGGCGAAGGGGAGTTCCGCAAGAGCGGGGTCCTCCTCAGTGTTCGCCCCACGGATCGCCTCGCGAAGGGCAGTCAGGTCCTCCATCCACGTGGCTTGTTCGTCGACGGCGCGGGCCCCTGTCCGTGCCGTACGAGGCGACCGTCAACGGCGGAATCCTCGGGTCCTGCACCATCAAGGGCGCGACCACGATGTCCTCTGCCGGCAGCGATCTGATCGGCGGGGGCCTGGGCCGCGCCTACGACCCGGCTGCGAAGACGTTCGCGGTCGCTGGGACGTCGGATGCACCGGCATTGCATGGCAACCTCTGCGCCCTCGCCGGGGATTTCCTCGACCCCAGCCGCGGTCTCGGCTGGTACCTCGACGGCTCACTCACCGTTGACGCCCCGACTGCCGCGCCCCCGGCCCGCGCGGCCGTGACAGGCTGGACTCGTGATCAAAGAGCGACCGGTGGCCACCAACGCAGGACAGACGGCGAAGGTCTCCGTGCGATGGGGGACGAAGCGCACCGCGAAGGGCTCGTCGCGCCGGTACGCACGCCTGACGACCCGGTCCGGCAGGTGATCATCCGCACGACCGGCACGGCGAAGAAGTTGTTCGTCCGCGTGACCTTGCGGGCGCCGTCCATCGACGGGTACTCGGCTTTCCGCACCACGCGACTGTGGGCGGTCCGCTAGCGCAGTGGGCGGCACCGTGGGAGAACGTGTGTTGCACGCTCAAGTGCGGGTGATCTGAGACTGCCGGGCGCGGTAGGCGGCCTGCGCCTCCCGGTTCCCGCACGTCGTACTGCAGAAGCGCCGGGACCGGTTGCGGGAGAGGTCCAGGACGATCCCGTCGCAATCCTGCGCCGCGCACGTGTGCAGTCGGGTCATCTCGTCGGCACGGACGACGTCGACCATGGCCATCGCCGTCTCCACGAGGATCCGCTCGTGCAGCGGACGGTCCTCGGAGATGGCGTGGATGTGCCAGTCGAGATGGTCGTGGCGCAGCAGTTGGGGCACGGCACGCTGTTCGGCGAGGATCGTGTTGATCAGCCCTACTGCGGTGTCCCGGTCCGCGGTGAGTAGTTCGCGCAGGCGCGGGCGGATCTCCCGGACCGCTGCCAACTCCGCGGTGTCCGGGCGGGAACCGGTGTAGCCCCACTCGTCGAAGTGGGCGACCAGAGCCTCCAGCGAGGTCAGGGTGTCGGGCGGTTCGGCTGAGTTCGCAAGCCACACGGCAGCGCCCAGCGCTTCTTCCGTGTCAGGAGCGAAAGGCATATTGACACCTTACCCGAAGTGGGCGTAATGTCAGGAGTCATGAGCACTTACGCTCCTGACGGACGCAGCACCCGCTCAGGGATCCTGCTGGCACTGACCTCGGCCGTTTCCTTCGGGCTTTCCGGGTCGCTCGCGCGGGCGTTGATGGACGCGGGCTGGTCGCCGGCGGCCGCTGTGGCGATGCGGGTGACGATCGCCGCTGTGGTTCTGGTGGTGCCCGGGCTGCTGGCCGTGCGCGGACGCACCCGGCTGTTGGTCACGAACGCCGGCACCATCGCGGTCTACGGTTTGCTCGCCGTGGCGGGCGCGCAGCTGCTGTACTTCCTGGCGGTCTCGCGACTCGATGTCGGTGTGGCGCTGCTCATCGAGTACACCGCGCCGGTGGCGGTGGTCCTGTTCATGTGGGCCGCTCGCGGCCAGCGACCGGGCCCGCTCACGTTCGTCGGCGCGGCGATCGCCGCGGCCGGTCTGGTCCTGTTGCTCGATGTCCTCAGCGGCGCCCATGTCGATGCCGTGGGCGTGCTGTTCGCGCTCGGAGCCATGGTCGGGGCCGCCACCTACTTCGTCATCTCCGCCGACGACGACAGCGGGATCCCTCCGATCACCCTGGCCGCGGGCGGATTGGTGTTCGCGACGGTGGTGTTCTGGGTGACCGCCGCCGTCGGGGTGCTGCCCGTGACGATGTCGACCGCGCCGGTGGTCTTCGCGGTGGGGACGGTGCCCTGGTGGGTGCCGGTGCTCCTGCTCGGCCTGGTCACCGCGGCGCTGGCGTATGTGGCCGGCATCGCCGCGGCGCGGCACCTCGGCTCCCGGCTCGCGTCCTTCGTCGCGCTGTCCGAGGTGGCCGCGGGGCTGGCATTCGCCTGGGTCCTGCTGGATCAGCAGCCGCGGGTTGTGCAGTTGCTCGGGGCTCTGCTCGTGCTCGGCGGCGTTGTCGTGGTGAAGCTGGGGGAGCGCGAGGTCCTGACGACCACGAGCACCGGCGAGATCGACGACGTGTTCGTGGAGGCCGTCCCGCGGGAACACCAGCGTCCCGCCGGCTGACTCACGACCGAGCCGGACCCTCCGACCGCGTCCTGATGCTCTCGGCGAAAGCGAACTGTTGCTGGTCGTACTGGTCACGGGCGTGGGTCTTCGCTGCTACCGCCGCCCGGCCTTCCGCATCGGGCAGGATCACGTGTTCCCCGGTGTCGAGGCCCCTGAGCACCTCGGCCGCGATGTCGTCGGCGGTCAGCGCGGAGCGGTCGATCAGGCCGGTGGTCAATGCCGCAGTGAGCGGATCGGCACTGTCCACCGAGGCTGCGAGATTCGTCCGGAAGAAGCCGGGACACACGACTGCCACGGTGATTCCCCACGGATGCAACTCGTGCCGCAGGGTCTCGCTGAGCGCGACGACCCCGGCCTTCGTCGCGGTGTAACTGGCCATCGCCGGCGGGTGGACCAACCCCGCCAGCGACGCGATGTTGACGATCGTCCCGCCCCCCTGGGCCTTGAACACCGGCACGAAGGTTCGGCACCCGCGCACCGCCCCCAGCAGGTTGACCTCCACTGCGCGATGCCACTCGTCCATGCCCGCGACGTCGATGCGCCCGCCCGTGGCGATGCCGGCGTTGTTGACCAGGACGTCGAGCCCGCCCCAAGTCCGGTCCACCAACTGCGCCACATCCGCCCAGTCCGCATCGGAGGTCACGTCCAGCCGCCGATGCGCAGCGGCTGTCGGCACCAGGTCGCACACGAGTACCCGGTCGCCGCGCTCGAGGAAGGCCGCGGCCAGGGCCGCGCCGAGCCCGGAGGCGCCGCCGGTCACCAAGACGCGTCGCCCAGCGTTGTCTGCCATGCCCCGACAGTACGACGGCGCGGGTACCGTGGAGTCATGTCCTGCGACTCGGGCAGTGCCTGCAGCACCAACATGGCGACCATCCATCTGATGGCCGGTGACCTGGCGGGCGCCTACCGCGAGGTGCTGATGGGGGCGCAGGCGGGGGATCCAGCCTCCGTCGCCCTGATCATCGACATCTGCGAGCGTGCCGGCGATCAGGCGCGTGCGTCGGAATGGCGCGAGCGTCTGCGGGCAGTGCGCTGACATCCGCGACGAGCCTCAGCCCGGTGACAGTGCGGGCGGTCCAACGCAGGACCCTCGGCACCCTGTCGGTCACGCAGATGCTCAGCGGCATCGCCGTGGCAGGCTCTCTGCCCGCCGCGGCACTCATCGCCGCGTCCCTGGGCGGGGAGGGCGCCGCCGGCCTGGCCCAGACCGCCGGCGTGGTGGGGGCGGCGCTGCTGGCGCTGCCGCTGGCGCAATTGGCCCTGTCCCACGGCCGCCGCGTCTCGTTGTCCACCGGGTACGCGATCGGCGCGCTCGGTGCGGTGGTGGCGGTCATCGGAGGTGCCGCCCGGGTTCTGCCCGTGGTGCTGCTCGGGTGCCTGCTGCTGGGGGTGTCCACCGCCGCGGGGTATCAGGGCCGGTACGCCGCGACGGATCTGGCCGACGAGGACCACCGCGGCCGCGCACTGTCGATCGTCGTCTGGGCCGGCACGATCGGCGCGGTCCTCGGCCCGAACCTCCTGCAGTTCTCGGGATCGCTGGCGATGCGGGTCGGCTTGCCACAACTCACCGGACCGTTCATCGTCGCCGCCGCGGTGCTGGCCGCCGCATCAGCCGTGCTCTTCTGGCGACTGCGGCCCGACCCCTACCTGCTGGCCCACTCGATCGCCGCCGAACGCGACGGCGACCTCGAGAAGTCCCGCCTGCGCGACGGCATCGCGCACCTGCGCCGGCACCGCCGGGCGGTCCTGGGGATCGTCGCGGTCGCCATCGGCCACGTCGTGATGATCATGGTCATGGTGATGACCCCGGTCCACATGGCCCACGTCGACGTGTCGTTGCAGCTGATCGGACTGGTCATCAGCGTGCACGTGCTTGGCATGTTCGCCTTGTCCCCGCTGGTGGGCTGGGCCGTCGACCGGTTCGGCCGGATCCAGGTGATCGTGGTCGGATGCGTGATCCTGCTGGTCTCCACGGTGGTCAGTGGCCTGGCGCCGGCAGACGACGTGGTGACCCTCGGGATCGGCCTGTTCCTGCTCGGCCTCGGCTGGTCCTGCACCCTGATCGCGGGATCCACCTTGCTCACCGACGACGCTGAACCGACGGAACGCCCGTCCGTGCAGGGTTTGTCCGACCTCGTCATGAACGTGGCGGGAGCCGTGGGCGGGGCAGTCGCCGGGTTGATCGTCGTGGAGTTCTCCTACGGTGCGCTGTGTGCCGCGGCGGCGGTGCCGGTCGTGGTGCTGCTGGGACTGGTGGCGATGCCGTCCCTGCGCGCCGTACCTGGGCGAGGGGAGTCAAGGACGGGCTGACCTCTGCCGCGATTTCGGGCTCGGGCCGACTCCGCCGGATTACAGTCGGGTCATGACCCTGGAGTTCCCCGTCGCCGGTGAGTGGACCCGTGGCGACACCACCCGTGAGATCCGTTCCCCCTTCGACGACGCGGTGATCGCCGAAGTCCCCGCGTTCAGCGCCGCAGACGTCGACCGAGCCGTCGCCGTGGCCAACCGGGCGCTGGAGGACGGGCCGCTACCCACGCACGAACGCGCGGCGATCCTCGACCGGGCGGCGGTGCTGCTGGCCGAGCGGGCAGAGTCGATCGCCGTTGATCTCGCCCGGGAGGCCGCCAAGCCGATCAAGCAGGCCCGCGTCGAGGTGCAGCGGGCGGTGTCCACGCTGCAGTTCTCCGCGGCCCAGGCCCGCACCTTCACCGGCGAGATGATCCCGATGGACGCAGCCGCTGCCGGGGTCGGTCACCTCGGCTTCGTCCTGCGCGTGCCCATCGGGGTCGTGGGGGCCATCTCACCGTTCAACTTCCCGCTGAACCTCGTTGCGCACAAGGTCGGCCCGGCCATCGCCGCCGGCTGCCCAGTGGTGAACAAGCCCGCGAGCCAGACCCCGCTATCAGCGCTGCACCTCGCCCGGGCGCTCTTCGACGCCGGGCTGCCGATGGAGATGCTCAGCGTGGTGCCCGGCCCGGGTTCGGTGATCGGCGATGCGCTGGTGAACAACCCCGACGTCGCCCACATCTCGTTCACGGGTTCCCCGGAGGTGGGCTGGGGGATCCGCGCGGCGGCCCCGAGCAAGCGCGTCGGCCTGGAACTGGGCAACAACTCCCCGCTGATCGTCTGCGCGGATGGGGACTGGAAGGCAGCGGCGGCCGCGGTGAAGGTGGCCGGCTTCTCGCACGCCGGGCAGTCCTGCATCTCCACCCAGCGCATCTTGGTCGACGACGCGATCAAGGACGATTTCGTGGCCGAGTTGGTCGAGCAGGTGAAGACGCTGGTCGTGGGCGACCCCCTGGACGAGGCCACGGATGTCTCGGCGCTCATCCAGCGTTCGGAGGCCGAGCGGGTCGGGAACTGGATCGATGCCGCCATGGCAGGCGGCGCGACACTGGCGGTGGGCGGCGACCGGACGCCCGAGGGTCACGTCCGCCCGACCGTGCTGGTCGACGCCGATCCCACCGACGACGTGTGCGCCAACGAGATCTTTGGCCCGGTGGTCGTCGTGCGTGGCTTCACCGACGTGAACGCGGCGATCGCCGAGGCCAACGACTCCCGCTACGGTCTGCAGGCGGCCATCTTCACCGCGGACATCGACACCGCCATGCAGGCCGCGTTCACTCTTGACTACGGCGGCGTGCTCATCAATGAGGTGCCCACCTACCGGACCGACCACATGCCGTACGGCGGCCTGCGCGACTCCGGCAACACCCGCGAGGGACCGGCCTGGGCCATCCGCGAACTCACCGAGGAGCGCCTGGTCATCATCAAGACCCCGCTGGCCTGACGCGCCGGTCGCGAGGTTGGAGATCGTGCACGACGTGGGAGGTCCCACGCGTGCGTTCTCCAACGCGGTGACCATCCTCCAACGCGGCGGGGTGCGCCTGGACTGACGCAGGCCCCGTCACCGGCTCAGCGGGAGCGCTTCTTCGGCCCCTTCGGCTTGTGGCCGGTGTCGAGTTGCAGCTCGATGAGCTGGCCGCTGATGCGCGTCTTGCGCAGGCGTTTCCACGTCTCCGCGGGCAGGTTCGCGGGCAGTTCGACCAGGCTGTGGTCTGCGCGGATGTCGATGTGACCGAAGTCCGACCGGCGCAGGCCCCCTTCGTTGGCCAGCGCACCGACGATCTGACCCGGCTGCGCCTTCTGCCGCCGGCCCACGCTGATGCGGTAGGTGGCACGTTCTGCTGTCGGGCCCCGCCGGTCGGCCGGTGCCCGCACGGCATCCGGTTCGTCCGCCAGCAACAGCGGTTCGTCGCCCTGCAGCACCAGCGCCAGGGCGGCCGCCACATCGGCCTCGGGCACGTCGTTGTGGCGTACATAGTGGGCGACCACCTCGCGGAAGAACCCCAAGTCCTCGGACTCCAGCGCCTGCGTGATCGCGTCGTCGAAACGCGCGAGTCGCGACGTGTTGATGTCCTCCACCGTGGGCAGTTGCATCGCAGTCAGCGACTGCCGGGTGGCTCTCTCGATGGAGTTGAGCAGCCGTCGCTCGCGCGGGGTCACGAACGAGATCGCGTCGCCGCTGCGGCCCGCCCGCCCGGTGCGGCCGATGCGGTGCACGTAGGACTCGGTGTCGGTGGGGATGTCGAAATTGACGACGTGGCTGATCCGTTCGACGTCCAGTCCGCGGGCGGCCACGTCGGTGGCCACGAGGATGTCCAAGCCACCGGACTTCAACTCGTTGACCGTGCGTTCGCGTTGAGCCTGCGGGACGTCGCCGTTGATCGCCATCGCTGAGAACCCGCGTGCCCGCAACTTCTCGGCCAGGGTCTCGGTCTCGTTCTTCGTACGGACGAACACGAGTATCGCTTCGAAGTCCTCGACCTCGAGGATGCGGGTGAGGGCGTCAACCTTCTGCGGGTAGGACACGACCAGGTAGCGCTGGGTGATGTTCGGCGCGGTCGTCTTCGTGTTCGCCACGGTGATCTCGAGCGGATCGCGCAGGTACTTCGTGGCCAGTCGCCGGATCTGTTTGGGCAGGGTCGCGGAGAACAGCGCCACGTTCTTCTCCGCCGGTGTCTTCGCGAGGATCGTCTCCACGTCCTCCGCGAACCCCATATTGAGCATCTCGTCGGCCTCGTCGAGGACCAGGAAACGCAGGTGGGACAGGTCCAGCGTGCCCCGCTCGAGGTGGTCCATGATGCGCCCCGGGGTGCCGACGACGACGTGCACGCCGCGGCGCAGGGCGTTGAGTTGCACGCCGTAGCCCTGCCCGCCGTACACGGGCAGCACCCGGATGCCGGGGCTGCCGGCCGCGTAGCGTTCGAAGGCCTCACAGACCTGCAACGCCAGTTCCCTGGTGGGCGCCAGCACCAGTGCCTGCGGCGGCTTCTGGTCCAGGTCGAGCCGGTCGAGGATCGGCAGCGCGAAGGCAGCGGTCTTGCCGGTGCCCGTCTGTGCCAGTCCGACCACGTCCCGGCCCGCCAGCAGCGGCGGGATCGTCGCGGTCTGGATGGGGGTGGCGGTCTCGTAGCCGACCTCGCGCAGCGCGGCCAGGATCGCCTCGCTCAAGCCGAGGTCTTCGAATCGGGCGGTGGGGATGTCGTTCACAGTCGCGGTCTCCAGTCGTTATCGCCGGCGCTTGAAGCATCGGGCGACGCGCGCTCCTTCAGGGTAGCCGTTAGCGCGCCGGGTCTCGGGCCGTGCTGCTAGGTTGCGTGCCCATGAGGATGCTGATGGCAGCCGGTGCGCTCACCTGCGGGCTGGCCCTGGCGGGGTGTGGCGGGTCGCCGACCAATCCCGAGCCCCCCGCGGAGTCGATGGCTGCGACGTCCGCCGCCCCGACCTCGGTGACGCCCGTGGCCGCCGACGACGCGTGCGGCCTGCTCACCGCACAGGAGATCAACCAGGTGCTCGACAGCGACTTCGGCGAGGGCGAACAGGAAACCGACGACGCCCGCCAGATCGTGACCTGCACCTACACCATGACCGACGACAGCAGCGGCGTGGAACTGCCGATCGCGCTGGTCGCCGTGGCGGTGTCGCAGATCGACGGGCAGGAGTCCTACGACACCAACGTCGAACTGGCCACGGCGTACTTCGGCGGGGAGGCCGAGCCGACGGACGTCGCGGGCGCCGACAAGGCGTATGTCGTCATCAACGAGGAGACGCAGTCACCGGTGATCGGGATGCTGGTGGGTGACCGGTTCATCTCGGTGCAGATCGGGCTCGAGGGCGCGACGGTCGAGCAGGCGCAGCAACTGGCCGCGATGGCGGCGGCGCGCGTCGGCTGAAGCCAGCGACAGTCCAGCGACACGGCGTGCGGAATCGCCGGCTCCGCGACGGCACACGCCTACCGTGAATCTGTGAAGGCTTCGCGGGTGGTCCCGGTTCTGGCTCTGGCCACAGTGCTCGCCGCTGGTCCGGCCGTGGCCGACGACACGCCCCTCGTGCGCTACCGCGGACCCGTGGAACACATCTTCTTCCATCCGCTGCTGCCCGAGCCGAAGTACACCCTGCACCGCGGGACCCAGCCGGCAGAGTTCAACAAGTGGATGGTCACCGCTCGCGAGTTCCGCAAGATCGTGCCGCAGCTGTATGCCAACGACTGGGTGCTCGTCGACCTCGAGTCGCTCTTCCGCACCGTGCAGACGCCCCGCGGCAAGGTGTTCCGGCGGGCACCGCTGATGCTGCCGGAGGGCAAGAAGCCGCTGGTCATCACCATCGACGACTTGAACTACCCGCAGTACATGGTCGACAACCACCTGAACTCCAAGTTGGTGCTCGACGACGCCGGCGTGATCGCCGCGCAGCGCACTCGACCGGACGGGACGACGGTGGTGTCGCGCGCCTCCGAGATCGTCCCGATCCTCGACCGGTTCGTCGCCCGCCACCCGGACTTCTCGGTCGACGGGGCGAAAGGCACCATCGCGCTCACCGGGTTCGAAGGCATCCTCGGCTACCGGACGTCCGGTGACGGCAAGCGCGCGCTTCGCGAGCAGCGCCGGGTCGCGCCGGTCGTGCAACAACTGAAGGCAACCGGCTGGGCGTTCGGTTCGCACACCTATGCCCACCCCGACCTCGGCAGGGTGGCCTACCAGCAGGTGGTCAACGACACCGACCGCTGGGAGCGGTACGTGCAGCCCCTGATCGGCCGGAACGCCCGGGTGCTCGTCTACCCGTACGGTTCCCCGGCGGCAGGAGCGTCACTGGCGTACCTGCGCAAGGCCGGCTTCCGCATCTTCTGCACGATCGGGCCGACCGCGTACACGCAGGTTGACGACGGGTACGCCGTCCAGGCGCGGGTGCATGTGGACGGGCTGTCCATGTTGAGCCAGCAGCGGATGCTCAAGCGCTTCTTCGACCCTGCGACGGTGCTGGATCCGCAGCGCCCAGCGCTGTAGCGCGGGCCGGTAGCCTGCGCACCATGGCCCGACGGCATCGATCCACCATCGCTGGGCGCATCGACGTCACCTCGCTGCTGCTGCGCGACCGCCGGGTCACGGTGCGCATCTACCTGCCCGCCGACTACGAATGGACGCGACGCCACTACCGCGTCGTCTACATGTTCGACGGGCACAACCTCTTCGACCGCACCACGTCGACGTACGACAAGGAGTGGCGCATCGACGAGACGATGCAGTGGCTGCAGACGGCGCAGGCAGGTGAGCCGGCCATCGTCGTCGGGATCGACGCCCCGCAGAACAAGTACTAGCGGTTCGCCATGTACACGATCAGCGACTGGGAGTACCGCACGCGTCCCGATGCCAGGCTGCTCAAGCGCATCGGCGGCTACGGCGACGAGACCGCGGCCTTCCTGATGGGTCCGGTCAAGGACCTCGTGGAACGGACCTACCGGGCCAGCAGGGACCGCCGCGACGTGGCTGTGGCGGGCTCCTCGATGGGTGGGTACATGGCGCTGTACGTGGGTTCGCAGTATCAGCGACAGGTCTCGAAGGTGCTCGCGTTCTCACCGGTGGCACTCGACGCCCCCATGCGCGGGTACGAGTTGCGCGATGCCGTCGTGGCCGCCGGTGCCCGGCCCACCCAGCACATCTACCTCGACATGGGTGATCGGGAGCGGCTGGACTTCTGCGGTAGCCAGGTGCTGCTCGACCACCTCGATGAACTGCGCCTGACCGTGCAGGAGGCCGGGCACCGCCACGTGCTCGCACGGGTCATCGCGGGGGCCCGCCACGACGAGCGGGCGTGGGGGACACGGTTCCTCGAGGCGTACCAGTGGGCGTTCGGTGACATGGGTTCGGCGTAGCCTGAAGGGGATGAACGCGAAGAAGGTGCGGGCCAACGGTATCGAGTTGGCTTACGAGACGTTCGGCGACCCTGCGGGCACGCCGATGCTGCTGATCATGGGCCTGGGCACGCAGATGATCGCCTGGCCCGACGAGTTGTGCGAGGACCTCGCCGCCAGAGGTTACTGGGTCGTGCGTTACGACAACCGGGACACCGGCCTGTCCACACACATGTCGGACCTGCCGGCGCCGTCGTTCATCGACGTGACGCTGCGGCGGCGCAAGCCCCCGTACACCATCGACGACATGGCTGGCGATGCCCTGGCGTTGATGGACGAACTTGGCATGAACTCCGCGCATGTGGTCGGTGCGTCCATGGGCGGGTTCATCGCCCAGACGGTGGCGGTCGCGCAGCCGCGGCGGGTCCGCAGCCTGACGTTGATCATGACCTCCACGGGCTCGCGACGGGTGGGCAACCCGAAACCCGCGGTGTTCAGCCGGTTGACCAAGCGCCGGGTGGTCAACGACCGGACCACCGCGCAGCAGGCTGCGGTGGAGACCTTCCGCATCATCGGGTCCAAGGGGTACGCCTTCGACGAGGAGTACCTGATGGAACTTGGCGGGCGATCCTACGACCGGGGTCTCGACGGGCACGGGTATGTGCGACAACTGGCGGCGATCGCCGGCCAGCCCGACCGCACGGCCAAATTGCGCCGCCTGCGCCTGCCCACGCTGGTGATCCACGGCCTGCACGACCCGCTCGTGGCGCCCAGTGGCGGGTTGGCGATCGCCAGGCACCTGCCGAACGCCAAGTTCGTCGGGTACTCGGGCATGGGTCACGACCTACCGCGTGAGTTGTGGGGGGACTTCGCCGAGGAGATCGGCGCGCTGGCGGCGAAGGCCGACCGGGAAGCTCAAGTGACGGAGAGGTGAGGACCGTGCGCGGGATGATCGTCCTCGGGGCAGTTCTGATGCTGACCGCGTGCAACGGCGGTTCGCCGACACCCGAGCCGAGCGTGACGCCGTCGGCCCCGGTGCCGCAGGCCTTGGCGCCCGGGTCGGAGTGGTTGCTCGTGGGTCCGGCCGCTCTCGGTAAGGACGTGACAATCACCTTTGCGGACGGACAGGTGACCGGCAAGGCCGCCGTCAACACCTACTCCGCGCCATTCACCGCGACCGAGGACGGCGGTATCGACATCGGGCCGATCACCAGCACCGAGATGGGCGGATCGGCGGCGCAGATGGAGGCGGAGCAGCAGTACTTCACAGCGCTGGAGCGGGCCGAGTACTACGACAGCGACGAGGTGCAACTGACGCTGCGGACCGGGCGAGAAGCGGTTGTCCGATTCGCGCAGCCGGACTCGCCGGCGGTTTACGGCGCCACCCTGGTGGGGATGAAGCTCGCCCGTGCCCGGACGGCAGCGCAGGACGAGGGGTATGCGTTCCGGGTCGTTTCCGTGGACGGAGAGAGCAGGCCGGTGACCATGGACTACCGGCCCGACCGGCTGAACGCCACCGTTGTGGACGGGCGGGTCACCGAGGTGACCGTCGGCTGATGCACACCGTCGAGTTGGCCGTCCACAGCCGCGACCGGCTGGTCACCGACCTCACCGGCGAGGCCCAGGCTTTCGTCTCCGGTCAGGGCGACGGGCTGCTCAACGTCTTCGTGCCGCACGCCACGGCCGGCGTCGCCCTCATCGAGACCGGAGCCGGCAGTGAGCCCGACCTGGCCGACGCCCTCGAGCGGTTGCTGCCCACCGCAGACATCTACCGCCACCGCCACGGCAGCGTCGGGCACGGCCGCGATCATGTCCTGCCCGCCTTCGTCGCGCCGAGCGTCTCGGTCCCGGTGGTGGGCGGCCGGCTGGCGCTGGGGGTCTGGCAGAGCATCGTCCTGGTCGACCCCAACGGGGACAACCCGCGGCGGACGGTGCGGTTGTCGTTCCTCGCGGGGTGACTCTGGGCCCGCCTGCTCCGGCCGGCCTGCATCACAGCCCGTGACCACCCGAGGCGTGCCCTGGGGTGCCTGATCGGCTCAGCGCGCCACCGCGACTGGGCGGCTGCCAAGATCACCTGCGCAAGCACCGGGAGTGAAGGGGGTCCGCCGTGCGTCGGGGATTCGTGGGCGTCGCAGTCGGATCGTTGCTCGTCACCGGTCTGGTGGCCGCGCCCCCGGGTGTCGCCCAGACCCCGCAGGCGCAGGCCGCGGCGGTGACCCCGGCCCCGAACCCCGCGATCGACGAGACCTGCGGGCTGGACGCGACGCTCATCCTGGACGCGTCGGGTTCCATCCAGTCCGCCGGAGCGGTGAACACGGTGCGCAACGCCGGGCGCGACCTCACGGCGGCGCTGAAGGACACCAACTCCACCTTGCGGATCACCCAGTTCGCCACGTTCTCCGGACAATTGAGCAGTCGGGTACCCGTGAACGCGAGCACGACCGGCAGTGGTGGGGCACTGTCCCAGGCGCTGGCCAACTACTACACCCCGCCGCCGCCCCGGCCGGCCGGTGTCAACATCTACAACGGCGGCTCCATCCAGAACAGCGCCCTCACCTGGACGAACTGGGAGGACGGGATCAAGGGGATAGACACCCCGGAACTGGCCCTTTTCATCACTGACGGCGACCCCACGGCGTACAACGTCAACTCCACGCGCACCAACGTCAACACCTCCTCCACCGGCACCGCGCTGGACAACGCCATCACGCAGGCGAACGCGCTGAAGGCGCGCGGTACCCGCATGCTCGTGGTGGGTGTCGGCAACGGGCTGACCAGCACCGCTTCGCAGGACCGGTTGAAGAAGATTTCCGGGCCGGTGCTGGAGAAGTCGGCAGCGGCGCTGGCCGGCAAGACGATCAACGAGGTCGACGCGGTGGCATTCACCGACTTCGCGGCCCTCGGCGCCTTCCTGCGCTCGGTGGTCACCTCGCTGTGCGGCAACAGCGTCACGGTGCAGAAGCTGGCCCAGACCAGCAGCGGTGCCGACTACGTCCCGACCACCGGCTGGGACGTCACCGTCCAGCCCAGCGTTCAGGGCGGCTTCTCGTGGGTCGACCCCACCGGCCCGGACAACAGCGCACAGACCCGGGCGACGTCGGGCGCGCAGGGGACGGCGGCGTTCCAGTGGAAACCGAAGGTCGCCAGCCAGAAAGCCACGGTGACGGTGTCGGAGGCGGTCCAGACCGACTTCACCGCTGATCGCTGGCGCTGCGAGATCAAGGCCGAGAACGGGTCCACCACGTCGCTGGACGGGACGCTGAGCAACCAGGACCCCTCGTTCCAGTTCGACATGAACCCTTCGGACGTGGCGTCGTGCATGCTGTACAACGACTTCGACTACGCGCCGGCGCTGCAGGTCACGAAGGTGGCTGAGGACGACCCCGTGCGCGGCAACGCCGCAGGGTGGAACGAGGAGTACACCTTCACGGTGGCCAACACCGGCAACACCCCCCTGACGATCGCTAAGCCGGTGGATCCGCAGTGCGCGAGCATCTCCGCGCCCAGCGGTCCCGGCGCACCGGGTGCCCTGCCACCGGGCGAGGAGTGGACCTACACCTGCCAGGCGAAGATCGGTCCGGTCGCCACAGTGAGCACGCCGCTGGAGCACACCAACAGCGTCACGGTGATCGGGATCGACCCGAACGGCACCACCGTGACCGGCGCGGCCGATGAGTCCATCGAAGTCAAGACGCCGGCCATCCACCTCGAGAAGACCGCAAGGAAGGCCGGCACCGATGTGGTCATCCCCGACGGCGGCAACGTCCCGGCCGGCACGCGGGTCACCTACGTCTACACGGTGACGAACACGGGCAACGACGTGCTCCAGACCGTCGGCGTGCTGGACGACAGATGCGACCCGGTGACGCGAGTCAGCGGCAGCGGGACCACCCTCCCGGTGGGGCAGACGTGGACCTACGAGTGCACCGAGGTGCTCAACCCGCCGAGCACGGTCTCGTCGGTCACGAACGTCGCCACCGTCACCGCGAAGTGGTCGAATCCGCAGGACCGGGCGCAGAACGACGGGCCGGTCACCGACGGTGACCGGATGACGATCAACATCGACCGGGCGGCCAACCTGCGCATCGTCAAGGTCACCAACCCCGGCGAGGTGGACCAGGACTTCCCGTTCACCGTCAGCGGTCAGGGGGTGCCTGCGGGCGATCAGGCCTTCGACCTCAACACCTCGAGCGCGCCGACCACCCCACCGGCGAGCCGCAACATCGCTCTCGACGGCCCGGACGGTGGCGGCAGCGAGTACACCATCACCGAGTCGGCGGTCTCGGGCTGGGATCTGACGGACCTGACGTGCGACAAGGCGCCGACCTCCGTGACCGGGGGCCAGGTGAAGGTCACGATCCTGCCCGAGGAGGACGTGACCTGCACCTTCACCAACGAACGCCGGCCGTCGTTGACGATCACCAAGCAGACCAGCCCCGCCGGGTCCCTGGCGGAGTTCGGCTTCAGCGCAGGTCTGAGCCCGGCGACCTTCACATTGACCGACGGGCAGAGCCAGACCTACACGGGCATCGCACCGGGCCAGGTGAGCATCACCGAGGACGAGGTGCCGGCCGGCTGGGAGCTCGACGCGATCTCCTGCAGCGGCACCACGGTGGTCAGCAGCAACGTCGACACCGGCGCGGTGACGGTCGACCTGGCCTACGGTGAGCAGGCCGACTGCGTCTACACCAACGGGGAACTTCCGCCGGCGACCCTGACGGTGGTCAAGGACGACGTTCCTGCGACCTGGGACCCGTTGTTCCCCTTCGAAGTCCAGGGCGTCGGCCTGGTCGATCCCGGCCAGCCCGGAAACGATTCCTTCGACCTCGGCCTCGGCGATGCCACGTCCTACACGGTGCGTCCCGCTGCGGCCGGTGACACCTACACCGTCACCGAGGGCAGCCAGCCCGCGCCACCGGCCGGGGACAGCGGCTTCGCCCTCACCGACATCGAATGCGTCCTGGCCAGCGACCCGCAGAACCCGGTCCTCGGGGACACCGGTACCGGTGCGGTCGATGTGCTGCTGACCCCGGGTGACTCGGCAGTCTGCACCTACGTCAACCAGCAATATCCGCGGCTGACCGTCGCGAAGACCGTCATCAACCCGGATGACCCCGCCGACGACACGGAGTTCAGTTTCACGCCGTCCGGTGCGCTGGGCGGCACGGACTTCGCGTTGGGCAACAACCAGACCGAGGTGTTCACCGACGTCGCGCCCGGCGACGCGCTGACAGTCACTGAGGCGTCCCAGTCGGGCTGGGCACTGACGTCGCTGGAATGCACCGGCGCTGGGTCGCAGGACCTCACCGCGGACCCGCTGACCGGCGTGGTCACCGGCGACCTCGGGTACGGCGCCGACGTGGTGTGCACATACGTCAACACCCGGGACCCGTCCCCGGCCTACCTGTTCGTGATGAAGAACACCGACCCGGCCGACTCCTCGGCGACGTTCGACTTCAACGCGACCGACGGTGCGGCGTTCGACGAGGACTTCTCACTCGGCGGCGGCGACTACCAGGGCTTCGAGGTCAATCCGGGCACCGGCACCGTGGACTACACCGTCAGTGAAGCGGGCAAGCCCGGTTGGCGGCTCACCGAACTCGACTGCGTGAAGAACACCGATCCATCCGACCTCCAGGGCGGTGACCTCGACACTGGCGGGGTGACCATCACGCTCGGCGAAGGTGAGGTCGGTGTCTGCGTGTTCGAGAACCAGCAGCTCGGCACGCTGTCGGTCGACAAGGTCACCGACGTGGCGTCGGCGCGGGGGTTCGACTTCACCGCCACCGGCGTCACCCCGGGAACGTTCTCACTGACTGGCGGCGGGAGCCCGCAGGTGTACGCGGGCATCGTCGCGGGCACCGTGATCACGGTCACCGAGGACGTGCCGACCGCCGCGCCGGACCGCTGGTCGCTGTCGGACATCACTTGTGACGGCACCACGGGTCCGGCCCACGATCTGGCCACCGGCGAGGCGAGTTTCACGATGGGTGCCGGTGAGGACGTCGACTGCACCTACAGCGACGTCAAGGTCCCAGCCGCCACGGTCCAGATCGTGAAGGCCGCCGATCCCGCCGACGGCACGCAGTTCGCCTTCGCGGCCAGTGGCGACGACGGTGGGGTGAGCCCCGCAGACGAGTCGTTCACGCTGGCACCTGACGGTGACATCGCGGTGAAGACGATGACCGTGCATCCGGCAGCCGACGGTGAGTCGTTCCGCTTCGCCGAGCCGGGACCGCTGCCGGCCGGCTGGAACCTCACGGACATCGAGTGCGTCAACGGTGGCGATGTCGTGGGGAGCACGGACTTCACCGCTGCCGGGGGCCACGTCGACGTGAACATCGACCCCGGTGACACGATCACCTGCACGTTCACCGACGTCAAGGACGCCACTCTCACGGTGGTCAAGGAGGCCCCGGACGACCCGTCGCAGGACTTCGACTTCGAGTGGACCGCCGGTGCCGACTTCACGCTGCGCGACCAGCAGAGCCGCAGCGCCACCGGTCTGAGCGCCGGCCAGTACACCGTCGCGGAGGTAGACCTGCCGGCCGACTGGTACCTCGACGGCCCGGAGGGCGAGCACCCGACCTGCGTCGGGACCGCGGCGGCCGTGGATTACACCCCGGAACTCGGGGCCACGGTGGATCTGGCGCCCGGAGAGCAGGCGGTGTGCACGTTCGCCGACTTCTTCGAGTACGACCCGCAGATCACGCTTGTGAAGACGCCGGACCGCCAGGTGGTGCTGGAGGGCAAGCCGGTGATCTACACGTACACCGTGACGAACTCCGGGAACGTGAACGTGAACACCGTCGGGGCCCTCAACGACACGATCGAAGACGACAGGTGCAGTCCCGTTACGTACGTCAGCGGCGGCACCCCACCGACGATGGCTCCCGGCGAGTCGTGGTCATTCACGTGCACGGTGAGCGCGATGACGGCCAACACGGCGACGAACGTGGCGCTCGCGACGATGCAGGGGCCTGACGGGCAGATCACTGCCACTGACACGGCTACCGTCGAGGTGCTCGTACCGGCCCTCGATCTGGTCAAGACCGTTGACCAGCCCGTGGTCTACCCGGGCACTGGCGTGACGTACACCTACGTCGCGACGAACACCGGGCAGACGCCTTTCGAGGGTCCGGCCGGACTCGACGACTGGATCACCGATGACACGTGCTCGCCGGTGGGTTACCACTCCGGGGACGTCGGCGGCGACGCGGTGCTCGACGTGGGCGAGTCGTGGCGTTACCTGTGTTCGATGCCGATCAGCGCCGACACCACCAATACTGCGACGTTCACCGGCACGCCGTTCATCGCTGCCAGCCCGGACAGCGGGGACAAGCAGACCGGTGAGCCGATGCAGGCCACCGCCACCGCCGACGTCGAGGTGATCCAGAAGGGCATCGCCATCACCAAGACCCCGTCGGCTCCTGGCGGGGTGATGAAGGACGGCACGTTGCTGGTCCCGTTGGGCACGGAGGTCACCTACACCTACGAGGTGACCTCGGGCGCTGCCACCGTACCGATGGATGTCCTGGACGTCACCGACAACAAGTGCGCACCGGTGCAGTACCAGTCCGGTGACACCAGCGGCGACGGCATGGTGGATCCCGGCGAGACGTGGATCTACACGTGCAAGGCCGTCTTCAACGGCATCAGCACGGTCACGAACACCGTGGTGGTCACCGCCGTCGAGCCCATCCTCGGTGGGCTTGCGGAGGACTCCGACCACGCGACGGTGAAGAGCTACAAGGGCAGCATCGCCATCAAGAAGAGCCCGAGCGCGGAACTGGTCCCGAAGGGCACCCCGGTGACCTTCACCTACACCGCGATGAACGACGGCACCGTCGATCTCACCGACGTCACTGTCGTCGACGACAAGTGCGCGCCCGTGACCTACGTTTCCGGCGACGACGGTGACGGGGTCATGAAGCCGGGTGACGAGTGGACGTTCCGGTGCGTGAGCCCGCTGACCGACGACACCACCAACGTCGCGGAAGCCACAGGCACGACGCCGAGCGGCGGGAAGGTGACGGACTCGACATCGGTGACGGTCCTGGTCGTGGGTGGTCGTTTGAACCCCGCGATCGCGGTGACCAAGACGCCATCGGCGACGCAGGTGGACGAGGGCGGCAAGGTCACCTACCGCTACGAGGTCACCAACGCCGGCACGATGCCGCTGGCGAACATCCGGATGAGCGACGACAAGTGCTCGCCGGTGACGTACGTGAGTGGCGACGACAACGGCGACGGCCTGCTGACCTCCTCGGCCAGCGGCGAGGGCTGGCCCGACAAGACGTGGATCTACACCTGCACGACGCGGATCACGAAGAAGACCACGAACACAGTGACTGCCACCGGTTCGCCGTGGAACGCCGGTCAGGTCGTGGGCGCCGACGTGTCCGCGGTGGCGAAGGCCACGGTGACGGTGACCAAGCAGTTGCCGATCAACGTCGACCCGGTCAAGAACTGCAAGGGCGGCACCTGCGTCAAGGCGTCCAAGACGAACAAGTACGGCACGCTGAAGTACCGCACCAAGTGCCGTCCAGTTGGAAGCTCTGCCGCCGGTGAGGTCAGCTACTGTCGCACCAAGGTGACCAAGAACGGCGCGGTCAAGGTGAAGGTGTTCGGCTACCGCAAGGTCAAGGTCACCGTGTGGATCACTGCCGTTCCGAAGCCGAAGTACAAGGACACGTGGAACCGCAACACGTGGCGGCGGACCTGGGTGATCAGGCCGTAGCGTCGGGCGCTGGTGGGCCGCTGCCTTCAGTGGGGAGTGGTCCAACCGGTCCGCCGGGCGCCGGTGGGCCCGGAGTGCGCGCCAGCTGCAGCCGGGAGTGATCCGGAAACCGGGGAGCGATCGAACCGGTCTGTATCCCTCCCGGGTGGAGGTTTCACTCCCGCCTTGGGCTGCGGCGGCTCCCGAGCGCCGAACCCGTACATTCGTCGCTCACCTTCCGTTCACCACGCGCCCGACCCCCCGGAGTTGGAATACTCGTCGGCAACCCAGGAGGTCCGCCCATGCTCGAGGTTTCCGAAGTCGGCAACAAAGTCGCCAAGGAGCAGTACAAAGCCGCAGTCCCCGACATCCGGGTCGGCCTGGTCAATGCGCAGTACGACCTGCGCAACGCCGACTTCCCCGTCATCATCTGGATCGCGGGCGACGACCGGCTCGCGGCCAACGAGATGGTCAACCGGCTCAACGAGTGGATGGACACCCGCTTCGTGAGTACTCGGGTGTTCGCCGAGCACACCCAGGAGGAGGCGGAGCGGCCGACGTTGTGGCGGCTCTGGCATGCGCTGCCGCCCAAGGGGCAGTGCGCCATCTTCGCCGGCGGGCTGATGCGCACCGCGTCGATGCGCGTCAATGACGAGATCACCGAGGAGGACTTCAGCAAGTGGCTGCGCCACGTTGCCGTCATGCAGTCCGAACTCGTGGCCGACGGCGCGCTGGTCCTCAAGTTCTTCCTCCACACCCCGGAGAAGAAGCAGCGAAGGAAGCTCCGTGCGGCGGAGAAGGACCCGGCGACCGGCTGGTGGATCGACCAGCGCGACTGGGCTGCACTGGAAAAGATGAGCCCGTCCCTGCCGGTGGTGGAGCGCATCCTGCGCGAGACGAGCGCACCTGGCGCGCCGTGGACGATCGTGGAGTCCACCGATGACCGCTACCGGGACCTCACCGTGGCCCGTACCATCCTGGCGGCACTGACGGCGCGGCTGGAGCAGAAGCCGGTCACGGGGCCGTCGGTGGCGCAGTCGGTCTTCGGTGACCTCGACGCCGAGACGACCGTGCTCAGTGGCGTGGACCTGACGCAGGACCTCGACAAGCAGACCTACCGCCGGGAACTGGCGAAGCAGCAACGCCGGCTGTACAAGTTGTCGATCGAGGCGCGGAGCCGCGGCATCAGCACTGTGCTGGCTTTCGAAGGCTGGGACGCCGCCGGCAAGGGCGGGGTGATCCGGCGAGTGACGCAGGCACTGGAGGCGGGCGACTACCGCACCATTCCGGTGGCGGCGCCGACCCCGGAGGAACTGCGCTACCCCTACCTGTGGCGGTTCTGGCGGCACCTGCCGCCGGCCGGAAGGTTCGCCATCTTCGACCGCACCTGGTACGGCCGGGTGCTGGTGGAGCGGGTCGAGGGTTTCGCCGACCCCTCGGAATGGCAGCGCGCCTACGACGAGATCAACGACTTCGAGTCGCAACTGGTGGAACGCGGCTACTTCGTGGCCAAGTTCTGGCTGCACATCTCCCAGGAGGAGCAGCTCGCCCGGTTCCAGGCGCGCGAGCAGACTCCGTACAAGCAGCACAAGATCACCGAAGAGGACTACCGCAACCGCGAGAAGTGGGACGACTACGTGCAGGCCATCGACCAGATGGTGCTGCGGACCACCACCGACGGCGCGCGGTGGCACGTGATCCCCGCCAACAGCAAGTACTTCGCCCGGGTTTCGGTGCTGCGCGCGATCACCGAGGGTTTGAAGCGGACCCTGCGCGATCAGAGTTGAGTCTCACAGAGCCTGCACCGCGCCGATCACGGTGAGGTCGGCATCGATAACCTTCCGGGTCGCCGCGCCATTGCAGACCACCCGGTAGTTCCAGGACACGGGGGTGTTGTTGAGGAAAGCGCCCTGGGCTATTGATAGGCGCAGAACGCTGGTGGTGACGATTCGCTGTCGTCGAGGTCGAAGAAGCTGCTGCCGTTACTGGAGACTTGCAGGGCGCAGGTGTAGCTACCCCCTCCTTGCGTCTTCACCCGGACGGTGCTGGGTCACGTGAACTTCCCGGGCCCGGCGGGAGTCGCCAGTGGTCCGCCGATGGCGCCGTTGGCGTTGGTCGAGTTGCTGGGCGGTGGATGTGACGACCTGGTTGCCGCCGGACAGGGTGATGCGGCCGTTCACCGCGGAATCCGCGAAGGTCAACAGGCGAGATCTGGCCGCCCCTGGTCTCCCTTGGGTCCGGGGGTCTCCCTGGGTCCGGGGCTCCCTGGGGCCCCGGGCGCCGGTTCGCTTGAGTGCGCGCAGCCCTGGCGACAGGTCCTTGGCTTTGATGGTGCCGTTCTTGATGTCCTTGCTGGTGATGAACCGGGCGGCGGTCGCAGTGCCCGCGCCCGCCAGTGCGATGCCGAGGACGACGGCCAGCACCGCAACCCCTGTTCTTGCGGCCATCGGACTCCTCCCGTCGCCGGGGTGCTCACGGTAGCCGCGGGTGCTGCCGGAACACGGGCTAAGGGCCGTTCAGCCCCCGAGCAGTTTGGCTTTCGCCGCGGCGAACTCCTCGTCGGTGAGCAGGCCGTCCGCCTTCATCTGGGCCAGGCGCTGCAGCTCGTCCACGGGGCCGTCGTCGGGGCGGGAGCTGCCTGCGATGACGCATCCAGGGGGTGCGGGATGCCGAACTCGCGGAAGAGCGGGATCTGCTCCGGCGAGGCGCCATCGGGCATGCCGACCGCGAACGTGTTCGGATCGTTGGCTTCGTACCAGGCCGGCCACATGTCGCCCACCCGCGGCATGTTCGTCTGCGGGACCACGACCTTCTTCTGGGCCTGGAAAGCGGGCGAACCGTCGAGCGGTTCGAGCAGGAACGTCAGCCAGCACTGGATGTTGATGTTGTTGATGACCATCCCGGTGGGGTCGATGCGCAGGATCTTCGCCCGCGCCTTCTTCCCGGAGGCGGCGAGGTTCATCGCCTGCTCCTGCTTCTTCCTCCCGCCGCCGGTGGCGTTGCGGACGAAGAACAGGGCGCCGATGATGATGACGACCGGGACGATGACGGAGACCAGGATCGTGGTGGTGGTGTTCACCGCCCAATCATGGCGTTACATGATCACCGGCTCAAGACCCCACGCGATTGTGGCGATGGTGCGTCCCACCCGGCCCGTTCTGCGACGACGGTGCGGGGTGTGGGCCGGCGGACCGCGCACCGTCGTGACAAACCACCGCCAGGGCCCCGCACCTTCGTCACAATGACCGCCACCCCCGTGCCGTTCGTCGTCGTCCCCGCGCCGTTCGTCGCATGCCCGCCGACCACCTGTGGGCCGCATCACACCACTGGCCGCAAGGGGCCCGTCAACGGGTTCCGGCGGGCCCGGGGGGTCCATAACGTGTCACCACCGGAGCACCCGCTCCACTCGAACGCAAAGGCAGGGACCCATGACCATCAACCAGGATCCGCTGAAGGTCGGGGGCGTCCCCGATCCGGAGGCGTACGTCAAGGCGCAGAGGAGTCCGGAGTTCATCGAGCTGCGCAAGCGGTACCGCGGGTTCGCGTTCCCGATGACCGTGGCGTTCCTCGTCTGGTATTTCACCTTCGTGCTGACCGCGGTGTTCGCGCCCCAGTGGATGGCGCAACCGGTCTGGGGCAATGTCAACCGCGGCGTCATCTTCGGACTGCTGCAGTTCGTGTCCACCGGGCTCATCACGTGGCTGTACGTGCGCCACGCCAACCGCAAGCTCGACCCGCTGGCCATGGAGATCCGTGAGGACCTGGAAGGAACCAACCGATGAATGCAACTGCAGGCAGCCCCGTGGTGAACATGGCCATCTTCCTGGCGTTCGTCGCCGTGACGATGGTCATCGTGATCCGGGCCTCGCGCCAGAACAAGACCGCCGCCGACTACTACACCGGCGGCCGGTCCTTCACCGGCGGCCAGAACGGCACCGCCATCGCCGGTGACTACCTGTCAGCCGCGAGTTTCCTCGGGATCACCGGGGCGATCGCGCTGACCGGCTTCGACGGCTTCCTCTACTCCATCGGCTTCCTCGTGGCGTGGCTGGTGGCCCTGCTGCTGGTGGCCGAACTGCTGCGCAACACCGGCAAATTCACGATGGCCGACGTGCTCGCGTTCCGCATGCGGCAGCGTCCGGTGCGGATGGCGGCAGCCATCTCGACGCTGGCGGTCTCCTTCTTCTACCTGCTGGCCCAGATGGCCGGTGCCGGGGGCCTCGTGAGCCTGCTCATGGGGGTCACGGGCAACGTCGGGCAGTCCCTGACGATCGCGGTGGTCGGCGTGCTGATGATCGTCTACGTGCTCGTCGGCGGGATGAAGGGCACCACCTGGGTGCAGATCATCAAGGCCGTGCTGCTCATCGCCGGTGCCGCCCTGATGACGTTCTGGGTGTTCAGCAAGTACGGCTTCAGCCTCTCCGACGTCATGGGTGCGGCCGCCGGCAACAGCCCGCTGGGTGAGAAGCTCCTGGAGCCCGGCGCGAAGTACGGCGTCAACACGCTGAGCAAGATCGACTTCATCTCGCTGTCGATGGCCCTGGTGCTGGGCACCGCGGGCCTGCCGCACGTGCTGATGCGCTTCTACACGGTCCCGACCTCCAAGGAGGCCCGCAAGTCCGTGGTGTGGGCGATCAGCCTGATCGGCCTGTTCTACCTGTTCAGCCTGGTGCTGGGCTTCGGTGCCGCCGCTCTGGTCGGCTCCGACGTCATCAAGGCCGCGCCGGGCGGGGCGAACTCCGCGGCGCCGCTGCTGGCCTACGAACTCGGCGGCACGCTGCTGCTGGGCTTCATCTCCGCGGTCGCCTTCGCGACCATCCTCGCGGTGGTGGCCGGCTTGACGATCACCGCCAGCGCGTCGTTCGCCCACGATGTCTACAACAACTACATCAAGCGCGGCCAGGTCTCGGCCGACGCCGAGGTGAAGGTGGCGCGCAGGGCGGCGGTCGTGATCGGGGTCTTCGCGATCATCGGTGGCATCCTGGCCAAGGACCAGAACATCGCGTTCCTGGTGGCCCTGGCCTTCGCAGTGGCGGCTTCGGCGAACCTGCCGACGATCCTCTACTCGCTGTTCTGGAAGGGCTTCACCACGCGTGGCGCCCTGTGGAGCATCTACGGCGGCTTGATCTCCTCGGTCACGCTGATCCTCTTCTCGCCGGTGGTGTCGGGCAAGCCGATCCCGGAGGGCGCGACGAAGAGCCCGTCGATGCTTCAGGGCGTGGACTTCCACTGGTTCCCGCTGGACAACCCGGGGCTGATCTCCATCCCGCTGGCCTTCTTCCTCGGCTGGCTGGGCAGCGTGACCGACCCGACCAAGTCCGACGCGGTGAAGTTCGCCGAGATGGAGGTCCGGTCGCTGACCGGCGCGGGTGCCGAGAAGGCCACCGTCGCGCACTGACCTCCCCCTGAGCAGGCGTCCGGGTGGCGTGAAGTTGGCCCCGCCACCCGGACGCCTCATCACCCGTCATCCCGCAGACCCACGAAAGGCCCCACCCATGACCGACACCCTCGCGAATCTCGCCAGCGAGACCCGCAGCTTCCCGCCCAGCGACGACTTCGTCGCGCAGTCCACCATCACCCCGGCCATCTACGACGAGGCGGCCGTCGACCGGCTCGGCTTCTGGGCCGAGCAGGCGCAGCGTCTCGACTGGACGCAGCCGTGGGACGAGGTGCTCGACTGGTCCGACGCCCCGTTCGCGAAGTGGTTCGTGGGCGGCCGGCTCAACGTCGCGTACAACTGCGTCGACCGGCACGTGGACGCCGGTCTCGGCTCGCGCACCGCGATCATCTTCGAGCCGGAGAACGGTGCAGCCCAGGAGATCACCTACGCGCAACTGGCCAAGCAGGTGGCCCAGGCCGCGAACGCGCTGACCGACCTCGGCGTCGAGGCCGGCGACCGGGTGGCGATCTACATGCCGATGATCCCGCAGGCCGTCGTGGCCATGCTGGCCTGCGCCCGCATCGGCGCGCCCCACTCTGTGGTGTTCGGCGGCTTCTCCGCAGAGGCACTGCGCAGCCGCATCGACGACGCCGAGGCCAAGGTGGTCATCACCACCGATGGGCAGTTCCGGCGTGGCTCGTCGATGCCGCTCAAGCCCGCCGTGGACGAGGCACTCGAGCACTGTCCCAGCGTGGAGAAGGTCATCGTGGTGCGCCGCACCGGCGACACCGTCGACTGGCACGAGGGCCGGGACCTGTGGTGGCACGACGTCGTGGCCACAGCCGCCGACACCCACGAGGCGCA